>JBBSJE010000219.1:0-10416 GCA_038257535.1 Polyangia bacterium
GAGGCGGCGCCCTTGCCGATGCAAGTCGTGGCGGCAGCGTAGGCAACCCCATGGCCCCGAGTATTTTGGCAATAGTCGCTTCTTCCTTCACCAAGGCGATGAGACGCAATGGGCCTTGGCAGCGCGTGCAGACAACATTGAGCTTCTGGCCGCGAAGTTGTGAGCAGCTCGCGCGCAGACTGGCGCCAAACCCACTTCCTGCCCGCCTTGGCCTACGGGGCATGGGCGTCTCGGCTCCCGGCCTCAACCTTCCTGCGCTGGCCTCTGCCGCTAATCTTCCCAATGATGGCATCGACGGTGGCATGGGCGTCGAAGGCGCCCTCTGGGCTTCGTCGCGATCTCGAAGTGCATGCCGTCGGGGCGTTTCGCGAAGTGGCCACCCAAAAAGAAAGAATGGGCACCAGTTCGCGAATGGAGCAATTCGCGGCCAACGAGCGCGGGACGATGGCCACTGCGGTTCCAGGCGAAGTTGACATCGAGCGCGGTTCCTTATGCATGATTGGAGAGCACGTGCCCACCACGGATGAGCCGCGCGACCCATGCGCCGTTGAAGGTGACGATGCGAGATAGAAGGCCTTCGTATTCCCATTGCGCCCATAAGGCGCGAAGTTGATCGGCGGCACGCTTGTGTACGGTCAAGAACGAGCGCTTCCGGCGCTTTGCAATTCGCGCAAGCTGGGGCACTTCAATCGTTCTGAGGTTGTGTTTGTGCCAGCGATTGGTGATTGCTTCGCGGTTCGTCTCGGTGGGCGTGTACTGAAACTCGAAGGCGCGGTTGCGGGGCGTTGTGGCCAAGTAGGGGCTTGAGCGTGTGCGGACGTGGAGGCCAGTTGGGGCCGTGTTTGCCAGGCGTGTCGTCGGCCAATTTGTCGAGGCCAATCAACATGGCGGCGCCCCAGGTGCGGTTGCCAACGATGCCGTCCACCACGAGGCCTTTGGATTGCTGAAAGATTCTGGTCGCATCGTCGATGGCGGAGTTGAACGCGCCATCGGCTGCCCCCCTGAAGCGCGATGGGCCGATCAGGAAATCTGCCGCCGCCGGACGGCTGCGCCTGATGATTCCAGACGGATGGTCTTCATTGTGCAGGAGGGGATTAGTCGGGAATCGGTGACGCGACGCGGCTTTATGGGCTGAGGTTGGGGTTACCTCAAATGCCGGGAAGTTTTAGTCTTTTTGCGCGTAGAAAGGGGTAATTCACATTGTGGTCGCAATGCGTACAGATCTTGGTCTCAAAAGTTGCGCCCAGCACGCACTGGTCCGTTTGGGATATTTTTGTGTCGCAAAGCGGAGGTACTTGCGTTACCGTCCTCGCACGTTCTTGTCGTCGTGTTTCTCCCTGCAAGCGATTCAGAAGTGCAACAACGTTTTCTTCAACAACTCGCGCGCCAGAAGGCGGGCTCAAACATTCCGATGGGCTCCGAAAGTCGGCTGTTCAAGGATGTCGAAACCACGACGCGATGGCGGTTTGGGGAGCGGGATTTTTGTGCCGGGTGGGGGAGGAATTTGGCGTGGTGTGCATGACCACGGCTAACGACCCGGTAGCTATGCTTACCAAGGGAGCTGTTGCGGGCACACTTCGGGGAGGCGTTCTCTTTCTATGGCCGATGATCGCGATGGCAATTTGTCCCGATTCGGCAATCGCGGACACAACCTGCGAATTTCCTGTTGAAAACGTTTCTTTCGCTCGAATAGAGGTGCCGGGTACCTATGTTCGCACACGCCAGTTCTTGGTTGAATCCGGGGTCTTGCAATTGACGATATCCGGCCAACAAGCCCGGAGCCGACTCGTCGTTACGCGTCCCTTCAAGTTTGTCACAACGCCGTCCGCCCCTTGGGCGAGTTTAGCATTACGCCCCACTGAGATGTTCGCAGGGATTCTTTCAGTGCAGGCCCGCGGCGCGGCCCAGGTCGCCCGGATACGCGGAAGACGAATGGATGTCCAGGTCGGGTTCCAAACACTGCGCAACCTCCCTTTCGATTGCGCCCAGCTCGAAGTCACCAGCGACTATCCAAAATTCTCTTTTTCCCAAGGGCAAGGCGCCATCGGAAACCGCCTGTACACGGAGCCCGGTGGCGAATTTCGCATTGTCGACTTTGGCGGCGACTTGCTGGTAGTCGAGCGGTCAGGTAGCTGGACGAAGGTACAACACTATTATCCCGGTCTCTTTTCGGTCACGGGCTGGATACAGACGAACCGCCTTCGGGTTGTTACCAACCCGGGATCGAACTTGGTGCCTGCCCGAAACACGACCGTATGTTTCGAGGACGTCCCGACGCGCGTGGGAAGAGCCAAAGTCCCGCCCGGAACGATGGTCTATAAGATGAAGCGCTTGGAGGGAGAATTGTTCTCTCTCGATTCTTCGGGCTGGGTGTACCTAGCGGAGTACGAAGGAGGCCGAATCGCTCTTGCCGGCGTGCAAGGCTGGCGTTGGGAAAGCGATTATTGCCCGATGGGGTGGCTGCCCCCCGTGAAGCCGATCTGGCAATAGCGCAGGTCCACCAAATCAAATCGGAAACATCTTACGGGAGCTTGACGATGCCGCCAGTCGACTACGGGTTCGTACCAGGAAAAACTTCCGGCCGGGCGAACAATCCCAGCCACGCGGACAACTTGCGTCGTCTTTTCGATGGCGTCAGGGCGGATACGGAACTTGTCGAAGTCCCCTCTGATCCCACGGTCCAAGGTTTCGTCACACATTTAACAACCGGAGTAACGCTGCCGGCGCGCGACCTATTGTTGGGCACCCACGCTGGCAGCAGCGGTTGGATGGAGGTGCGCCTTTCATCGCAGCAAAAAGAATCAACCCGGTGGAAGTGGATTCAAGAAGCAATCGATAAGCCTGCCACCCACGGCGTCGGAATCGACGCCAGCGTCTTCGATTTCCCGGACGAAAACGCCGAACACTCATTCCACATCAAAGGGTGCAATGTCGGGAAAGCACCTGTATTCCTGGCCAAGTTTAAGGAGGCGCTCGACGTAAACCCGCCCCAAGGTTCCTTTTATGTGACCGCTCCTAAACACTTTCATGGCGTTCGGCCGCTACTGAACACGCCCGCAGTTCTTGAATACATGTATTACGAGTTCGTTGCGTTTGCCCATCCAAACCACCGCATTGGCAATCGAGAGGCGCTTCTGGATATGTTCATTGCAACGACAAAGCAGATCGGCCCGGATGCGAGCACGGCGGTAGGTTCCACTTTCTCCAAAGATTTTCTGAGGCCATTCGTGCCAAAAAATATTCACACTCAGTTGTCACCTCCGTTTCCATACAAGCTTGGTTTCACGGTCGGTAAGATTAAATCTCTCGATTTTCCTGTCACGTTCGAGTCGAAGCTTGACCTGCCGTTCAGTTACATGGTCACCTACAATCCCAATGCGAGCATCCCTGCTCTTTCCGACCGGGCGGGGCACCTCGCAGGACTGAGCGGCGCGTTTGCGAACGACGTAGCATTCTTGCCAGAGGGGGAGGGAAGCGGGGAGTATCCTTTCCCCGAATGGCGGCAACGTGGTTACAATAATTTTGACGCGTTCTTCAACGGTTATCGTTGGTCTTTCGCGCAGCCGAAAAAAAATGAACCTAAAATCGCGGTGACCGGGAAACGTTGGAGGTACGAGCTCGCAGTCCCTATTACATTCCTGGATGACGACAAACGCATTTTCAAGAATCTGCATCGGGGCGATTCGACGACGTTGCCGGACAATCATATGGAACTACTAGAAACCGACGTTCGGTTTTTCTCCAGGGTTTAGGACGGTAAGATGGCGGGTAGAGATACCATCGCGGCCTTTGCGGAGCATCTGGGGCTCGCATTGAGTCCGTTAGTAAACATGCTCGGCGATCCTGAGGACCTCCGCGACTTTTTGGAACGTCTCGGGTGGGACTTCGACACGGCGCCAACGGCAGTCGGAAACCTGCTTTCGGTGGTCCACGACGCGCGCGATTTTGCGAGCAATACTTCTTCGTTCGATAGCACAGAGGTGGCAGCCCTTTTAGAAAAGGTCCTGGCAGCCTACGAGGTCATCAACGCCATTGAATCAGACGTCACTCTTGATGCAGCTTTTCGACAGGAATTTCCCGGTGCGTTGATTGACTATCTAGTTGTTGAGTACCTGCTCGGGACGTTTCCGTTTTGGGGCTTTCTTCTTCAATTGATCGGGCTGATCGAGGTGACCGAGCAGCCGAGTTCTGGTGCGCGGCCCGCCTACCTGCGGCGGCAAGTGCATTGGAACCAGTTCGATGACTTCGTTGCTGACCCGATTGCATTCCTCAAAAGTACATACCAGTGGGGTACGCCCAGCTTTGGATCCGATCGGTTGTTCGCCCATCTGGAATCGGTACTACATGCCACAGGTTTGCGATCCGGTGAGCGGTGGCTTGGGGCCAATACGGTGGCCGCATTGAACCAAGGCGCTGTTGTTCCAGCGAATGTTTCACCGCAGGCAATTGCTCTGTGGTTCGAACGCCTAGATGACGATCCGGAGTCGTTCGAGTTGGGGTTTGCCTTGTATCCGACACCGCAAACCGCTACCGATCTGCCCGGGTTGGCGGTCGTGCCGTTTGCTAGCGCAGCCTTCGAAGGATTCACCAACGATGAAGGGTTGACCACTTCGGTTCAGCTAGGCGTCGATCTCAATGGCGGTGTGGTGGCATCGTTCCGACCTAACAAAGCGGTAGAGTTTCTTGCGGACACGGAGACCGGATCGCCTGTTCATTTCCAGTCTGCTCTGGTCGTAGGCGTGGATTTCACTGCGGCAGAAGAGCCTATCTTGCTTTTCGGTGAGCCCGACGCTAGCCGATTCGAAGTCGACCGTTGGTCCCTGCGTGGTGGCAAATCACCAACGGACGCTGTCTTCTTCGAGTTCCAGTTGTCGTCTGCCTCGATCGTTTTGCAACGCGACAGTGCCAAGGACGGATTCGTGAACTCGCTCCTACCAGAGGGTGGGGCGACCTTCCCGGCAAACTTTGGCGTCGGGTTTGCGACCGACCGAGGTATCTATTTTGTTGGAGGGAACAAAGATGGCACGAGGGTGGAGACTTCCATCCAAGTGGGTCCGCTTAAGATAGTCGCGGTGACATTCAAATCTTCACTGCAGAACCGGGCGGCAACTTTCGTTGTCGCGACGGACTTGGCTGTGGCGCTTGGACCGATTGCAGTCACCATCAACGAGCTAGGACTCGGAACCGCTCTGGCGGCACCAGCGGGCAGGAATGGAAATCTTGGCTCGATAGATGTAGGCATCATCTTCAAGGCACCAACGGGCGCCGGAATTTCGATCGAAAGCGGCCCAATTTCCGGAAGTGGTTTTCTCACCTTCGGCGCCGACCGCTACACCGGCGCCCTGCAACTTCGAGTGAACCAGATCGCCATGTCAGCCTTCGGTGTTATCGACACCAAGCTGCCTGGCGGGCAAGAGGGTTTTTCGTTTGTCATTTTGATCTCGGCGGAGTTTCAGGCGATTCAGCTTGGGCTGGGGTTCACGCTGAATGGCGTGGGCGGGCTCGTGGGCATCAATCGCACGGTCGATGTGGATGCGCTGCGAGACATGGTCCGGTCGGGGAAGATCGATAAGTTTCTGTTTCCTGCGAAGCCCCAGCAAAACGCAGGGGAGATCATCTCGAACCTGAGCACCGCCTTTCCGCCTGCGGCGAACCGTCACGTGTTTGCGCCGATGGCGAAGATTGGGTGGGGAACGCCCACCATCATTGAGGGCAAGCTGGGATTGGCGCTTGAGGTGCCAGCGCCGTTTCGGTTGTCATTGTTGGGCAATGTGCGGGCGGATTTGCCGAAGAAGCCGCCGGGGGGCAAGACGGCGCTTATCAAGATGAAGATGGATGTTCTTGGCGTGCTGGATATTGCCGCGAAGGACTTGGCCATCGACGCGCGCTTGCACGACTCGAACGTGGGCGGGTTTCCCATTAGCGGCGACATGGCTATGCGGCTTAACTGGGGTGCGCAGCCAAACTTCGCGATGGCTGTGGGCGGCTTCAATCCCGGCTTTGCGGTTCCCCCCAACTTTCCTGCGCTCGAACGAATTAAGATTGAATTCGGCAGCGGCGAGAATCCCAGCATCTCAGCGCAAGCTTACCTCGCTGTTACCTCCAACACTGCGCAGGTAGGGGCGCGCGCAGAGCTGAAGGCATCGGGCTCGGGAATCAAGTTGCACTGCTGGATCGGCTTCGATGCGCTGTTCATCTTCACGCCGTTCCAATTCGTAACCGAGATTGATGCGGGCGTTCGGGTTGAGTACCGTGGTTTTGGCAAAGGCGTTCATCTTCACGCGACCTTGAGCGGCCCGGGCCCGTGGAAGATCAAAGGCAAGGTCTGCGTCAGCTTGCGATTCTGGGACGCTTGCTTGTCGTTCTCGAAGACTTTCGGCAAGAGCAGGACCTACGAGCTTCCCGAGATAGATCCGTGGGCTGGCAACCTTGATGCACCAGGGCTCGGGCCGGCATTGAGCGACGCGCGCAATTGGCAAGCCGCATTGCCCGAGGGTGCATCTAGAGTCGTCACAACGCGGCCGCTACCCAGTGGTGTGCAGGCAATCGATCCCCTTGGTGCCGCAACGGTTCGACAAACGGTGGTGCCGCTGAATCAAAAGATCGAGCGGTTCGGAGCGGTACCTCTTAAGGAGGCGCGGCTTTTCAAGCTTCAAGACGCGAGAATCGAGGGAAGCGAAATTGGATTCGATCCGGCGACGATCGTTTCCGTGAAGGAGTATTTCGCGCCGGCGCAGTTCGAGGAAATGAAGGACGCCGAGCGGTTATCAGCCCCCGCATTCGAGGAAATGGATGCTGGCTTCACTTTGCGAAGCCTTGATCATGACGAGGGCAGCATCGTTACGAAGAACGTTGAATATGAAACATCGTTCATCGGTGTGGAAAGCGCCGTAACACCGGATGACACATTCACCGCCGGTCAGCTTTCCGGCATGATCCGACGCTCTCGAGGTGCGCGTGTGGATGCAAGCGGGAGTGGTGCCGAACGCTTCGTTGATTTAACCAAGGCACCGAAGGTGACCTTTCATCCTCCGCGATGGGTCGTGGCCTTCAAGGGGACGCTGGAGGCGGCAGCGGGCGCAGAGGAAGGCAGCTGGACGTCGGCTCGAAACCAGCTTCGCGGCATGTTTGCCGGTAAGCAGCATGCGGTTGTTCCCAATCACGAGGCCCACGCCGGGCTATGATGGCAAGATGCTGACGCGCAATGTGAAACGGAGCTTGTTTGCAGTTTGGCTGCTTGGCACCTTTGCGTGCTCGAGCGGCGATTCGAGCAACTTGGATGCAGACATGCCTGATGCGGGGATGTCGGTGAGCGGTGGGGCGAGTGGAAGCGCGGGTGCGGCGGGGCAGGGTGGGGGGATTGTGGGAAGTGGTGGAGTTGGCGGTGCGGGGGCTGGGCCTGGAGGGTCGGGAGGCGTCGCAGGCATGGGGGCAGGCGCTGGTGGTAATGTGGGCCACTTCAATTTTCCTGCGCCTCCGACCTATGAGTGGGAAACGACGCCTGTGCAAATCACTCTGTACGGTCTTTGGGGAGCGGATGAGAGGAACATCTATGGGGTTGGCGCAGGCGCTAGGATCATTCGGTTCGACGGGACCCGTTGGGTGTATGAGGCGCCCATGGTGGCCGGTGGGCCGAGGATTCTTGGAATCTGGGGCAGCGGACCGGATGACGTCTACGCTGCCGTGGAATCGAACGTCGTCCTTCGTCGGAAGGCAGACGGTGAGTGGCACAAAGAGGTGCTGGCTATGTTTGCCGGGCGACGGTTCCATGCTGTGTGGGGGTCGGGGCCAGACAATGTCTACCTGGTCGGCGGGGGGATTCTTCGCAGTAAAGGCGACGACAAGTGGGTGGAGGAACGAAGCGGAACGCTTTCGCAGCTTCTTTCGGTCGGGGGATACGATGCGCAAAATGTGTATGTGGGTGGGCCACTGGGGATCTTGCTGTTTTCTAACGGAAATGGAACATGGATTCGACAGGCCGGTCTCGGCGATAGAACTACGATTGTTGCCATTCACGCCCGATCTCCCACCGATGTCTATGTGTTAGGCAGCGACGAGCTTTTTCATGGAAGCGGTGATGGGAGCTTCAAACTTATTGCAACCAAAGACGACGGAACTGTGGGGTTTTCGGGCATGTGGACCAGCGGAGATGGCCCTTTGTTCGCAGTGAATTTGCGCGGTGGCTTGTACTACTTCGACGTCGAGAGTGGAAAGTTCGTAAATGTTCGATCACGTCCTGGCGCCGCTATCTGGGGATACGAGGATCGGCTCCTGGTTTACGGTAGCAGCGGGATCGAGTTTGGAAGTCGTGGACCTTGAGTACGAGGTAAATCGTCATGAGTGAGAGTGGACAATTTGGCTTTGCGCCGTGGCTGAAACAGGGGCTTGGGCTCGGGCAGCTGCGTCTCGATACTAACAATGCGGCTAGCGTGGAACATGTTGTGCGGCTTGAGCTTGAGTTCTCACCTGGGGCCGCAGTGCCGGAGATCGCCCGCCCTAGTCTCGATCTCATCGGCCCCGGCGAAATCATCGGCTTCGACCCCCGCGCCGTCATCCGCACTTACCCCGTCGCGAACGAAAGCGACGCCGAGTACCTCAACTTCGCGTACGTCGAGTTCCGCGACCCCGACCTCCCTTGGCGCTACACACCCGCGGCCGCATCCCAAGACCGCCTTCGCCCTTGGCTCATGCTCGTGCTGTTCACCGATGACGAAGGCAGCATCGCTCCGGTCTCAGCTAGCAATGCCCTTCCCGTGGCCAGCATCGATCGAGCAGCGCTGCCCCCGAAGCCCATGCAAGCGTGGGCATGGGCGCACGCGCAGTTCAATGGCACCACAGCCGATGCGGCCCTGGCCGCTGGCGCCGCGCCCGGCCTAGGCCTTTCCCGCATCTATTGCCCACGCACACTGGTTCCACGCCAACGCTACAACGCCGTGCTCGTGCCTTACTTCGAACGTGGCCGCCAAGCCGGCCTTGGCATCACCTTCCCAAATACTCCAAACGTCGATCCAATCACCAACCCCGACATCCTACAGGCAGCGTGGAATGAAGGCCAAACCACAGGCCGGCTCGATTTTCCCGTTTACTACCAGTGGTCCTTCTCCACCGGAGAAACCGGAAGCTTCGAGCAGCTCGCGCGCAGACTGGCGCCAAACCCACTTCCTGCAAACCTTGGCCTACGGGGCATGGACGTCTCGTCCCCCGGCCTCAACCTTCCCCCGGTGGCCTCTGCCGCAAACCTCGCCAATGATGGCATCGAAGGCGGCATGGGCGCCGAAGGTGCGTTGCGGGGACTCGACACGGCGCCCACCAATTGGAACGCAGCCGACAAGAACGCCTGGGCTGCGGCCCTAAAACCCATCGTCGAAAAGGGCGAGGAAGTGATGGCGGCCACCGGCGTACGAAGGCTGCTCGTTCCCGCGATGTATGGGCGCTGGCACGCCGCTCGCTCCAACCTCAACGACAACAACAACCGACCCTGGTTCAACGAGCTAAACATCGATCCCCGTTATCGTGTTGCGGCCGCCTTAGGCACCGAGGTGGTGCAGCGCCATCAAGAAGAGCTGATGACAAGCGCGTGGCGCCAGCTTGGGCAACTGCGCGAAGTGAATGCTCACCTCAAGGTGCTACAAGCCGCCCGCGAAGCATCCAAGCGCCTGTGGAGGCGCAATTTCCTTTCCCGCCCAAACAACCTTTTCCTTCAGCTCACTTCGCTGTTGCATAGCCGCGTCCGAGCGGCCGGCGACCTCAAGACCGTCTACGGCTTCGTCAAGCAAAGCCCGCTCGCGGGCGGCGTGATCTCTACAAACTGGCGCCGCTTCACCAGAGCCCTAGGTCCCGTTGGCCGCAAGCAAGGGCGCCCCTTCTTCGCCCCCGATGCAGTGCCCGACATCATCGACGCCGTGAACGACGGCACGCTTGCGCCCGGTAACCCACTGCCCGCACCAGCAGACCTTGCCACCATCTCAACCACGATGGACAGCCTCCGCCCGGCATCCGTTGACGCCGCCCGCCACGCGGAACTTGCCGCCCAAACCGAGCAACGCCTTGTGTTTTGGGGCCTTCTGCTTATCTACGCAAGCCGCGAGCTGCTCATTCGCCGCCAGGGCAACTATTGGTGGCTGCTCGTTCGCGGCTTGCGCCTTGGTACCTATTTCATTCGCGTGGCGATCAACGCCAACGCCTTCGGCGTGCGCAGCAGTGATACTGGATTTCCCACCGGCGCGGACATCACAAATCAACCGGGCATGGGCAGTTTCGAACCGGTAGCCGAAGACGCCCTCATTCCCACCGGCAGTGCGCCTTCTCCAACCGGAACCGACAACGTCAACGCGGAAAAGATGCGCAGAGCCATGCAGGCTCTGTTCGATCTGCTTGGTCAACGTCCCGCGCCGTCACAGGAATTGATCAAGCTCA
>JBBSJE010000220.1:0-10351 GCA_038257535.1 Polyangia bacterium
AGCGTCAACAAGCCGGCAATGCCTTTGCCGGTGCGTGTGGGCAAGAAATTCAAAAACCACCAATCAATGCGCGCGCGGTTGTAGGGCTCGGAAATGGAAAAGCTTAGACCCGTATAACGGTGCCATGCCGCATCGGCTTCAGCTTGTTTGGCGTCGTGGCCTTTGAGCACATGCTCCAACAACCAGGCGTGGCCTTCAAGCGGGTTAAACGGGGCCAGCCACGTCATCGGGTGAATGTCTTCAAAGCAGGGGTCGCATTCCGAAGCGCCAGGAGCAATCAGCGCACCCGTGCGGTTGGGTACTCCCAACCAGGAAAGTCGCGCGTGCTTGGCCACCCGTATGTAGTGGTCCCAGTAAAGCCCATTGCCCAGCAGTTGAACGCTTATGCCCAACAAGACGATGCCGGTTGCGAAAGCCAGCCTCAGCGGCTTTCGCTTTGCCCAGATGTGCTCGAGATAAAGCGCAGCAGGCAACAACAACATGGGTGTCATAAACACGCAAAAGCGAGGGCCCCACGCCCAATCGCCCGTCCAATGCGAAAGTTTGGCCAGATACACCAGGTAGGGCAGCAACGTGGCGCCCGTCAAAGCCAAAACATCAAACTGCTGCCGCCGCCACAACAGGCGCAAACCCAAGATCCCCAGCAGCAGCGGGGGGCTGTAAACCAGCAGGCTTTTGCCGGGCGAAAACAGAACACCCCACAATCCAAATATCACCGTTTCACTCATGGGCTCATTGGCAAGTGTGGCAAGCGCGTAGGCCCAAGTGCCGAATCGCAGCTTGCTTTCAACAAACACCAACGCCAACCCCAGCCCAACCAAGGGCAAGAGCTTTTGAAAAAATTGCTGTTGCAGCACTTCGCTCTTGCGCACGCGCCAGGCAAGCCAACCCATCGCCAAAGGCAGCAACACCACGAACGACCACTTCACGTTGACAAGCGCGATGGCCCATAACCCCAAGGCCAATGCTTGTTTCGCCTCTTGCCGCTTGAGCCACAACAGCGCCGCATGAACGAAGCCGGTGTAGACAAAAGCCTCAACAACAGAAGGCCATGGTGAACGTGCATAAACCCAAAGGATGGTGCCAAAGGCCAATATCAAACTGCTGCCGATGGCAAAGCGCCGCTGAACACCTAGCAACAAACACAACTGTATGAACAGCCAGCAGGTCCAAGCGGCCAAAACGGCGGGGGCTAGATGCGAGGCCAGCACCAGAAGATGGGACTCGCCACCGCGCCATGCGAGTGACCACACACGCTTGAGCAACACGCCTGGAACGTGCACCAGGGAGACCAAAAGCGGATGCGGGCTTTGCGAGGTGCCGTTGGGCGCGGCCACGGCGGCGAAGTCTAGGTTCGTGGTGCCGCTTGAGATCAAGCGTTCGGCGGTGAAGTACACGTAGCTGCCGTCGGTCCAGGGGCGTTCGCGGCTGGTTGTGAGCAAAAACGCCGCACTCATAGCCAAGATGAAACCAACCGCCACCCGGGCTCGCGGCGACACACGCTGGCGCCATGGCGCCCAAAGGCGCTGCACAAACGTCAATCGAGGGGGGTGGGCGTCGGGCAATGTGGGGGGCATGCTGCCCGCCTCAGACGGGCTCGTCAAGGCGAGCGAGGTGTCAAAATCGTCGTGCTTCAGAAAGCCCCACGCGCCACAAGGCCTGGCGACACTTCCCAGCGTCCGTCGGGCCGTTGTGTGGGCAACGCAGAAACGCTGGGCACGAAACCGGACGCCCCGTTGGGTGCAGGCGCGGAAGCTGGGTCGTCCAGGCCCCGGGTTAACAGCCAACCCGCGCCCAAGCCCACGAAGCCACCTATCAATGTCTTTTGCGTGGTGCCTGGCGTATCTTCAAATTCACAATTGCGTGGCTTGCAATTGGGGATCGTTCCCACAACCGCGCCAGCAAACGCGCCGGCGGCAACGGCTAAGTCAATCAGCACCATGCGCCGCCACGACAAGCGATGTTTGGCTGGATCGGGGAAGTAGGCACCTGCCAATCCGGCCACCAGGCCCACGCCCATGCCCCCCAAAACGGCGAGATTGGCGTACTCCCGATCTATGCCAAACGCGGGCACAGCCAAAAGGCCAGCCAAGCTTCCCATAACGACGCCGCTTTGGATCAAAGTGACCCGCCCATAGCTGGGCGCACGGTGATCAAGCCATTGTCCAGCGGCCGCACCCAAGCCCAAGCCCGCAAGACCTCCGGTTAGCCCGTAAGTTAGGTTGGGGCGGATGGCGGTGCCTACCAAAGCGCCCGCCAATCCACCGGTGGCCATGGCGCCAATGCGGAACATAGCCTTGTTGTCGGGGATGTAATGCGGCGTGAGGCGTGCACCTAAAAACCCACCTGAGACGGCGCCAACACCCGCAGCCGCCACCAGCAACGATAAGGGTGCCGGATTGGGGGTGGTGCCGATCGAGCCCACATTGGGGTCAACTATGTCAGCCACCAAGCCCACGGCCGCGGCCGCCCCCACCAAACCCCAGAACGCAATCAGCTCGGAACGGCCACTGCGCTGCACGTAATTAAGCTCAAAACGCACCCGCTGATCCTGCCCGGGCTCCACCTCTACGGTTTCGCGACGGCTTTCGTGGTTGTCGGCCTCCGCGTAAACTTCGTAGACGCCAGGCTCAAGACGCTGGTTGTAAGGATTTTCGGCGCGCATGCCGCGCACAAACAAGGTGGCGTGGGGGGGCGTGGTGGTGATCAACAAACGCCCGGGCACGGGATCCAATTTGAAAAACAAAGGTTGGGTCTCCGCGATCCCCACTTGCACTTGCCGCACCTGTGTTTGGAAATCTTTGCGGCTCACGGTGATGGTGTAGCTGCCCCTGGGAACCGAAAATTCGTTGGGCGCCTGGCCCGTGATTTTTCGGCCATTGCCTTCAATCACCACCTGAACGTCGCTGGGCACCGTATTGATGACGAACACGCTGGGACGCCGGTCGATGGCAGCAATGCGCAGACGTGCGGTTTCTGACAAGGGCCCGGTAGGTTCGTGCTGCACGAAAGTTTCGTAGTGTGCCCGCGCGTCTTTGAGCCGCCCCAGGTGGTACTCACACTGGGCCAACATGAACACCACGTCGTTGCTGGGGAACAATTCGTGAGCCAGCCGAAACTCCTCCAAAGCTTGTTCACGGTCACCCGCATCGAACAGCGCCAAGCCCGTTTCATAGTGATTGCGCGCGGCTTCGTCCTTGTTCGTGAGGGGCGCTTGCGCTTGCGCCACCCCACCCAGAACCGTTATCCATGTGACCAAACACAGCAGCAGCCGCTTCATTTGTTGCCCTCCGGCAAAGCGGCATCGGGCGGTCGTTTGCGTCCGAACACCTTGTCTGACGAAGGGGCCACGTCGTCGCCCACAAACCGAATGTTGGCACCGGGCGTGGGCTTTTCCTGCGCATTCACAGGTTGCGAGGAGGCGGGCCTCGAGGGTTGGGGACTCACCCGCGGACGCACGATGGCCTGGGGGGGGGCGGGCTCGGCGACCGAAAGCGGATCGAGTTGCACGGGCGGACGCACGGGCTCCGGCGTCTCGGGCACAGTCGCAGCCCCTGGGCTTGCCCCCGTGGGCTCAACGGCTCGGTCTGGACTTAGCGGTTCGGCCAAAGGGGGCGGCGTGGTGGTGATCGCTTCAACGTCATCGGCTTCATTGTTTGGCTGCACCAGGGCCACCGCCACGCCCGCGCCGATCAACAACACAGCCGCTATTCCCAGGTGCCAGCGCGGCCCCACGCGCGGTGGCTCTGCGCGCATTTGGCTTGTGGGATCATCGAACGTGACATTGGGATCGCCTGCGATCAGACGCTGGAGATCGCGCTCTAGTTCAGACATGTCTTGATAGCGCAGCTGCCGATCTTTGGCCAAGGACTTCATCACCACGGTTTCCACCGCGGAGGGAATTCCCAAATCAGGCAACATTTTTGAGGGGGACAACGCCTCGTGATTCAGCACCTGCGCGATCACTTGCAAGTAGTTGTTCGCGCGAAACGGCACCTCGCCGGTCAAGCATTCGTAAAGCACGATGCCCACCGCCCAAATGTCAGCGCGACTATCAATGTCTTCGTCGCCGCGTGCTTGTTCTGGCGACATATAAAGCGGCGTTCCCAGCAAGATGCCCGTGCGGGTCAGGCGCAAGGTTTCGGGCCCCTCGTCCGCGGTGCGAACCGCCTTTGACACGCCGAAATCCACCACTTTGACGAAGTCTTCATCGCCGCGCCGAATGAGATAAATGTTTTCGGGCTTGATGTCGCGATGAACGATGCCTTTGGCATGCGCGGCGCCCAAGGCGCTTACCACTTGCTTCACAATGTGCAAACATCGCTCAACCGGCAAGGGGGCTTCGCGCGCCAGCAACGCCGACAGCGGTTCACCCTCCAGGTATTCCATCACCACAAACGAACGAGCGTCTTCGGTGGTGCCAAAATCGGTAACGTCGACGATGTTTTCGTGACCAATGGCGCTGGCCAAGCGTGCTTCTTTCAGCAAACGCGCTACCAGCTCACGCTTTTCCACCAAGCGTTCCAGCAGCACCTTCACCGCCACGCGCTTGCCGATGACGGTGTGGCGGGCCTCGTAAACCGCCCCCATGCCCCCTTCGCCAATGCGACGAATGACCTCATAACGGCCTGCCAAGATGGTGCCCACCAGAGGATCCAACCTGGCATCGGTTTTCGAGCGCTCAGGGCTTAAGGCTTGCTGAGACAGAGCGCTGGCGCTTGCGGGAACGTCCTGCGCAGGCTTATCCGTCAGCGGCGCTTGGTGGGGAGGATCTTCACCCTGCATGCGCCACCATCTTAACCCAAGCGCTGATCACGCCGTGGGATCCTGCAATTGGTTGCGCAAGGGGGCCATATAGGGCCGCAGAGCGATTGCAAGGCCCCCGGTTAAATACGTGCAAAGCTCGGGCGGCAAGGGGGCAAACAAGCCCACGCGCCAAGCCCGCAGCAAGGTTTCAAGCAAGTCGGCGTTTTGTGCCCGCGCCCCACCCCCCGGCTGAGCTTTCCAGTAAGCGGCCAAGCGCAAACCTGTAAATGGCATCAGAGAAAGCGCCCGCAAGCGGCCTCCCAACGCGCGCTGCAACCACAACCGATTGCGTTCAACGTGAAACAGCTTCAAAGCGCTTCGGCGGCCCGTACTTTGAGAAAACACATGCTTGCCCCGTGCCTGGGCGCAAAACCGCAAGCCCCCCCCACGGCCGCGCACGCGCAGCCCCAAGGCCAAATCTTCAAGGTAAAGAAACAAGCTTTCTGCAAACAACGGCCCGCCGCACACGTGCTCCCATCGCGCGCGGTTAACGGCGAACAGCGCGCCTGAAGGTGCCAAGGCATGCGATTCGGCCCATGCGGCGGCTTCGTCGTTGAGGTCAGCGTTGGCCTTGCCCCGGTCAATGTTGATGCCCACGCCGTCCCATGTCAGCGACAAGGCAAACGCGTTCACTTTCCCCTCGCCATCCTCCAACATTCCCCCCACCAACACGGGTTCCGGCGCCTCGCAGGCCGCTTCCAGCAAACGCTCAACGCAGGTTTCGGCAAGTTCAACGTCGGGGTTCACGACAATTGAGACCGCCGCCGTGCTGATACGCCACAGCTGGTTGATGCCACCTCCGTAGCCCAGGTTTTCGCCGCTTTCGTGAACCTCAATTGTCAGCGGCCCTTGGGGAAGCAGCGCGCGTGCAAAGGCCTCGGGCCCGTTGTGCCAAATCAAAACACGGTCCACGTTGTGGCTTTGAGCTTGCAAAGACGCAAGCAAAGGCAGCACGGCGCAACAGTCACCGTAGGTCACCGTGAGAACGTCGGCGGCAACATTCACCGTGTTCATGGCGCCGAGAATTCGGCTGAGCGTGCGGGCGGCGCGCTGACCTTAGGGGCATCGCTGCGGCGAAGCTGTGTGATCTGTTCCTGCAACAAAGCCAGCTCTTGCACCAACGTGATCGAACGCTGCTCAAGCCGGGACATCGACATCAAACCCATCAGGTGCAAAAACGCCAGCAGCCCAATGGCCGCCGAGAAAAACAGATTGGCGGGCAAGGTAAAACCCAGCAGGCCTACGAGGTTCGGCACGTAGTGCAGCAGCACGAAGCCAAAGCCCATGCCCACCATCAACATCAGGTAGAGCAAACTTGATTGTAGCGTCAAGCGGCGGCGAAACAGCAACCATAAGATGGCCGTTGCGTAAAGGAAGCAGATGGCGCTGAAAAGCCCGTAGCGTTCTAAGTTTTCGTTCATGGCTCTTGATCTCGAAACACTATCGGCGCTTGCGCCAAGGGTGGGCGTTGCGGCCAATGGTCAGCAACACCGCAAACGTCACTTTCAGCATGTAGTAGGCGGCTTTGAGACCAAAGATGCTGCTTGAACCGCCTTGGCGCTCTTGCATCTGCACCGGTACTTCAAGCACACGCAGGTTGGCCTTTTGCGCGATGGCCAGCGATTCGGGCTCGGGATAATCGTAAGGATACACTTCATCAAAAAGCTGCAAGGCGCGTTTGCCAAACAACCGAAACCCAGATGTTGGATCGGCCACCTTCAGGCGCACGGAAATGTGCAAGACAAACGAAAGCCAGGTAATGCCCACCCGACGCAAGCGGGTGCTTTGAAAGCCCGCCCGCTCCAAGAACCGCGAGCCAATCACCAGGTCGGGGGCGCCTTCGTCCTCAAACGCTTTGAGCAGCTTTACGATCTCGCCGGGAGGGTGTTGGCCATCGCCATCGATCTGAATGGCTCCGTCGTAGTCGTCGCGGGCTGCCAAGCGCAAGCCGGTCTGAACAGCCCCCCCAATGCCCAGATTGTGACTTAGCCTCGCCACGCGCACCCCGCGTGCACGCGCAATGTCCGCCGTTTTATCCACGGAGCCGTCATCCACAACCAAAACATCCACCTCGGCCTTGTCGCGCAGACCCTCACGGGCCGCATCCAGTTCATCGAGCAAACGAGGCAGCGCCTGTTCTTCGTTCAAACACGGAACGATGACAAGGTAGCGGCGGCGGTTCATGGGCGGCCTGAACCTACCGCAAGGAGGCAGGCGTGCCAAACCCTCAAACGCCGGGAATCGTGGCCAAAGCCTGAACTTGGCTTTGCGCATCAAGTCGCAAGCCATCGCCGGTGGCGCGGGTGCCGGTGATGCGGCACAGGTCCCCGCGGCTCAACCGCAAAAACGCTTCGTTGCCCGCCACAACATCCCGGCTTTGCAGCACATAGGGCTGGCGCCCCAAGGCGCCACAGGCAAACAAACGCTGGCGGCCTTTTTCCCGCTTCACATCGCTGACCACCCGAAGCACCTCGGGCGCAGCCGCCACCGGTGGGTGCGACGACAGCAACAAAAAAGAAAAATCGGCCCGCGACAGGCTGGGACGGGGCGCGCTGTCGTGGCACCAATCCTTGGGGCTCGCCAAGGCGGGGCAAGGCGATTGGATGAGGCACGGCGCCTGCACAAACACGCCGGCGCCCACCAGCGCGTCGCGAACCTGCAAAAGCGCGCGGGAAGTTTCTTTGAGGGCAGGTTCGATGAGCAGCACCGGGGCGCCGGTCTCCGCATACTCGCGAATCCAAAACAGCACCAACTGCGCCCGCGCCGCCGGCGTGAGGGATTGCAATTCATTGAGCAGATGCGCCGCCACCACAAAATCGAAGCGCCCCTGTACGCCGGAGGGCCGTACAGCCCGGCTGAGATCGGCCGCGATCAACCCAGGCGCGGCAACGCGATCCACCCCTGTCACATGCACATTTTGCCCAAAGCGAGCCTTCAAGGTGGTTCCCACAATGCCGGTGCCGGCTCCCAGATCCAAAACCCGCTGGGGCCGAAGCTGTGGCAAATGCATCGATAGCACGCGATTGAGCATGGCCTCTGTGCGGGGCGCGATCTGGGCGGCGTACTGCGCGCGCAGTTTGTCGTCGCCAAGGTAGGGGGTGCCCACAAGCGCACGGGCGCCCACCAGGCCTTCGTGCATGCGCGAACCGCGTTTTGCCACGCGTACGTCCCGCTAGTTCGTGAACAGCTTCACGATGTCTTTGAACGTAACGAAGACGAAGACACCCAGCAACAACACCAAACCCACCATATGCACAGTGGCTTCGGTTTTGGCGTTTACGTCGCGGCGGCCCAACGAGCCGAACAGCAAGAACAGCACGCGGCCGCCATCGAGCGCCGGGATGGGCATCAAGTTGAACAACCCTAGGTAGGCTGAGAGCACGATCAGCAGATCGAGGAATTCCATCATGCCGTTGTCGGCCGCCTGCTTCATGCGTTGCGCAATGCCCACCGGGCCCGAAAGTTCAGCTTTTTGCTTGCCCGTGATCATTTGCCAGAACCCTTCTAAAAAGCGTCGAGACAAATCAACAGGCACCATCACGGACACGGCCAGCGCTTCCGAAAACGGCATGGGCTGATGCAGGCTACCGCCGGCCAACTGCACGCCTATCAAGTAGGCGCCGTCTTTCTTTTCCGGGGTCACGGTGATCATTTGATCCACACCCTTGCGCTGGACTTTGATGTCCACCGGTTTGCCGCCCGATTGCGCAATCATCTTGTTGATGGGGTTGCGCATCGACACCGCTTGGCCACCCGCTTCGATAAGCTCATCACCCTCCTGAAAGCCAGCCGCCGCGGCGGGGGTGTTGGGAAGAACTTTGTCGACCTTCAACGACGGAACGCCGTAGTGGCCGAACATGATCACGGCCAGCACCACAGCGGTTAGGTAGTTGGCTAGCGATCCAGACACCAAAACCGCCAAACGCATCCATCGCGGGCGGTTGGGAAATACATAAGGATCTTCGCGGTCAAAGTCCTCGTGCGGGTTGAGGCCCGTGATCTGAACGAAGCCACCCAACGGGATGGGGGCAATCTGAAAGATCGTGTCGCCACGTTTGAATGAGTAAAGCGGGTTTCCAAAGCCGATGGAAAAACGCTCGACCCTCATGCCGCACAAGCGGGCGACCAGGTAGTGCCCGAACTCGTGAACAACGATTAATAGGGCAAGACCCAGAATTGATATCAGCAGGGACACAGCCAGCAATCCTAGCAGCAGGCCACCTGAGCGACCACGAACTCGTGATCTCTGCTCTGCGGAGCGGCGCCTTTGTTAAAAACGGGGCAGGGGCAGGGAAAACCGGCGCATAGCCGCCGCCAAATCGCCAAACACATTCACGGGCCGACGTTGTCCCACAAGCTCAACCGCCAAGCCATAGGCTTCACGCTCGAACCGACGCTCAAACGCCAGACAAGCGCCGCGAGAACGGGCTACGGCCGGCAAACAGGGTAGGCGACGGGCAACCACGTAGCGTGATCGCAACACCACCGCGTCTCGGCCAGCGTCAAGCCTACCAAGTGCCCAACCCAGGGGCGCCCAGGTCAAAGGCCTCGCCAGGGTGGAGGCCAAAATCACTGCGTTGCCTTGGGCTTCGGCCATGCCCCGAACAAACGCGCGGCCCGCGACGTCTCGATAAACCACACGAAGCTCCGGCACCTGCCGCTCCAGCAGGCGCAGAACCGCCAGGCTGTTGTCACAAGAGCCGTCGTTCACGGCCACAATCTCGAAAGACAGCCCCAGCCCGCGCATGTGCTGAGCAAAGGTCTTGATATCACTGCCAACGCTGTCCTCAGCGTCAGAGACAGCCAAAACCAGGGAAACTTCAATCTGGTGAGACTTCATGGGGCTCCTTGTCAACACCCAGATATGTTGCACAAGCCATGCCGGACCGAGGCCTCACGCAAATCCAAGGGGTTGAGCCATTTCAGGTACAATGTATTCCAATGTAGGCAACTACTTTCGCACCAAACCGCCACCTGCGTTACGCGGTTAGCGCTGCTAGCTGCGTAAGATCTTGCTCAGTGCGGCCCGCACACTGCCGACATCTGCCGCCACGGGCGTTGCCTCGGTGGGCGGCTGCACCTTATAGAGGGGCACGGTGGCAATGACCGGGACGCCCACCGCCAGGGCTTCACGCAACACCAAGGGGGCGCCTTCCGACCGACCTGAGGGCAAAACTCGACTGGGCACCACACAGACAGCGGCTTGCTGCATCCAGCCGCGCACCGCAGTGGGCGAAACCATCCCCGGCATCTGAAGCCGCACCCCCACCCGGTGGGCCAAGGACGCAAGCCGCGCACGTTCAGGACCCTCGCCCAGCAAAACCAGCGACGGTCGCAATTGGGCCGCCAGCCCACCCAGAGCCAACACCAGCAGATCAAAACCTTTGATGGGCACCAAACGCCCCACGCCCAAAACGATGTGGGAACGGGCAGAAGCCGATTGCGTTTGCGAGCGGAAAACCGACGTGTCCACCGGCATCGCCTGCACCTTCAGGTTCAGCTCCAAGTCCGTCCCCACCAGCGCATGAACCCTTGCCGCCAAGGA
>JBBSJE010000221.1:0-10343 GCA_038257535.1 Polyangia bacterium
TGGCTTTGCACGAGATTCTTTTTTGATCGCACCTTCAGCTCATCTTTGAGCAGCTTCTCCAGCAATTCGGCGGCCACGTTTTTGTGTTTGAGGCCGCGCACTTCGGCAAGAAACTGGGGACTCAGGATGCCAATGTCGGGCTTCTTCAAACCAGCCGCGGTGAACACATCGATGATTTCGCCTTCTGTGGTGATGGCTTTGGAAACAAGCTGGCGAATCGCGGCGTCGACCTGCTCAGGGGATTTGCGGTTGTCGCTGGCCTTTTTGTTAAGCGCGGCTTGCAGGGCTTGGAAAAACGAAACGTCATCGCGAAGCGCGGTGGCTTCATCGGTGGCAGAGCACAGGGCAAATGCGTGTGAGAGTTCGGAAACCACCTGCACCCAGCGTTTTTTGCCGTCTTCCTGCTGCAGAATGTTCTCCTGTCCGGCGGGAATCAGTTGTAGGCGCTGGCTGGGGGTGCCGGTGGTCCATTTGTCCCAGGTTAAGCCGTGCATCATGTCGCAGGCGATGCCGTGTTTCTCGTGCATCACGGCGATGGCCTGGGTGGTAAGGTTGGTGGGATTGCCTTGGCCGCCACTTTCTGTGTAGGTGGCAAGCGCGCGCTTGAGTTGGTCGGCGAGGCCCAGATAGTCAACGATCAAACCGCCTGGCTTGTCTTTGAACACGCGGTTCACGCGGGCGATGGCCTGCATAAGGCCGTGGCCTTGCATGGGTTTATCGGCATACATGGTGTGCAGGCAGGGGGCGTCGAAACCGGTTAGCCACATGTCGCGCACGATCACTACCTTGAAGGGATCTCTGCTGTCCTTGAACCGGTTGGCCAGCTTGCGGCGTTTTTCTTTGTTGCCGATGTGCCGTTGCCACTCGGGGCCGTCTTCGGCGCTGCCGGTCATCACGACCTTCAGCGTCTCCGCGTCCCACTCGGGCCGCAGCTTGATCAGCGCATTGAACAGCTCAACGCAGATGCGGCGGCTCATGCACACGATCATCGCTTTGCCTTCGATGGCCTCCACGCGTTTGTCGAA
The DNA here is from genome assembly GCA_038257535.1 of Polyangia bacterium. Classification (GTDB taxonomy): domain Bacteria; phylum Myxococcota_A; class Polyangia; order Fen-1088; family Fen-1088; genus JAGTJU01. Next base: position 1,026 of record JBBSJE010000221.1, read on the forward strand.
ATGCGTTGCTATATCGGCGGCGATGAGCGCGAGGCGCTTGGGATCGCCCACCAGCGCTTCTAAGGCGGCCCATTTGCTTTTCAGCTTTTCTTTCTTGGTCAGCTCCTCGCCTTCGGTGATGTCGTCGAACTCGGCGTCGAGGTTTGGCAACAGGGCGGCGTTCAGCGCCAGCTTGGCGATGCGGCTTTCGTAATAGATCGGCTTTGTGGCTTCATCGGCCACGGCGCGCTGGATGTCATAGATGGAAATGTAATCGCCGAATACGGTGCGCGTGTTGGCGTCGGTTTTCTCGATGGGCGTACCGGTGAATCCGATGAAGCTTGCATTGGGCAAGGCATCGCGCAGGTTGCTGGCGAATCCGTAGGACATCTCGCCCTTCGTATTCACTTTTGCACCAAAGCCGTATTGCGAACGGTGCGCTTCATCCGCGATAACAACGATGTTCTGGCGTGCGCAAAGTTCGGCCATTTGGCCGCCGCCCTCGGGCATGAACTTATGAATGGTTGTGAACACAACGCCGCCGCTGGCGCGCTTGAGCAGGTCGGCCAAATGCTCCCGGCTGTCCGCCTGCACGGGCATCTGCCCCAGCATGTCGTGGCAGCGTTGGAACTGGCCGAAGAGTTGGTCGTCAAGGTCGTTGCGGTCGGTCAGCACCACCAGCGTTGGGTTCTGGGTTTAGGCGTTGGATGGCGTCGCGCAAGCGGGCGGCGAGAACGACGTCGGCAAATGAGTCGCGTTCGGCGGAGGCTTCACCGGGGGCGATTTGGGGGCCATGGCCGATCGCATAGCCGAGGGCGCCGAACCATTCGAGGGCGGCTTCTTCGACGTGGGATTCGTTGAGGCTCACGGCGCGCGGCGAGGCAGCCGCGGTCAGAATATTGAAACGATTTGACGAGGGGGGGCTTGGCGGTAATAATAGAAGACAGCTCATCCACCATGTGTGGAAGGAGTAACGAGGCCGCGTTCCCTAGGAAGGCGGCCTTAGCCTTTTTGGGCCTTCGTCCAAGCATCATATTCCTTTTGAAGCTTTGTACGCCGATGTGCCTCCGCCACCGGATACGCGGTCCACGGAAGCGCGTATCCGTCACGCTCTTCGACGACCACTTGGGATTCTTCGACAGGATTTGCTCTTCTATTCGCGTCCAAACGCTTTTCGGTGCTGGGCCTTTAGCCGCGTCAACGAAAACGTGCACGTCATCGCCTTGGTCTGATGCCCGCTTTGCAAATGTCCGCGAGCGCTTTTCCCAAGCAGGCGAGACCTCTAGCCAGTCCGAATTCTTGGAGTGGCGTTCCAGTTGATTACCTTTTGTAAGGCGTAAATACGCCCAGCTAATCAACGTCGGTGCGGGTGGTGGGGCGGTGCGGGGCCAAGTGCGTTTCCGGATGGCGGGCCGTGACCCTCAGGGCACTTGAGCCAGCAACTCGTCTATGGAATCCACTTTGACAGACGCCCGACTCAAAGCCACGTGTCTATCGCGGAAGTCATCAGAGTCGCACATTTCCTTGCTGAGTTTCTGAAAATCAAGTCGCCCATCCTTGAGTGCAGTGCGCTCGGCTGGCGATAGTACGATGCGAACCCCATACATTGCGGCACCCCCGCAGACACACTCCGCGGAAAGCTCATCTGTGGCTGCGTCGTACAGTAGAATCAATCCCCACACGTTGGTTATTGCTCGAATCATTTGGCCACACATCGCGATTTGCGCACTTTTGCGTCTGGAACAGGATCGATCACTGCCTCAGGCATTCCACCTGAAGTATAGCCGCCGGGTAACCATTTCTCATTGGCTCCGGCTTCTTTCCCTGTGGGCATGCGGAGATTTTTCATATCCTGGGGAGGGATGTCAATGCGATGGATTGGTTGGTTCCAATCGCCTTTCGGGATTCCCAATTTCTCCTTAAGCACCTCGCGGTTTCCTCCAGCCCCAGCCTCCAGCGCATCCGCATAGTCAGGAGTAGTTACGAAAAGCCCATCTGGCCGACCAAGCTGTCCGAAGTCCGAAATACCTCGCTCGACCATAGACTCGGGAACGAAAACGCTAGAACCTTTTGAAAATAAAGCAAGGTGTGTAGGAGAAAGTCCGAGTGGATCGATCCACTTTGTGGGGTCTTGAGCGTATGAGTAAAGGAATGATCCGCCCATCAATCTGATGGGATCCTGGCTTACATACTGCCCACCATCCGGGTCGTAGTACCTGAACCTATTGTAATAAAGCCCCGTTTCCTCATCCTCGTACTGCCCCGGCCAGCGAAACGGGCACGCCCCCTTCACCCCTTGCACGCCGCGCAGATCACCCCAGATGCCGATCTCCGCTTGCCACACCACGCGGCCAAGCTCGTCCACCATGCTGGTGGGCACGCCTAGGTGATCGGCGATGATGCTGAACTTTTCGTCGCCAACAAGCTTCGCCAACGGCGTGAAGCTTTCAGGCTCGAACAACCACGTAACCGGCTGCTCAGCCGTGCCTTCTGCCGCTGCCGCTAAATGATGCGCTTTAATCTTGGCCGCACCCGGAGGCCCTTGCGCCGGTTGCTGCAGCAACAGCGCCGCTTGCCGCGCCTGCGCCGCAGCGTCAGCACCCACAACATCGCCGCCCTCACCATCCACCCCCGCATCTTCCACCCGCTCCACCCACTCGTGCAGCGGCACATTGCCATCCCACACCCAGCGCGTGCGCTTTTCCTTCCACTGCTTCCACACCCGCCTGCCCAAAGCGTCGTAGCCAAACGTCACTTCGCTGCCATCGGGGCGCACCACACGCACCAAACGGCCGCCACCGTTCCACGAATATCTCCACTCGCCCGCTGGCGTCAGTTTGCGAACCAGGTTGCCTTCAGGATCGTATTCGTATTTCGTTACGCCGTCTTTCCCGTGAGATTCAAGCAACTGGCCGCCCGGCCCATACTTGCGATCATGGCGTTCGCGGGTGCGAAACAGATTTCCCACAGCGTCTGGCATGCGCAGTTCACGCACGGCGTTTTCGGCGGCGTCTTCGAACGTGGCGCTGATTAAGCTACCCAAGGCATCGTGTTCAAAGCGAATGGGCCCGCTCAGCGAATCCAAGGTTTGTTTCAACCTATCGTTGGCTTCCCAACGGTACACGCGCGCACGCACTTCCTCCCCCTGCACCTCGATGCTTTGCCGCACGGGGCGACCCAAATTGTCGCGCTCCCAGCGCGCGCTTACGCCCCCAGGCAAATGCCTTGCGAGCTCCATGCCCACGCTGTCGCGATCAATATGCGCTTCGTACCCATTCGCACCCGCGCCATCCACGTGCGAAAACTCGAACGGCAAATCATTGCCGCCACGCTCAACGTGGGCCGACAACCCCAGTACATCGCCCATGCCATTGCGGCGAATGCTGTGACTTAAGCCTTTCGATGAGCGAATGTGCGTGCGAAAGCCCGCGTTGTTGTATTCAGAAGCAACCCATTCGCTACCCTGCAGCTCCTTGGTTACGCGGCCAAGTACGTCGCGTTCGAACTGCACCACCGCGTCGCCATTTACCGCCTTCATCATCGCGCCATCAGCGCGGTACGCGAATTCCTCCTTTGTTCCGTCGCTGTGTTCAACCTCAACCACCCGCCCCGCTTGATCGTACTTGTAGGCAGACGTTTCGCCCTTCGGCCGTATCACCTTCGTGACACGGCCCATAGGATCCCGCAGATACGTCCGTTTGATGGCATCAAAGCCCCATTCTTCGGCCACCAACCCCGTGGGCCCCAGAACAAACTGGTAGACCTTTAGGTCCTCGTTCTGCACCCCCAGCAACCGCTCTTCTTTGTCGTACGCGAAGCGCACCGTGGTGCCAGCTTCTTCGCGCTTGCGCAGGCGGTTCATGCCTTGATAGGCAAACTGCACATCGTGCTGCAGATCTTTTGCCCATACCACATTGCCTTCGGCGTCGTAGGCAAAGTTGCGTTCGTTGCCATCCGGCTCGCGCACCTGCAGCAAGCGCCCCAAAGCATCGAACATTCGCGCTTGCACGTTGCCCTTGGCATCGGTGGCCACAACACATCGGCCTAGCCAGTCATATTGCCAACGGCTGGTGGTGCCGTCGGGCGTTGTCATGCCCACAAGGTTGCCCGAGGGATCGTATTGCAGGCTTGTGTATTGCCCTGCGGGATCCGTGAGCCCCGCCAACAAAGCCCCTTCCCAGTGGTACTGCGTTGCGCGCCCCAAGGGATCCCGCCGTCCGCGCACATGCCCCGCAGAATCGTATTGCCACTGCCATATGCCTAGCTGCGGATCCACCACCTTGGTTGGCCGCCCCCCCTCGTCGTTTTCAATGAGCAATACAGCGCCATCAGGACCTACAACATGAATGCAGTCACCTCGGTCGTTGTAAGACCAGCGTGTGGCGGTGCCATCGGGTGCAATTTCCGCTGTTTTTTGCCCATCAGCCGGGCTGTACTCGTATTTCGTTTCAGCGCCCGCCGCATCAAGCACCGACACCACTTGACCTGCCTCATCAAGCTTGTAGAGCGTGACGAAGCCCAACGAGTCTTCCACCAAAGTGGTGGCTCCCGCATAGGTGATCGCGTGATCATAGATGCCCCCATCGCCCCAGGTGCGAACACACCGCGCCCCCGCGTCCACGCCGTCGTAGAGAAAATAAAACGACAAACCGTTGCGGTTCGTTTCTTGCACCATCAGGTGGTTGCGATAATCAAAACTCCAACGCCCCCCCAAGGCGTCCGTTGCGCCCACAAGGTCGCCCTGCGCATCCACCTCGTACGCCATCAACACCTGCGGTGTGGCCTCGGCGGTTGTCGCAACGGTGATGCGCTGCAAGTTGCCAGCGCGATCGTAATGAAACCCAACCACCCGGCCCGCGCTGTCTGTCAGCGTGGCAAGCCGACCAAGCGCATCGTACGCATAGTGATGGCCGGCGCCATCCTTGCGTTGTTTGCGCAGCAACTTCAATTCACGTGAACCAGGCACAGCCGCAAAATGCAAAAGCAGCCCATCAGCCGTTTGCAACTCAAACACCTGCGGCCCCGTGCACCTTAAAGTGGCGCGTTCAACCTCGTGATAAAGCGACATGCCTGGCTCCATCACCCGATCCCGCAAATGCCAGGTGGGAAACTCGATCTCGCGGCCCTGGTCGCTGCGCCAAACGATGCGCCCCGTTTCGCCCCACAGCGCAACATCAAGGCTGTGGTACCAGCCGTGCCCAAGCGGGCCCCGGCGTGCCGACAGTGATGAATCGTATACGCGCGTAAACGTAAGCGGCATCGGGCCCGGCAGCTCGAAATCAACGTTATCAGTGAACATGCGGCCCGTGGCAACATCTACCGGGTGGCCCGTAACCACGCATTTGGCGCGGTCCCAAAACGATCGGCTCCGATCGCCCAGCACCGACTTCTTCTTCGCCACAACTGCAGCGACCTTCTCAAATCGTTTGCCCAAGGCCTTGCCCAAGCGGGTCTTCTTGAAAAGCTTCGAGCCAAGCTTCAGCCCTTTGGCGGCCAACTGCTTCGCCGCCTTACCCGCGATCCTCATCATCAACGCCGCCAGATCGGGCGCAGGTGGCCGCGCCACAAGCACCGGGGGGCCCTTGGGAATGGCGATCACGGCCGACACAGGGGCGCGCCCCGATGGATCAAAGCACGACAGCGCAATCTCCCCCATCCGACAAACAAACGAGCCGCCCATCGACACGTTCAAGCCACCAAACATCAACTCAGCGTCGTTGGTGGGCGGCTTTGCGAAAGGGCCCGGAACAGGAATGTGCGGCACCCCCATGAGACTGGTCACCGTTGTGCCTACGTTGTTGACCGGCATGCTGTTAACCAGCACCGTGTTGGCACCCATGGCGGCGCCAATGGCCAAGCCCGCCGGGTCAAACACCATACCCACAAAAGGATTGGGCAGCGGCGTGGGCACAGGCCCCGCGGGCGTGGGCACCATGATGATGTGGATATCGACACCAATGACGGGATCAAACCAGGTGGACACCAACATTAGACCGCCACCTCCGCCGCCGACTCTTGTTCAAAACGCAGCGCCAAAGCCTGCGCCCTTGCCTTCCACGCCTGAGCGTCTGAGGGCCGACCAGCCGCACGGAAGCGCTCCTCTATAAGCTTCGCGACATCCAAGGCTGAGGAGCCAGCCACATCCGCAGGCGGCGCCGTTTCCGCAACACTCACGGCTTTCTCCCACGCGGCGATCGCTCTAGGCACATCGCTCAAGGCCGCCAACATATCCCCGCCCAACCGATAGGCTTCAACGGCAACGGCCCAAGCGTCAAGTGCCGCGCCCACGTTCCCAGCTTCCACATACGCCGCCGCCGCGTCCATGCGTTTATTGCGTGCGGCTTCGGGAGAAAGACCGGGGTTTGCGGCCAGCATTGCAAGCGCGCTTCCCTGCGCCATCTTCGCCTGACAGGCCAACGTGCCCAGCTTCGCCGCTTCCGCACGGGCTGCGGTAGCCGTGAAAATTTCAAGCGCCACCTGCGCTTGCCCACCCGTAAGTGCATAGGTGCCTAGCAGCAGCTCCATCTGCCCCGTCTCTTGGTGCAGACCCAAGGCTTGGGTGATGTCACAAGCGCGTTTTTGTGCGCTGACAGCGTCAGCAAAGCGCCCTTCGCCCGCCGCCAATGCCGCTTCCATGATGGCGATGCGCAGGCCATGCATCGCGGACACATCACCGTATCCCGGTGGCACACCCTGCGCCGCCAATTGGCTCCTCTGCGCATCTGGGGTTTGCGTGGGCGCTTCGCGAACACGTGGCGGCGGCGCCACTGAGGGGCCAGCGAATCCCGCCAGTTGCATTGCCGAAGCGCCCACCGGTGCGGCCTTCATGCCCGCAACCATCGCGGAGAGTCCGGCCCGCGCCCCTGCGGGGTCAACACGCGCCTCAACAAAATCCGCCGCGTAGATGCCGCCTTTTTGCTTCAAAGCCGCCACGAGTGAGTTCAGACCCAGCGCTTCGTTGGTAACGGTCACCCAACGAACGGGCGCTAAATGTGGCGCATTTACGAAAGCGGCCATATCCACAACCATTTGACCCGCCACGGTTGGAGCAACAACAAGCGGAGCCATCACAATCGCAAGGCCAAACCGGCCCTTTACAGATGTGGCCAACGTTTGAACAAAAGCCGCAAAATCTGCCGCCGAGGCGGCAGGCTTGGCATTGATTGCCGGCAATGGTTCTAGCTTCGCTGCCACCAACTCATCTGATGCCGATTGCCACTCTTCCAAAAGCTCTTCGACACGCAAAGGCCAGTTTGCCTCGTCGGGCTCAAAGGGCGCCTCAAGAACAAACGTAAGCGTTGCAGGCGTCATCAAGGGCTCTGCATCAGCGAACTTGGCCAAAACCGCGGGCCGAAGCGCTTCCTCGGTTTGCACCACAACCAAGCGAACACGCGCGTCGTGAGCGAAAGCCGTAGCGGCTTCTTGAGCCCGGCTAAGGGGTTGTGCTATCGCATCCATAGACTTTTACGCCTACCCCACCTTGATGATCGGGCCCACAACGCCCACCATGGCCGTGCCCGTGAGATTCACCATAACGCCTTTCACATCGGTACCGGCTGGTGTCAAAGCCACAGCGTTCGGCCCCACCTGCAGTTGCACCATGGTGGCGCCTTTGAGCGTGATGGCGCCGTCCATGCTCATGATCAACGACGCCGCACCACATTTAAGCTCAATTTGCTGTTTGGCTTCTATAAGCAAGCCGCCCGAGGAACTCCCTGCCGCGATGCTAACGCCTGGATTGCTGATCTCAATGTCACCGTCAGAGCCTAAGAATGCAGCGTCCTTCAAGAACAGCTGCGTGCCCTTTTGCTCGAGCTTGATGTGCTCTTGAGCGTTCAGATTGAACTGCTTGTCAACCGTTGTGGTTTTCGATGCGCCTTTAACGAAGGTTTCATCGTCGGCCTTTTCGACCGTTTTCATCATGCCATCGTGAAAGGTTTCTGTGCGCTTCTCAAAAACCTCAACCTCGTCGGTCTTCTTAACCTGGATGTAGCGTGTATCAGAATAAAACTGCTCATCCTTCTTTGTGACGGTTGTCTTGCGCTCTTCCTTGATCGCGATTTCTTCATTCTTGTGAACGGTAACACTACGGTTGTGGCCAACAGAGATCGACTGGTCATTCTTCACGAACACGGTGTGATCGCGCTCCGCTTGAACGTGCAACTCCTCTTTCCCCTTGCGGTCCTCAAAGCGAATCTCGTTAAAATTATCCGCATGGCCGCCAGGTGAGCTGTGCGTCTTCATGCCTGATTGCGTGGCGTTGTCGGGCAGCTTGTAAGGCGGCTTGTTCTTGCCGTTGTAAAGCCGGCCAACGATCACGGGGCGATCGGGATCGCCGTCGAGGAAATCAACCAAGACCTCCTCACCTATGCGCGGTATTTGCACGAAGCCAAAGCCGGGCCCGGCCCAGGGTTGCGAAACCCGCACCCAGCACGAGGTGTTCTTTTGGGATGCGTCGGCGTAGCGGTCCCAGTGGAACTGAACCAGCACACGGCCAAGTCCTTCGGGATCAGTGTAAATTTCCACGCCCTGAGGGCCCGTAACGATCGCGCTGTGGGGGCCACGCATCTCTGGCTTGCCGCCATCCTGTGGAGGTCTGAACTGCAATTGCGCATTCATAGCCAAGCCGTCAACGCGAAAAAGAAACGCGTTGTCTTCTTGGCCTCCGCTTTCAAGAGCATCAGATTCCAAGGAGTATGTGGCCTCCGTCACAACAAAGGACTGGCTTTCGGGAACTTCATCAATGTTGCGAACGCGAAAACTGCAGCCCGGAAAAATTCCGCGTGTGTTGGCCGAAAAACGCACCACTTCTTGGTCTTGCTGCTCTCGCTCCAGCATCACGGCGATCGCTTGTTGACCATCCTCGCCGGTCATATAGCCGCCTGGATAGTCGAACATTTCAAGGTGGTCGTTTGCGTGGTTCTTGGGGTTAGCGCTGATTTGCGATAGGATCACACGCTTGTGCTGGTAATCGTAATCGTCAAGTGCCACCTGCCCCGGCACCAGTGCCCTATCAAACTCCCATGCGCTGATATGCTCCTCGTCACGCCGCGCCGTTTCGGAGGGAGGGTAAAAGGGTATTGAGAGGTAACCGGGCGCGGGCTCGTGCTTCGGCATCGAATCTACCAACACAAGCGCGTGGCGCCCGTCCTTGTGCTTGAAGTAATAGTAGATGCCTTCTTCGGCAAGCAGCCGGCTGACAAATTGCAGATCTGTTTCACGGTACTGCACCGTATAGGGCCGGGTGGCGTAGCCATCAAGATTCATCTCGATGTTCACGGGCATACCCAAATCTTGGGCCACCTCAGCAACGATGTCGGGCACGGGGCGATCTTGAAA
>JBBSJE010000222.1:0-10297 GCA_038257535.1 Polyangia bacterium
ACCATTCCGACTGTGAATGGAAACGAAGACGTGGTGATGCGTATCTTGGCGGCCTCAAAGCCGATCCCGCTTGAAAAAATGGGCCTAAGCGATCGCAACATTTCCGAGCTGAAGAAGATGGTGTCGAAGCCTTATGGCTTGGTGTTGGTGGTGGGCCCCACGGGCTCCGGCAAAACCACCACGCTTCACTCGGCGCTAGGCTACATCAACACCCCGGATACGAAAATCTGGACCGCGGAAGATCCCGTGGAAATCACGCAGCCGGGGCTTCGCCAGGTGCAGGTGCAACCCAAGATTGGTTTCGATTTTGCTACCGCGATGCGCGCCTTTCTGCGTGCCGACCCCGACGTCATCATGGTGGGCGAAATGCGAGACAAAGAAACCGCCAGCACAGGCGTTGAAGCTTCGCTCACGGGGCACCTGGTGATGTCGACCCTGCACACCAACAGCGCGCCGGAAACCGTCACGCGGCTCATGGATATGGGCTTGGACCCGTTTTCCTTCGCCGACGCGCTTTTGGGCGTGCTGGCGCAGCGGTTGACGCGCGCCATATGCTCCAAATGCAAATCCTCACACCTAGCCACCGAAGACGAATGGGGAACCATCCTTGAATCGTTTGGTGAGGAGGAAGTTGCCCGCCGGGGCTACAAGCGCGAAACCCTGACCATGTTTCACGGGGTGGGCTGCGAAAAATGTGGGAAAAGTGGGTACGCCGGTCGCGTGGCCATTCACGAACTGCTTGTGAACAACGATGAGCTCAAATTGACCATCATGCGCAAGGCGCCCGTAGAAGAGGTGAGACAGGCCGCGATCACAGGGGGAATGACCACATTGCTTCAAGATGGCATCGACAAGGCCATTGCTGGAAAGACCGACATCAAGCAGATTCTCGCGGTTTGCAGCCGGTAAGCGTGCCGTCAATGGGCCAAGTGTGCATGTCAATAGAGGTGTTCAAGTGTGGACGCAAGGCCTTCAGAAGCGTTCGGAAGAGTTCAGAAGAGTGCAGGTCACGCAGGTGGGTAGGCACAGAAACTGGCCCTTTCCGCCGATAACAGAGCAGGTTCGCTGTTAAAATGAAATCGGCTGCTTCCATAGCCCCGGCTGGAAAAGGCGAATTGCGAAAAGCAATGGGCGCAGATGAGTTTCCACGGAAGTTTGGACCTTACGTCCTGCTCAAACCGCTCGCGCGGGGCGGGATGGGAGCGCTGTATCTTGCGCTTTCGGGAGAACGTGGTGTTGAGAAGTTGTGCGTGATCAAAACCGCGCTGCACCACCTGGCTGACAAGGGGTATCTGCAGCGGTTCCGCGACGAAGCCAAAGTGGTTGTGCGTTTGTCGCACGGCAATTTGGTTTCCGTTTTTGATGCTGGCCAAATCGAGGGCGAGTTGTTTTTGGCCATGGATTACATTGAGGGAAAGGATTTGCGCGCGGTTTGGAACCGCTGTGCGCAAAAGGGGATTGCCTTTCCTGTAGATGTGGCGGTACACATCACCAAAGAGTTGGTTCGTGGTTTGGGTTACGCGCATTCGTTTAGCGGCCTGAATCTTGTTCACCGGGATGTGTCTCCACCCAACGTGCTGCTTTCGTATTCGGGTGAAGTGAAGCTCACCGACTTTGGCTTGGCGTCGTCGACGTTGAAGCTTGAGAAGACCGCGCCCGGCGTGATCTATGGCAAGGTCAGCTACATGGCGCCGGAGCAGGCGCGTGGTGAAGGCCTCGACGGCAGAACTGATCTTTACGCGGCAGGCGTAATGCTGTGGGAGCTGCTCACGGGACGACAGTTGTTTCCTGCCTCCACAGGCATGGCTGGCCTGGGTGAAGACGATTTGCTTGAACGTGTCCGTCGCCCGCGTGTGACGCCCCCCTCGAAGAAAACCGGTCGGGTTCCACCAGAACTTGACGAGATTGTGCTCAAAGCGCTCGCGTCCGATCCTGCTGAGCGCTATCAAACCGGTGAAGAGCTAAGATCCGCGCTGGCGGCGTTTCAAGCCAAAACCAATCCATCGACTGATGGCGAACACGTGGCCACATTCTTGCGTCGCTTGTTTGGCGAAGACATCGCCAAAGAAAAGCTCTCGCGCGAGTCGCTGTTTTCTTCCGGCGCCGCGTTGCTACCGAAACATGGCACGCCCGTGGCGCCTCAGCCACCGGCGCCTGGGGATGAGTTTGAAGCCAAAACCCCCGTCTTGGGGCGTCGCAAAGGCTCCACCGAGCATATGGATCCGGGTCGACCGCCGCAGGGCAAGCCATCAACGCCCCTGCCCAACGAGAAGGAGGCCGCAACGCCTGGGCGCACGGGTGAAACACGCGCCATTGACGGCCCCCGGCCCACACCGCCGCCCGAGGCGCAATCTCAGATCGTGGGCACAGTGCTGGGCGGCCGCTACCGCATCATTCGCTTGTGTGGCGAAGGCGGCATGGGGCGTGTGTACCAGGCCGAGCACGTCGAGATCGGCAAACACGTGGCGGTCAAGGTGCTGCATCCCGCGTACACCCGCACGCCCGACGTTGTGGAGCGCTTTCGTCGTGAAGCGCGCGCGGCGTCCCGCATCGGGCACCTCAACATAGTTAACGTCACCGACTCGGGCACCACCGATGATGGCTCCTTCTTCTTCGTGATGGAGTTTATCGAAGGCATTGAGGTTGGCCTGCTGATTCACCGCGAAGGGCCCTTGCCTGTCAAACGAGCTCTGCGCATCGCCGACCAAATTTGCCAGGCGCTGCAAGCGGCCCACGAAGCGCAGGTGATTCACCGAGATCTAAAGCCGGAAAACGTGCTCTTGATCTCGAAAGAGGGGCGTCCCGACTTTGTCAAAGTGTTGGATTTCGGCATCGCGCGCGTGGCGGAGGTGGAAGAATCATTGCCCACCGGACGCCGCCTGACCCGTCCCGGCGTGGCCATGGGAACGCCGGAATACATGGCGCCCGAGCAGGCGGCGGGAAAATCGGCGGACGCACGATCAGACATTTACGCTTTGGGCTCGATCATGTACGAGATGCTCACCGGCACGCCTCCTTACGAGGGCGACAATGTCATGGAGGTCTTGCACAAGAAGGCCACCATCATGCCACCCCCGGTGCGGCAAGTGCGACCCGACGTTCCGGTTACCGTGGAAGCGCTGGTTGAACGCGCCATGGCGCGAAATCCTGATGAGCGCCCACAGACGATGGCCGCCTTTGCTGCCGAAATTGGTTTGGTTCTGGAAGCCTTCGTAGGCCGGCGCACACCCACAGAGGTTCAGCAGGTGCGCAAAGAAACGGGCTTCTTCGTGGGCGCCATCGAACCCATGACGGGGCTGGGATCGCTGGGGCTGTCGCGCAAGTCTAGCGTGATCGCCGCCGCGACGTTGGGGCTGATCGGATTGCTTGTGGTGGTGAAAGTGGCGACGGTCAAATCAAGCCCTGCCACCGGCGCCATCGCCACATCGGCTATGCAAGACATCGCCGCGGTGCCTGTTCCGGCGCCCGCCCAGGTGGTTCCCGCCGGGCCCGAGTCCGAGGGGCTGGTGGCGAACGCAGAGCCTGGCGCGCCCGAATCACCCGACGAATGGAGTTTGGTCGAACAAAACCAGGGCGAGCTTGAGGCCCCTGCGCCAGATGAGCTAGAAGTTCAGATCTCGGTTCAAGGAGGCAAGCCGCGCCGCAAGGCTTTGGATGCCATGGCGCGCACGGAATTGGATCAGGGGCAGCGGTTGTTGCGCGCCCAGAAGTACGACGAAGCCAAGTCGGCCTTCGAGAAGGCCGCCCGAAGCCGCGGCCTGCGTGGGCGGGCGCTCCTGGGTATGGGCCAGGTGGCTTTTCAACAGCAAAACTATGCCGAAGCCGTTCGGCGCGCCAAGCAGGGGGCCAGGGCCGGCGCTGGCGTGAGCGCGCAGGTGCTCCTGGGCGATGCCTACTTCAAGCTCAACGACTTCTCGTCGGCAACAAAGGCTTATGGTGATGCACTCAAACTTGACCCAAACAACAAGGCGGCGCAAAGCAACCTTGAATCAGCCAAGCGCCGGCTGCAATGAAGGTCAGCGAAATCATCGCCGGGATCGTCGCCTAGGTGTAAGGTAAGGCACCGCAGCGTTTCATGTCAGCTCGCTATCCCAGGCGCTTTGGAAAGTATGTGCTGCTCAAGCCGCTGGCAAAGGGCGGGATGGGTGAGATCTATATTGCCGCTGGGGGGGATATCGGCGGCTTTGAAAAGCTGTGCGTGATCAAGAAGGTCATTGCGGAAAAGTCCGACCGGTCAAAAGCCATCCGCTTTCTTGATGAAGCCAAGGTGGTTTTGCGGCTGTCGCATTCGTGCCTGGTTACCACCTTTGATGCGGGGGAGGTGGACGGCGAATTTTACATCGCGATGGAGCTCCTGGAGGGCAAAGACCTTCGCGACGTTTGGAATCGCTGTGTGCGCACCCGGCAGCGCATCCCGCTGGATGTGGCCCTGCACGTGGTGCGGGAGGTGGCGCGGGCGTTGTCGTATGTGCACGCCTATGGAAGCCTAAAATTGGTTCACCGGGACGTGGCGCCACCCAACATCCTTTTGGGGTATGTGGGTGACGTGAAGCTGACGGATTTCGGCCTGGCCCGCAGCGTGCTGAAACAAGAGCAAACGGCACCGGGCGTGGTTTACGGCCGCGCGGCGTACCTGGCCCCGGAGCAGGCGCGGGGAGAGGTGGCCGACGCCCGCACCGACATTTACACACTGGGCATCGTGCTGTGGGAATTGCTCACAGGGCAACAGTTTCTGCAGATCTCGGGTTTGGACCCTGCCACGGCTTTGGCCATCGTTCGTCATCCCCGGCTGGTGAAGCCCTCCGCGCGGGCGTCTTGGATCACGCCGGAGCTTGACGACGTGGTGATGACCGCCCTGGCGCCCGATCGCGAACAACGGTTTCAATCCGCCGACCAAATGCGCAAAGCTTTGGGCGAGGTGATCGCCACCATCGCGCCCCGGTCGGGTGCGGATCGGATCTCTGAATTTCTCGAAGGCATTTATGCCGACGACATCGTGCAAGAGCGCGAAGAGCGTGAACACTTTCTGCGCGATATGATCCCGGGGTTTCGAGGGCGGCCGGAGACGCGCTCTGTGGCGCCGCCGCCTGTGCCGCAAGCGGCGGCCCCTCGTAATAAGCCGCCCGGGGAAGATTCGGCCACACAGCCGCGCGTGCGGGTGGGGCGAAGCGAAAGCAAAGAGGCGGATACGGGCGCGCGTCGTCGGCCCAGCGCTTCGCGGCCCGTGGTGCCGCCGCCGAGGAAAACCGTGGGTGGTTTGCCGCTGCCCGGGCTGCCACCTTCGCCGCAACCCTCTAGCGCCCATCAATACGCCACGGGTGGCTCCCAGTCGGCTTTTGCTGGCAATCTGCATCGCAGCGATCCGTCCTCGGTTGATGGCGCCGCCGAAGCGCACAACATCCAGGACGATCCCTCGCGAGCGTTTTCGAAGGGCTTTCTTGGCCGGGTGCTGGGTGGGCGCTATCGAGTCATCGAGCCCATTGGCGAAGGCGGCATGGGGCAAGTGTTTGCAGCCGAACACATTGAAATTGGCAAGCGCGTGGCGGTGAAAGTGTTGCAGCCCGCGTGCTCGGGGCGCCCAGATTTGGTTGAACGGTTTCGGCTTGAGGCCCGGGCCGCCTCGAAGATAGGACACCCGAACATTGTTGATGTCACGGACCTGGGGACCACGGAAGAGGGCCTCGTCTACTACATCATGGAGCAGCTGCAGGGCGTCGACCTGGCCGAAGTGTTGGCGCAAGAGCGCACGGTTGAACCCGCGCGCGCGGTTCAGATCAGCATTCAGATGTGCCAAGCTTTGGCGGCTGCACACCAAGCCGACATCATCCACAGGGATTTGAAGCCCGAAAACATCTTTTTGCAGCCGGGCGGTTCGCAGGGTGAGCGGGTGAAGATCATTGACTTCGGCTTGGCCCGCAGCCTTGAGGCGTCGGCTGTGGGCAAGAACGGCCGCCGGCTCACAAACCCCGGCACACCCATCGGAACGCCCGAGTATATGGCGCCTGAGCAGGCCGAGGGCCAGCCCGCCGATGCCCGCTCAGACATCTACGCCGTGGGCGCCATCCTTTACGAAATGGTCACGGGGCAGCCGGCGTTTTCGGGGCGGGGCTATGCCGATGTGTTGGTTAAGAAAAGCCGCGAGCGCCCGCGCACCGCGCGCGAATTGCGCAACAGCATTTCCAAAGAGCTTGATGACGTAATCATGTGGGCGTTGGAGCGCGATCCCACGCGCCGGCCCCAAACCATGTCGCAGCTCGAGTACGCGCTGACAAAGATTGCGCGTGGCCGCGGCCACGCGGTGGCGGCGTTGCTGGGCATTGAATCGGGCGATGGGCCCACGCCGGCGCCCAAAAACGCCTCGCCGCCCCCGAACACTGACGACAAACGCGGCAAAAAAGAAGGGGCGTTGCGCGCGTTGGCCGAACTTGAAAAGGCGGGCGGTGCGCTGCTTGAGGCCAACGATCTTACGGTTCCCGCGGCCACGGTGTTTCCCGACGCGGCAGACGACCCAGGAAAAACCATAGAAGACATGGTTGCGTTCAATGAGCGAGCCCGCCCCACGCCGCCCGGGCAGGCTGTCAAGCTCCACGAGACCGTGCCCGCGCACCCCCGGGGCCCGGCGCCCCCGCGCACCATGCTGCCTGCGCCCGGCGTGGGACAGGCGTTTTTGGCGCGTCATGGAATTGATCCCAGCCGGCACGTGATTCCCATGCCCACATGGCAAAAGCTCAGCCTCATAGGCTTGGGCGCTGCCGCCGCGGCGGGCTTAATCGTGAAGCTTCTGCTCAATTAGCGGTTTCGCTACGGTACGGTAGCGGTCGGCTTGGGTTTGGGCGACCCACGTGACCAAATCTCACCTTCGTCCCGCCATGCAGACCCATTTCGGGACCGGGCGGCGAGTTGGTCTAGGGCTTGCTTAGTCCTTCTGCGTGCGTTGAGCCTGCGCAACCGGCGCAGCGCTACGAGGCACGTGGTTGGGGAGGAAGAAAAAATGAATTGCATTCAATTGACACGAAAAAACACGTGGTTTGTGAAGTTCTTTGTGATGGTGGCGTTCATGGCGACCGGGTTTGGGGGGTGTGGCGGCGAGGATGCGGAAGAAACCAACCTCAACGTGTTGCCGTTTCTCACGTCGGACGATGATGGACACACCCACGTTGTCTACCTTCCTTATGCGGACGTGTATGGCGGTCCCAAGGTGGGTGGCGTGATCTTGAAAAGCTCGAATGAGCAGGGCCACACGCACGACGTGCAGGTCCGTCAGGACGAGCTTTTGATTTTGATCTCTGGTGGGCAGGTCGTGCGCCCCACCTCGCATACTTTAGGGCATCAACATCACGTATTGTTGTCTTTAGGGCCCGTAAAGACAGATGCGGGTGATGAGCCGCCTCTGTCTGACGCTGGCGTGCCTGACGCTGGTTTGGCACCTGACTCGGGCGCGCCTGACGCCGATCCTACAGACACGGAAGTGGACCCCGAGCCTGAACCCGTCAGCGGGGAGCGGATAGACTAACGGCGCGCTGTGCTGGCCACCACCAGCATCAGCGCTTGCATGGCCAAGGCGCGATCGCCGTCAACACGTACGCGGCCTTCAAGCAAAGCCTGTAGCGGGGCTTTGCTGCCATTGACCAAGCCTTCGAGAGCCGGGCCATCGATGCTGATCGTGCTGCGTGGGCGCCCGGCTTTGAAGCCCGCGCTTCCAAACGCAACGTCCAAACAAAATCGACGCCGCTTGCGTCCTTGAACCTCCAAAGCCAAGCGGCCCGAAAGTTGAGCGAAGCGATCCAAATCCGCGGCATCGACCACCATGAGATCAATCAAATCTCGGTCTGCGGGAACCAGCGCTGGTAGGTCGGGATCGCCGTGTAACAATGCGCAAAAATCCGCTTGTGACAGCCGCACCCAAACGTCTGCATCATCAGGCTTGAACGCTGATGAACACGTCATGTCGGCTTCCGAGACCTCGAACAGCAGATCGATTTCAGGAAGTCCCGGCGCGCTTTTGATCGTCACACGCAGTCGCGGACAATCTGGTGGCATGCGCCGCCCCTGCGCGGCGAACCGCTGAGGCAGCCATGTTTGCAAGACCTCTAGGATTGAAAGCGAGGGGTCAGGGCGTGGCGCGTGGGTCACTGGATTTCAAGATAGCCGCTGCCGTGACTATCGGCGACCGTGGCGCCCAGATTTGCCGGCTTTGCGCGCGGTTTTTCCCTTGGCGGCTTTGCTGGGACTTGCCGTGCCTCGGCCTTTGCGCTCTGGCTCGGCCGTCTCGCGGGTTTTGCTTCGGGTTTGCGCGCGTGGGCCGGATTTGGCGTGCGCGTTCGCTTGATGCTTTCCCGATTTGCGTGCCTTATCCGAACGGCTGCGCGAGCGGCCAGGGCGGCGGCCGCCGGTGGACGGCGTCAGTTCGCCGGCCAAGCGCAGATCAATCTTTCGCCGCGGCACGCTGACGTTGATCACTTCCACGCGCACGGATTCACCCAACGCTACGCTGTTGCCGCTAAGCGCGCCAGACAGCCGCATCGTGCGCTCATCGAAATCATATTCGTCGTCGGGCAAATCCTCGATGCGGACAAGACCTTCAATGAACGGCTCGGGGATGGTTACAAAGAATCCACACGACGTTACCGCCGATACCGTGCCGTCAAACGAATCGCCCACGCGATCCCGCATGAAGAAGGTGCGATAAACATCAACCGTTTCTCGCTCAACTTCCATGGCTTTGCGCTCGGTTTGCGACGAAGCCAAAGCCACCGCTGCCAAAGCTTCGCGCGACGGCAAGAGCGGGCGGGCGTCCTGTGCAGGAAAGCCGCCGGCCGGTTTGCCCAAGCTGGCCAACCTGCGCTTGAGCAAGCGGTGCACCACCACGTCGGGATAACGCCGAATTGGCGAGGTGAAATGCAAATAGTCACCGGCGGCCAAGCCGAAGTGGCCGATGTTCACAACGTCGTAGGTGGCTTGCTTTAAAGAGCGAAGCAGTTGGAACGACAGCGCCTTTTCCGCATCGTGGCCTTTGAGCGACGCCAGCACGCGCGAAAGCCCCAAGGGTGTGCGCGTTTCTTCCAAGTCCACTTCGATGCCGTAGCTTTCGGCCAAGGTGGAGAAGGTTTCGATGCGTTCCAAGCTAGGGGCGTCGTGAACGCGCCATAGTGTGTCTTCTTCTCGTTGCGTGAAGCTGCGCGCCACCGCTTCGTTGGCGGCCAGCATGAACTCTTCAATCATGCCGTAAGCGCCTCGTTCGCCCGGATCTTTGCGCGATTGCCGCACGTTGCGTACAAGCCGTGGATCATCTTGATCCAGCTCAACCACCGCTTGCGGCAGATCCAAATCCAGTGCGCCGCGCTCCATGCGCCGCCGTCGCAGCACGGCCGCAAAGCCTTCCATCACCTGCAACGCCGGCAGATACGGCTCGTATTTCTTGCGTTTGCCACGCAAATCGCCGTCAAGCGCTGCCGCCACTCCCGGATAATCAAAACGCTCACGCGAATGAATGACGGCGGCGCAGAAGTCGGCGTCTTTGGGAACGCCGTGGCGGTCGAAATCAACGCGCACCACCATGGCCAGGCGATCTTGCTGAGGCACCAGCGAACACATGTGTGAAGACAGCGCTTCGGGCAACATGGGGATTGCGCGGTTGGGCAGGTACACGCTGCTGCCGCGGACGCGCGCTTCCGCGTCCAGCGGCCGGCCTTCGCGAACGTAGTGTGACACGTCGGCCACCGCCACCCAAAGCCGAAAGCCTTGCCCATGCGGCTCAAGCGCCACGGCGTCGTCGAAATCCCGCGCGGTTTCCGGATCGATGGTTACGAAAGGCACGTGGCGCAGATCGGCCCGATCAACTTTGTCGGCCTCGGTCACCTCCGTGGCAAAGGCTTGCGCTTCGGCTTCAACTTCCGGTGGAAACGTGTCTTCGATGCCGGCGTTGGCCAGAATCTTTTCCACCTCGGTGCGTGGATCGTCAGGGTCGCCCAAAATCTTCGTTACCTGAACGGTCACGGATTCATTGGCGTTGTGGGGATAACTCACTATGCGCGCCACAACGGCTTGCCCAGGTTGCCCTCCCAGCAATTCGCCGGTGAGTTCCACCGCGAAACCAATGCGGGGATCGTCTGGCTGCAACT
Organism: Polyangia bacterium; assembly: GCA_038257535.1. GTDB lineage: Bacteria > Myxococcota_A > Polyangia > Fen-1088 > Fen-1088 > JAGTJU01. The sequence continues at coordinate 10,122 of JBBSJE010000222.1, forward strand.
GTGTGCTGCGTCCCTTTTGCACCAGCGTGCCCGTGAGCTTCGTGCGCCCGCGGGTTAAGATCTTCTGCACCTGCCCCTCGAGGCCGCGCGGTCCCACCCACCACGACACTTCCACTTGATCGCCGTCCATGGCGTTCGCGCGCAAACGGCTGCCCACAAAAATTTCTTCAGAACCG
>JBBSJE010000223.1:0-10274 GCA_038257535.1 Polyangia bacterium
GCCGTCGCGGAGGCAGAATCGCGTTCGGATCCCTGGTCGCCCTCGCCCACGCCCAAGCGGCTTTCGGCACGCACAGCCGCACGGATGCTCACCGGCGCAGCCTACGACCACGCGCTGTTTTCCGAGATCAAGCGCACGAGTTCCATCGCGCTTTGGCGGCAGATTGGCCAACAACTGGGCCAATCTGCCCAGGACCGCTCCGAATCAGCAAACGCACGGGGAGCCTTCGCGCATTGGCTGCTTGCGGACGGACAACCTGAAGAGGCCCTAGCCGTTCTAGACACGCCGGAGTTTGCCCTCGGCCCTGGTCCGCGCAAACTGTTGACGCAAACGCTCGTCGCGGTGGCTGAGCGACGGGAGGCCGCCTCCGATCCGAAACAAGCTCTGCGCTTGCACTTGCGTGCGTTCGAGTTGGCACCTGGGACGGCCAACGACGCCGCGCTCAAACGCCTGCTGCGCCTTGGCAGACAAACCCGTCAACTGCGCTTATTGGCAGACGCGTGGCACCTGCGTTTGCTGCGGGACGGATCCAACAAACGCCTTTGGCAACATCTCAGCGTGGTTTACACATTGATGGGACGCTTCTTGGAAGCGCACGATGCGGCCGACCGGGCCGGCGCCCCCCCGCCCGAGGGATTGCCCCCCGCCCCGCGGCTTGCTGGCTATTGGGCGCCCACGCCGGCGGACGCGCCTTCCAAGCCAGCGGCTTTGAACCTCGAATTTCGTCAGGGGCTGGTCGAACGAGCCCACAAACATCTGGCCGCGGGTGACGAAGAACAAGCTTTGGCCGTTTGGCAACGGCTTGTGAAGAGGCACCCGCACTTTGCGCCCGGAATCCTTGGCTTGGGAGAACTTCACCACCGGCAAGGCCGTCGCGCGATGGCTGTGCAAACGTGGCAAAAGCTTCTGCGAGCGCAAAAACCTCGTTGGCGCGCGCAACTCGAGCTGGCCAGCGTGCTTGCGGATCACAATCTGTATGACGAAGCCCGCGTGGCGCTTGCACCCAATTTAACCACCGGCCCCGGCAAGCTAGACGCTCATCGTGAGCTTGCCCGCGTGGAAGCCGCTCAAGGCAACATCGAAATCGCGCTTTCCCATTGGGCCGAGGTTCGGGGGGCCGCGCCCGATGAAGCCACCCGTGCCCAAGCTGATGCCAAGATGATCGCCTTGGCACCGCAGCTGGGAAGCACCGGCAGAAAGGCGTGGTTGGGTGATCTAAGGGACAACTGGAACCAGGCGGGCTCCGCCTCCCAACGCGAGCAAGCCGGCTTGCTGCTGGCGGCCACGCAGAACACTTTGGGCATGACCGAGGACGCGCTGGCAACGCTCGCGCAAGCGCAAACTGATCACCCCAGGAGTTTTGCGGTTGTGCGCTTGGCGCTCGCCACCTTGCAACAAAGTCGGCAGGCCACCGCGGCGCTGCGCTGGCTGCAGCGGTTTGTTGCCCAGACGCCGGCTCCAGCGCCCGCAGATCAAGCGTGGGCGCTGGTCGAAATGGCAGACTTGCACACGGCAAGAGGTGATTTGCGATTGGCCGAGACGCTGCTGCAGCAAGCGCAAACGTTGACCCCGCAGGCGCGTGTGGCGGTCAAATTGGCCGAGCTTCAAGAGCGCCAACAAATAACAGACCTCAACGCGCTGTCGCGCGCGTGGGCCACGCTTGATGCCGTTGGCGATGCGAACAACGAAGCCGTTGTGCGGGCAAGGCTGCAGATGCACGCCCGGCAGGGGCACTGGGAGCAGGCCTTTGCCGAGGGGGTCGCCGCCACCCACACGGAACCGGCGAATGCGGTCCGTTGGTGGGAACGTTTGCTTGCGGTTTGTCTCTCGCAGCCTTGCTTGTCTTTGCTGGAACATGTGGTGTCCACCCATTGGCCCAGCCACACCGATGCTGATGAGATTCATCTGCGTTTGTTGGAACACCTGCTTCCCCCCGCCGCAGCGGCGGCAGCAGGTGACAGCGAGATCACCGCTCGAGCCGAACTAGAGAAATTGATCGAAACCGGGCTGGCGCCGCTGGGGCGCTACCTTGTTTTTGCTACCGAGCCCCAACCGGAGCGGATCGCCCTGGCAGGATTAACCGGTTCTTTCGGTCTTAGCGCGGTGCTGGTGGCGCGGGCCCAAGCGTGGTTGGAAACGGAAGCCGGCGCGACGGCAACTAAGCCGAGGGCGCTGGCAGCATTGTGGGCCCTAGGGCGTTTGGGGGGCGGCTTACCAAACTCCTTGGTGCAAGCGGCTTGGGCGGCGTCCTCGGAGGCGCGCGTGCTGGCTCTATACGCCTTGGGCAATGCAGCCTGTGCAACGGGACGGGGCCACGCCCCACCCGGGGAAAACCAAATCTCACAGAGCGAGGCCGTAGCGGTTCTCAAGCGAGGCCTCGCATCTCGGTCCAGCGACGAAGTCCTGATGGCGATCTGGGCGCTTGGCCAAGTTCGTGCGCCCGAGGCGATGCACGCTGTGGCTGCCGTGGCGGCCGATGCAACCCGACCGTTTCACCTACAAGCCATGGCCGCTGCATGGTTGGCCACGCCCGATGCGCCGCTGCGCTTGCAGGCCCTTGCGAGTTCAAGCAACGAGCTTTTGGCTATGGGGGCCACGTGGGGGCTTGCGCGTACGGGAACGGCCCCCGCACGCGTCGCGCTTTGGACGGTCGCGCTGCAGGCCCACGAGCCACGCAGCCGCATGGCACTGGCGGCTTTGGCGCAAGCGCAAGAGCCACCGTGTTGGCGTTTGCCTTTGCCACCCGCCGACGTCTCGAACTTACAGGGGTGGATGGCCGCCACCTGGGCCACCCAAGAGCCGCGCCTCACCTGGTCCACGGCCACGGGCCTGTTGGAAGAGGACCGGGACCTGGTCCGAATGGCGATGCGGCCAGCGTCTAGCTGGGACCCGCAGGTCGCCGAGCGCGCGGGGGCCCGGTTGACATTGGCGCTGCAACAGGGGTCGAGCCGCAGCGGCGTGCGGGATTTCCTGCAGCCATAAAGCGCCCGTCAGAACTTGCGAACACGCGCTCAGAAACGCAATGCGGCGGGATTCTATTGACACTCCGCAAATCCAGTGGAAAATCCGAGGGTAAGAATGTCCATTGGCCTTGTCTGCCCCGCATGTGATGCACTGTTGGCCTTGGGCGTCACCACTTGTTCTGAATGCGGAGCCGCCGTTGGAATCGGCCTTAATCCATTTGTTGGCCCATCTGCACAAACCAGCTCGCCCCCGGAACCCACCGGCGGCATCGGGGGAATTTCGGCCATGTCAGTGAAGATCTGCCCAACCTGCTCCCATGAAGTGCCCGTTAATGATCGCTTCTGCGGTCAATGCGGCCAACGCATGGATGGCGTTGAAGTGGCACCACCGGCCTCCCCTATGGCCTCGGGTGGCAAAACCATGTTCTTCTCGGGCGTTCAGGCGCCCGGGCGGGCCAAGTTGATTCTGGTTCGCGGCGACATCCCGGACGGCGTCTCCTATCAGCTCAATGGCACCGAGCACATCGCGGGTCGCGAAGAAGGCGCCATTTTGTTCCCCGACGATCCCTTGCTGTCGCCCCGGCATGCCAACTTCTTCTACAAAGAAAACCGCCTGTTCGTGCGCGACGAAGAATCGATCAACGGTGTGTTCATGCGCATCAAGCAGCCCACACCTTTGGAATCCGGTTCGGTGTTCTTGGTGGGCGAGCAGCTGCTTGAGGTGGAAGCGGTGGCGCCCGATATGGGGCCGCAACCTGACGCAGAAGGCACGTACTTTTACGCAAGCCCCCGGCGCGCCTCAAAAATTAAGTTGATTCAGCGGCTTCGAGGCGGTGACATCGGACTGATCTACCGCGCGCGCGAAGACAAGCTCACGATCGGGCGCGAGCATTGCGACGTGAACTTTCCCGATGATCCCTTCATCTCTGGCCACCACGCCGAACTCACCATTGGAAGCGACGGCAGTTTCAACCTGCACGACATGGGATCAAAAAATGGCACCTTCACCCGGGTGTACGACGAGGTGCCCTTGCATCACGGTGACTATGTGTTCATTGGGCAGCAGTTGCTCCGTGTGGAGATCTCGTAGGTGGTTGAGGGTCGTATGATAAAGTCTTTGCCATCCTCCTTATCAGGGAGCCAATCGTGATCGTCTGCCCAAGCTGCGCTAAGGAAAACCAGGACCACTACAAGTTCTGCTTGGGTTGTGGGGCGAAGCTCCCGCCCAAACCAACGGCAACGGCAGCGCCCGCGGCAACCGCACCGCCCGCGGCAGCGGCAGCGGCAGCGACACCGCCCGCGGCAGCGGCACCGCCAGCCGCTGCGCCCAGGAGCTTCGCGGCGAGCGCCGTTGCGGCCACCGTTCCGCCCGATGCGTCACCAGCCGCCGCGGGTGGCTCTTCTGTGGCGTCCGTGTCCCGTGCGCCGGTTTCCGGAAGCCTGGGACCGATCCGTCCGTCCAGCATACCGGCACCTGCGGTTCGGGGGTACACGCCGCCCCCTTTGTCCATGGCACCCACACCGGCGCCTGTGCCCGTGCTCAACTCGCCGGTGGCCCCCGCCCCCTCCTCAATTCCGTTTGCCCCTCCTTCGAGCCCCCAGGCCTCCGCCGATCCTTCGCCTGTGGCGCCTGCCCAAGAAACGCCCTCGGCGCCGATGCTGGGCTCGTGCCCCAAGTGCAGTGCGCCCATTCAAAACACCAACGCCTTTTGCGGGCGTTGCGGGTTTCGCCTGCGCGCGGCTTCAAATCCCGGGCCCGCGGCCAAGCCCGCAGCTTCGAGCCCACGAACGTTGTTTGTGGCGGCGCCTCCCAAAACCGCGCTGCAAGGGCACCTCACCCTCATCAGGCCCGACGGCTCCGAAGGTGGGCAGCATCCGCTGGCGGCGGGGGAAACTTTGATCGGTCGCGGCCAAGGCTCTCTGTTCGACGCCGATCCCTATCTTTCACCCCGCCACGCCGAATTCATGCTCACGCCCGAAGGGTTGACGGTTCGGGACCTCAAAAGCCTCAACGGCGTGTTTGTAAAGCTCACCGAGGAAGAGTCTCTCGATTCGGGTAGCATTTTCCGCATCGGCCAGGAGCTGCTGCGCTTTGACGTCATCAACCCACCTGACCCCCTTGAAGACGGCACCGAGATCATCGGCACGCCGAACCCAGGTTATTGGGGGCGCATTTCCGTGATCGTAGGCCGCGACGTGGATGGCCCCGCGTTCCCCATTTTCGAAGAATCAATTGTGCTTGGCCGTGAACGCGGCGACATCTTATTTCCCGAGGATGGGTACGTGTCCGCCACGCATGCGCGCATCTCGGTGCGTGAAGGCATGGTGTATTTGCAAGACCTGGGGTCTTCCAATGGCACATTCATCCGCTTGGATGGCGGCCGCACGATACCGTCGGGAACACTGCTTCTGATGGGGCAGCAGCTCTTCCGCGTCACATTTAAGAGCTAAGCTCTGCAGCGGCGTTGAACGCCGCTGCCCTCAAAAGCAAGCTCAGATCGAAGCGACGGCTAGAGCTGGCCTTGCGGCCAGAGCCCTCACTCGCCCTTCAAGTAGGCCTCGCGAACCTTTGACGGATCTTGGGGCGCCACAAACCTAAATCCATTGGGAATCGTGAACGCCTTGCCGTCGTTAAGGATCACCGTGATGTCAACAGGACCACGCTCCGAAGGGGGCGTGGTGACGTTGATCTGGGTGTTGGATGCAATCACAACCCCTTCGGCGCGCTTGCGCCCAAAACGCACCTCGGCCGTGGTTTGTCCGGGCTCGAAGCCCGTGCCAATGATGGTGATTTGATCTCCTCCACCCGTGGTTCCACTGTCGGGATCCACCCGAGAAACAGACACAGGTCCACCTTTTCTTTCACATGCCGAAGCCGCCAACGCCGAAACGGCAAAGGCTGCGATCGAGAGACAACGGAGTGCGCGCGTCATTGATCTCCTCCCAGAGAGCCAAACAAGTTACCCAAGATAGACGTGGCAGGGGCATGAGGTCAACGTTGCTGTACAGACCGGCGATGCAAACCGCGCACATTGCCCTGTTCCGCTGGCTTGACAGCGCCTGCGGGCGTGGCAGTGAAACCCCTAGATGGCCTCCGATCCTGGCGCAGGAAGCGACGAGCCGGCTCACGAGCGCCGCGCTGCGGGGTCAACGGATCTGCCCCAGGCGCTGCAAACGTTTGCCCGCCTAGGCCAAGATGTTGGTCCCCACAGCCTACGTGTCATGGGCGCCGCCGGCGGCTTGGCGGCGGCCCTGGCCGCCCACGCCTGGCACCAACGCCCCGGGCACCCACCTTTGCTTTACGTGGCCCCCGATGAAGACTCAGCGCAAACACGGGCGCGCGAGCTGCGGTTTTTCCTCGAAGCGGCGGCCGACGAGGACGATCACGGGCCTTCCGATCTTTGGAACGCGCACGTGGTGGAGCTGCCAGCGATGGACGCTTCCCCTTACGCCGAGATGCAGCCCGACCGCCGCACCATCATGCGACGGCTGGCCTTGGCTTACCGACTGATGGCAGGGCTTGCCCCCCGCGTGATCGTGGCGTCGCCTGCAGCGCTGTTTCGACGGGTGTTGCCGGCTGAGGTGTTGCATCCGCTGTGTTTCGTTCTGCAGGCGGGGGCCACGTGCGAACGCGACGATTTGATCGCGCGGTTGGCACGGGCGGGATACGGGCGTTCGCCGCTGGTTGAAGATCCGGGCACCTTCGCGGTGCGCGGCGCGGTGGTGGATGTGTTTCCTCCCGTTTACCGGCACCCCGTGCGGCTTGAATTTTTTGGCGATGAGATTGAATCCATTCGCAGCTACGATCCGGCCACGCAGCGCACGTTGCGGGCCTTGCCCCAGTTGCATGTGCATCCGGTCAAGGAAACGCTGGTCACGCAAGGCGCGGATCCACGGCGCGTGATCCTGGAAGCTGCCGACGCGGTGGATCATCCCTCGTCCAAAACGCGCCTGATGATCGAACAGATTGAGGATGGGGTGGATTTCTTTGGTGTGGAAGCCATGATGCCCGCGTTTCACAAGTGCCTGGCATCGTTCTTTTCGTATTTGCCGCAACAGAGCCTGTTGGCCGTCGAAGAGCCAGACGCTGTCATTGAAGAAGCGCGTCGCAACCTCACACGATTGACGGCCAGCGCCGAACATCGCCGCGCCGAGCATCGCATCGCGCTCGATCCCGAGGCGTTTTTCCTTAACGAAGACGAAGCGCGAGACGATCTGCAGGCGCGCACGCGCATCGAGTTGGTGTCGCTAGACATCATCACCAGCGGGCCCCAAAGTGACGAAGCTTCGGTGCGGCTTCACGCCGAACCCAACACCACGCTGCGGGCCGAACTTCAGCAGGCACGCGCCGAACACGGCGATGCGGAAATAGGCACCGCCTTGCGAACCCGGTTGCTGGGATGGCTGCGCGAAAAGCACCGGGTGTTCATGGTGGCGCCCGGGCGTGGCCATGCCGAACGGTTGGCGGCCGTGCTCAAAGCGTTGGACGTGCCAGTGTCGCTGCCCAAGCGCGGTGAGCTGCCTGCGCGCGGTTTGCAAGAATGGATGGCGTCCCCCGTGGGCGAGCCGGTGCGCCTGTCGTGGGGATCACTCACTGAAGGCTTCCGCTTGCCCAGCGACCACCTTGTGGTGGTAAGCGAAGAAGACGTCTTCGGCGCCAAAGCGCACCGCCGCCCTGAACAACGGCGCACCGCCAACCTGGGCGACCTGGGCAGTTTGGCCGTGGGCGATTCCATTGTTCACGACGAGCATGGCGTGGGCCGTTACCAGGGCCTCAAAACGCTTGAGCTGCGTGGGGTGCGCCAGGATTTTCTTCAGCTTGAATACGATGGCGGCACCATCTATTTGCCCGTGTACCGCTTGTCAGCGGTGCGCCGCTACGTGGGATCGGGCGGGCCCACCAACGCCACCGTCAAACTCGACAAGCTTGGGGGCAAAACCTGGCAAGACAAAAAGCGCAAGGTTTCACTTGAAGCGCGCAAAATCGCCGAAGAGCTGCTTCAGCTCTATGCGCAAAGAAAAGCGCTGCCCGGGGTGTCATTCCCTGCGCCGGATGCCATGTTCGCGGAATTCGAGGAGTCCTTCGCGTTTGAAGAAACGCCTGACCAAGCCAAAGCGATTGAGGCGGTTCTGCAAGACATGCAAGCGCCCACCCCCATGGATCGTTTGGTTTGCGGTGACGTGGGATACGGAAAAACCGAGGTGGCGCTGCGGGCGGCTCTGCTCGCAGCGCTGTCAGGGAAACAAGTGGCGTTGTTGGCGCCCACCACCGTGTTGGCGGAACAACACTTCTTAACTTTTTCTGAGCGTTTTAAAGATTTCCCGGTGCGCGTGGGGTCGCTGTCTCGCTTTCGCAGCAAGGCGGAACAAAGCAAAACCTTGGCCGCTTTGGCCGCAGGGCAACTGGACGTGGCTATTGGCACCCACCGGTTGCTTTCCCAAGACGTGCACTTTCGCGATCTGGGCCTGTTGGTGATCGACGAAGAGCAACGCTTCGGCGTCACCCACAAAGAGCGGCTGCGCAAACTGCGCACGCAAGTGGACGTGCTCACGCTGACGGCGACGCCGATCCCGCGCACCATGCAAATGGCGATGGGGGGCTTACGCGAGATCTCGATCATCGCCACACCTCCGGCCGATCGATTGGCCATTCGCACCTTCGTTTGCCACTTTGATCCTACGCTTCTAGGCGAAGCCATCACGCGCGAGTTGGCGCGGGGGGGACAGGTGTTTTTTGTTCACAACCGCGTGCAGGACCTTCACAAATGGGTGGAGGAGATCCGTCGTTTGGCGCCGGGCGCACGCGTGGCGATGGGCCATGGGCAAATGCCCGAGGCCGAGCTTGAGCGGGTCATGCTTGATTTCGTAGACGGCCGCTATGACGTGCTGTGCTCGACCACCATCATTGAATCGGGGCTGGACATTGCACGTGCCAACACGATGATCGTAAACCGCGCCGATACCTTTGGTTTGGCCCAGCTTTATCAACTGCGCGGACGCATCGGGCGCTCGAAAGAGCGTGCCTATTGTTATTTGGTGATTCCACCGGGTGAAGGCATCAGCTCGGAAGCCAAACAGCGCTTAGCGGTGCTTCAACGCTTCACCGAATTGGGCGCCGGTTTTCAAGTTTCCACCTTCGATTTGGAGATCCGCGGCGCCGGGGAACTTCTGGGAGAGAAGCAATCGGGCGCGGTGGCGGCCGTTGGTTTCGAGACCTGGGCGCGCATTCTTGAAGAAGCGGTGGCGGAGCTAAAGGGCGAGCCGCTCAAGCCGCCCTTTGATCCGGATATGTCCGTAGACGTGCCGGCTTTCCTCCCCGACGATTATGTGGCCGAGATCGGGCAACGGCTGGATTTGTATCGCCGATTTGCCATGGCCAACGACGAAACAGAAATTCAGTTTTTGCTCGAAGAACTTGAAGACCGCTATGGGCCGCCTCCGGATGAAGCGCATTTGCTGGCGACCGTCATGGCGGACAAGCTGATCGTTCGCCGCATCGGCGCACTGGCGCTTGAGTTAGGTCCCTCGAAATTGGTTCTAAATTTGGGGGCCGACGCCCGCTTGTCACCCGTGAAAGTGCTTCGCATGGTCCAGGCCAAAGGCAGTCGGTACAAACTCACACCCGACATGCGCTTGACCTATAGCTTCAACGATGAGGAGAAGCGGGACCGCTTGGCGGCCACCCGGCAGCGGCTGTTGGAGATTGAAACCTGCGTTGAGTAGGGACTTAAGTTCCCCCCGCACCAAAGCGAACGGGCCAACGCCGAAGGCGTCAGCCCGTTGCTTTCACAGCAAGATGGCGCTTTTAGCCTGCAACCACAGGCGTAGCGGCAACCGCTTCGCTTTCGCTGGCGCCGTGAACGCCACCAATGGCATGCGCCTGAGCGGTGGGGCCCATGGCGTAGCCTTGTTCCCCGTGCAAGTTCACATCAAGCCCATCGTATTCCACCTCTTCGCTAACTCGAAGCCCCACGGTGGCCTTCACAACCTTGACGATGAGGAACGTGGCCACGCCGGAGTAAGCAATGGAGGCAGCCGTTGCCACCGTTTGGGTCCACAGAAGCCCCGGGTTGCCCGCCAACAAGCCATCGGCGCCCGCTTCGTTCCAGACCTTTTGCGCAAACACACCCGTAAGCAATGCGCCGGCGATGCCGCCCACGCCGTGAACGCCGAACGCATCCAAGCTGTCGTCGTAACGAAGCTTTTCCTTCAGGATGACGGCGCCGTAGCAGACGACGCCCGCGCACAAACCGATCACAACCGAAGCCATTGGGCTTTCAAACCCAGCCGCGGGGGTGATGGCCACCAAGC
>JBBSJE010000224.1:0-10240 GCA_038257535.1 Polyangia bacterium
CGCAGCTTGCTTCTCGATCACGGCTTTGTCGGCAGCTCGCTCGGCTTCCAGCTCGGCTATGCGTACTTGGGGATCCAACGCCCAAGATAGATCACATCTGAGATCTCGTGTCGATCCCCTATTTTCCCTCGCGCTGTAAGGCCGCGAAAAGATCCAACTATTTCTAGGGGTGAACGGTTACGAAAGTACAAACGAGGCCAAACGCATTGCCGATTGCTCCTAGACTCTCTTGGGTCACACCATGCTTGCGCCGCGAGCATAGCGGATGCTACCGTGCGGCGCGAGAGGGAGACCCATGGCGCTGCCCACCGCTGATAGCTTACTCGCATCGCTCGCCGCGCTCGAGCGCGAAATTGCCACCCAAGAGACGGCGTGGTCGAACAACACGTTCACCGCCCACAGCGCTGACGGCAACGTAACCATCGTCGCGGACGGATCGCCCTCGCTGCGCACGGTGACCATCGCGCAATCGTTTGTTGACGACGCCACGCCCGCGACGCTGGCCGAAACCGTGCGCGCGGAGTGTGCTTCGGCGCTCGCTGCCGCCAACGCCGATACCTTCCCACGCGCGAGGGCGGCTGGTTCAGCCTGGCAGTTCGCGGGCCTTCCCAGCCAGGGCGGCGCACCCCCGACCGACGACGGCTTCGATGCCACGGTCTCGCGCGTGCTCGCCCCGATCGACGCCATCGACGCGGCCCTGCGGGTTCGCCGCTTCCACGGCTCGAGCGGCGACGTCGTCGCGGTCGCGAGCGGCGCGCTCGACCTCGTCTCGCTCGCGTTCCCGGCGCCTTTGCCAGTTTGGTCCCATGAGCTCGAGGATGCAGTCGTCGCGGCCGTCAATGAGGCCATTGAGAAGGCCAAGCGCCTGTTCGAAGACACCGCGGGCACGATTGTCGACCTCGTCACGAAGGGCGGCCCTGGCCCTGGCGCCGGCGGGGCTGAGCGACGGGTGCGTACGTTGTTCGTCGTCGACGCGACGACGCTCGACCCGGCCGACCTGGCGTTGCGGACGCGCCTCGTCGCGCTTGGCTGTCAGGTCGAGACCAAGGCCGCCAACGCGACCAAGACCAGCGATGCCGACGGGCGAGATCTCATCGTCATATCCGAATCGACACTATCCAAAGACCTTATCGGGAAATTCCGCAACACCGCCGTCCCGATGTTGGTGCTGGAACCAGCGCTGTGGAACAACTTCGGCATGACCGGCTCGGTTTGGCAGACCGATTTCGGCGAAGCGCTGGATCAGCGGCGGCTCGACATCCGCGACGCCGCGCACCCGCTCGCCGCCGGACACCCCGTCGGTGAAGTTGCGGTCACGAGCTCCGGGCAGAAGTTCGTGTGGGGCAAGCCAGCCGCCACGGCAAAACGAATCGCTCGCCTAGTCGGCCGCCCCGATGCCTGGGGCATTTTCGCCTACGAAGCTGGCGACGCGATGTTGTGTATGAATGCGCCCGCCCGCCGTGTCGGGTGGTTTGCGGGTCGCGACGCCGCCGTTGCGTTCACGCCCGCGGCGTGGCGCCTGTTCGACAGCACCGTCCGCTGGTTAACCAGTACACGTTTCCTGCTCGTGGTGGGCGCGTTGCCCCTTTCGAGCGCCGACGCCGCTCTCAAAGCGCGGCTCGAGCAGGTCCATCGCGCTCAAGTGACAGTTCGTCTGGCCGCGGACGGCAACGTATCCGACCTACGGGAAATGCGTGCCATCGTGATCTCGGAATCGTCGTGGTCAGCTGAAATTAAGGCGCGCTACCGCGATGTCTCCATTCCAGTCATCAACTGCGAGCCAGCCAGCTGGAACGCCATGAAGATGACGGGCTCCAAGTGGATGCACGATTTCGGCGATGCACAGACCCAGACGCAGCTACGGATTCAGCGCCCTGAACACCCGCTCGCCGGAGGGCAAAGCGGACTCGTCACCGTGGCCACCACCGGCCAGAAGTTCGTGTGGGGGCGCCCCAGCGCTCAGGCCATCCAGCTGGCGTCGCTGCCTGGCGACGATTCAGCTTTCGGCGTGTTCGCCTATGAGGCGGGCGTCGAGATGGTCGGCATGCGCGCGCCGGCATTGCGGGTCGGGTTCTTTGCGGGCCGCGACACGCCGTCGGCGTTGACCAGCAGCGGATGGGCCCTGTTCGATGCGGCCGTGCGTTGGGTGCGCAAGCCCCGTGCCCTGCTCGTCGTCGGCGCAATACCGCTGTCGTCCTCCGACGAGGCGCTCAAGCAACGGCTTAAACACGTGTTCGGGCTCGGCGTCGACGTCCAGCTCGCCCGCGATGTGAGCGCCGCGCACGCGGGTGGAAGGCGACTCGTTGTTGTCTCCGAATCGACCTACTCGAAGGACCTCGGCGCGCGCCTGGCCGCGGTCGCAGTGCCGACGATCGTGCTCGAGCCTGCGGCGTGGGAGGCCTTCGGCATGACGGGCTCGGGCTGGATGAATGACTTCGGAGAAAGTCTCGCACAGACGCAGGTCGAGATCCGAACGACCGACCATCCGCTGGCGGCGGGCCTCCCTGCGGGCCGCGCCGCCGTGGTTGCGGCGCCAGGGGCCAAGCTCGTCTGGGGCAAACCGGCTGCTTCCGCGCTCAAAGTGGCCACCATCGATGGCCGCACGGACGCCTGGGTGGTGTTCGCCTACGAGCGCGGGGCGGCGATGCGGGTAGGAACCGCGCCGGCGCGCCGGGCGGGCTGGTTCGCAGGCCGCGATACGCCGGCCTCGCTGACAGAGCAGGGCTGGGCTTTGTTCGACGCCGCCGTTCGCTGGGCGGCTGGCCCGTTCGATGCGGTTGTCACGGTTGAGGACTTGCCGGAGCTGCTGCTTGCCGCGGGCGCGTGAGCGTCACCCTCGGGCCCCTCGCCTTCAGACGACGACTGGCTGGGCATCATGCTGGCCACGCCGGGCGATCTGATCGTCTCGAACGTTCAAATGCCCGGCATGACAGGCGTCGAGCTGGTTCGCACCTTGCGCGAGCGCGGCCTGCAGCAGCCCGTCATCCTGTTAACGGGCGCCGAAGCCAAGGATCTCTGCACAGCAGCGACGTGTCGCGCTTCTCGTCAATCCGGACTTTCTGTGCCCGTCAACTTAGGAGCGATAATCCCTTCAGGCGATGAGACGCAATGGGCCTTGGCAGCGCGTGCAGACAAGATCAATGCCGAAAGTTCTGCGAAGCAAGTCGTGCCACACGATGTACTTCGACGTGCGGACAGGCTTGGGCTTTGCGCTGGCATCGGTGGGCCGATGTCGCTAAGGTCACGCATTATTCACGCAACTTTGAGGGTGTGGGGCCGATAGCCTCGGCATGAGCCGAACAGCCATCGCCCCACCCTCCCTGCCAAAAGCGCCGCCCATCATTGGCAGCAGTCCTGCGCTTATGTCCTTGTTGCTGCGGGCCCGCCGCGCCGCTGCCAGCAACCTGCCGGTGGTGGTCAGCGGCGAAAGTGGCACCGGCAAAGAGCTGCTGGCGCGGTTTCTTCATGACAACAGCCCGCGGGCGCAAGGGCCCTATGTTGTGGTCAATTGCGCCGCCTTCCCGCGCGAGCTTAGGCATTCAAACACCGGCTGCGTGCCCGCAAAGGTTTGCCGCTGGATGGCTGCGTGGCGCAACCGGTGGTGGACGTCAGCAGCACGCGGTTGACCTTCACCCGATTGGTCGGCAGTCGGCTATTGGCAGGCCGACCGCGATGGTGTGCATGCCAGCATTACCTACAAATATGCCGCAAGTGGCCTTGATCGACGTAAACGCCTCACATCGCCCAGGCCTGTGAAACATGTTATCATCTGTTTTATGACCAGAATGACGGTTCGCGACGTGCGTTTGCACTGGCCCAAGGCGGAAAAAGCGCTTGCCGAGGGAGAAGAGATCGTCATCACCAGGGATTCGAAACCCGTGGCCAGGCTGTTGCCGTTTGTGACCCCCGAGCCAGCGACCCGGCCGCGTTTCGATCCCACAGAGCATATGGTAAGGCTGAAGCGGCTTTGGGCGAGAACCCCCAAGGGTCCTTCAACGGATGTTTGGTTGAACCGTGATCGAGAGGACTAAGGCGAAAATCATGGGCTTGTACTTAGACACAAGCTGCCTTTTGAAATTGCTTTTCCCAGAACCAGAAACCCTCGCAACAGCGAAGCAGGTTGCCAAGGAACAAAGTGTTGTTGTGACATCTCTTGCGCGGCTTGAGGCGTTGGTTCAGATCGAAGGTCGACGAATTGGCGGGTTGTTCTCCGCACGCCAAGCTGGCGCAGTTGTAAAGGCGCTGGATGCGCTGCTACAGCAATCGCCCTACGAATTTGTGAGAATGCCTCGCGACGTGATTGATCTGGCCGAACAGCAATTGAAAAAGCGTACAGCACACTGCCGCACCTTAGACCGTTTGCACCTGTCGGCAATGCAGTCCTTAGGCCTAAACAGAATTCTCACCAACGACAAGGTTCAATGGCAAGCCGCTGTCGCGCTAGGGTTTCAGGCTATCTCGCCGTCGGCGTGACACGACCGTCAGCGCCATTCTCCCGCCTGGGGCGCCGTAAACCTTGAGTCCGATGCATGCACCCTTGCGCAAGGGCCGCCATCAAACGGTCTAAGTTTTCCGGAGTCCGGCGGTGAACAATGTCAACATCGTGTGTCGTTAGGGGTGCACCTTGCGCCACTGCCGCCAGAGCTCCAACCAACACAAACTCCACTTCGTGGCACAAGAGGACATCGAGAATCGACGTAGATCAATCAAACTCGTCACTCTTTACGGCGGCTGTGAAGGCACTCTTCAATCGCGCTGCCAGATTCGACATGCGATCATTTTGCCGAAGGCGTTCGACAACTGAAAGCTGCAATGTAGCGACCACCATTGTTTGATCCACGATGATATTCGACGGCTGGTCTTCGGCAGTTGAGCCCATGAAAATACCTTGCCAACGGAGGCTTCCGGGTGCAATTCACAATTCGCCTGGGTGCCAGCATTCCCTATACCGCCCTCCCCTACCCGCCTCCTCGCAGGGCCATTCGCAAACGACAGGCAGCGCAAGGTGTGCATCTTTGCGGCAGCTGTGAATATCTTCACAGAACGGCAGGCCCGGTAACGCCCATCGGACAGGCCTTTTCCTGTGGGCGACAAGGGTAGTGTCTGAGCCTCGACTGGGCCTACAAGAGGCGATGGAAGGCCTGGAAATACGAGGGGAAAGCGCGCATTTTCCCCCAGCAGACAAGACTGCGCCCAGGGCCAGTTGCAGCCACCACCTAAGCGACCTCAATTACACCAATCCAGCTCCGCCTGATGAGGCGGCAGCGCGTGCAGACAACATCAATGCCGAAGGTTCTGCGAAGCACGGCGTGCCACGCGATGTACTTCGACGTGCGGACAGGCTTGGGCGTTGCGCTGGCATCGGTGACGTCATCGGCCTCTTCGGGCGCTGCCGTTTGCGCAGGATCCGTGGCCGCTGTGGGCACGATGAGGGGGCGCAAGCTGCTGTGCGTTCCCGAAAACTACAAACACCCAGCACGGGCTTCCGATGCTGCTCAACCTGTGCACCTGGGTTGTCTGAATGCGGGGGCGCCTGCGTGAATTTTTCAAGCAACAGCAGCCACTGCGGCGCCTGTGGAACCGTTTGCGCAGGCGGCACCACCTGTCAAAACGGCCGATGTCGCTGATTCAAGCATTATTCACGCAACTTTGAGGGCGCGGGGCCGATAGCCTATGCTCCCAAAACACTTTTAGAAACGACTATCGGCTGATGAGCGCCCGACCCGGAAATTGGAAAGGAAGTGAGCCTTTCTTACTATTGACGACTTCGGTCGGCCAAGCGCAACATGCCCGGCAGAGATCACGCCAATGCAAAAAAGATTCCTGTTACATGTAGTGGTGGTATTCACCTTGTTCTCGTTACAGGGGGCTGTGCATGCGGACGGAGAGCCCATCGAGACGGCACAAGACGAAGTCGATGCTATGATTGACTACCTGCGTGCGACCGAGCCAGACCCTGATCAGGTGGAGCTACTAAACACTCTGCTAGGACGAGTTCGTCAGTCCTCCATGACGGCGTCGGCGAGTTTCGAAGCGAGCTGCTATCGTGCGGGGTGCTTCGTGATTTTTGCAGCCAAGGAGGCAAGCGATCTTCGCCGATTGTCTGCGGCATCAAAACTCGCCCTGAAAAAGTGGAATGGAGTCAAGCTATGGGCTCCGATAGGTGTTCAACGCGAAGCGCGTTTGGTAGTGGCACTCGTCGGGAGTTTAGGATGACCTTCATACCTTGGCTTCGGGCCGTGAGCCTCGCGTTCTGCCTGCTGTGCATTAACGCTAAGGTAGCTGAAGCGGCAACAATATTACTGTTAGTGAATTCAACCGCTGATAGCGATATGCCGGGTTTCTGCACCAGTGGCACCACTTGCACTATAAGAACTGCGTTCCGGTTGGCCAATGAAAACCCCGCAGATACTTTCAATGTGGACATTCCGATCAACACCTACAACGTCGTGGGTGGCCATCTGTCTTTGACGGCGGGAAGGATCAATCTGCGAGGTCAAGGGCTAAGCCCCGGGGCCACGATTCTACGTCGTTCTTCAGGTGGGAGACTGATCCAGGTCAACAAAACCGGATCGATCACGCCGGTTCTGAGCCTTTTCAACCTCACAATGCGTGATGCTGACGTTAGCAATGACAGCCTTCAAGGTTCCGGCTCCGCCGTGAACAGCTTCAACGGAAGCATCACAATCGACCGAGTGTTTTTCCTTAGCAACAAGAGCTTCTTCCGAGGGGGAGCCATTGGTGCGCACGGCGGTTCAGTCTTTATTACGCGATCCAGGTTCGTGGGAAATCAGATTACTATCAACATATGTGCTGGCGGCTTTACAGGGGTGGGGGGCGCGGTGTTCGCGACTTCGTCTGGCAGCACGCCTGGTAACTTGTCGATTCATCAATCAGAGTTCACCGACAATGTCTCAACGTGTCGCGGGGGAGCCATCGGCATGGACGGAGGCGGGAACTTCTTTTTGATAAATTCTGTGGTCTCTGGCAACTCTGCGGTGGGGCAGGGAGGCGGTGTACAGATCGTTAGTTCGAACACCACACCAACCAAGGCTTTTCTGCGCCTTTCAACAATAGCGAATAACACCGTGTCTGGTTCCCTGGAAGGCATTTCTGGCGGGGGTCTTGCTCTTAGGGGGCTGAGTAACTCAACCCCTGAAATTCGAAGCGCTTTCGGGATGCTGATCGCGTCAAACGCGGGAGCCGGGGATAACGCTGATTGTGGTGTGGTTGCTACGGTGCCCACTGCACCAGTAGACATGCAAGGTAACGTAGTCGGAAAAATCGGAAATTGCGGAGCGTTCTTAGGAACGCCGTCGGCCAATCCAACACGCATTGGAACGACATCTTCAGCCGTCAACCCGCTGATAAGTACCCTGACAACCTTTGCAACCAACTACACGTTCACCATGCGAGGGCACATCCCCCAAAGTGGAAGTCCGGCTCTAGGCTTTCAGTTCAACACCAGCGCTGGCACCATTTGTGGTGATCAACGGCAATTCAACCGACCACAATGCCTTTCGCGAAAGCTAGACATAGGTTCATTCGAGGCTAACGGCACCCCATGAAAGGCCAGACTCTGCTGGGCGTGGTGGCGTGCATGGTTTTGAGCGCGTGTGACGACCGCAACTGTTCAATTGTTGGCAAGCCAGTCGATGCCTCCTTTTCGGATTTCGACGCTTCTCACGGCGACCAACAAGTGCCTCAACCAACTGATGCCGACGCGACCGACACTACTGGTATTCAGCCGCTGACCTTGATCGCGCGGTGGGCTTTGATTGGCTCTGAAGACCCGCTGACAGTCGACTTCATAAAGGACGAAGACGCACTTTTCGGCGTCATCTGCTGGAGTTCGATGAACTGCGAGGAGGCGGCGAGCGTTACGGGGACCCGCAGCGAGTTGAACGTCTCCTTTGGATACACCCAACCGTGGGCGCCGAAACTGTTCCGATTCACCGGAAGTCTTTCGGCCGACGGTTCGAGAATGGGCGGAACATTCGAGATGTCTTCCACCAGTCAAACCGTTGCATGGCTCCGCCTTCCTCCAGGGAAGGAGTTGCTGGATTTGGATCCGAGCAAATTCCTGGTGCCAATGAGCGGATCGATGTGGGTTGACCTTAAACTGTTGCAGAGGCCTACAGACTCGAGCGAGTTCGACAATGGAAAAACTTATCGTTTCTTGTTGACCCACTACGGTGTGTTTGGCGACTTGGGCGCGTTTTGGCACACCGAACGCACACAAGGCGCTCCATTGAAGATACAGCACCCCGACGGGCGTCTACTCGATGCCATCGGACTCGGCCCGGTGGCGGCCACTCGGAACGACCTTTCAACAAAGATCGTGGTGGGCACCTTGGATGATGAGGTTCAAGCCGTTTGGCTAACGTTGCCTTCAGGGGCAGAATTCTTGTTTGGGCCCTAGCCCCTGCCCTTCCTCAAAACCACATCGCTCAGAAAAAATTGCTCCTGACCGAGGTTCATCAGGACGGCGAACCCGGTAGGGTCGAGGGCTGGCGCGGTGACTTTAGGTTCGGGGAGTAGCCCGGCCCTGCTGGCGCCGATGTCCTCGGGTGGACCAAGCCACAGCTCACAGCCACCCCACCGCGTCACCAGCGGCCATATATGCCCCCCGGCAGCCGCAGAACACGGCTCTGTACCGGGTGATGCAGGCTCACCTCGCCTCCTTCCTGGAGCAGTGGCAAAGCAGTGCCGACGGCCGCAGCCTGCCCCACCACGTGACCGCCGAGCTGCAAGAGTTCATCACCTGCGGCAGTCCCCAGCACGGACGATAGGCGAATCAAAGGGTGTTTTTCGAGCCTGGAGCATGGGGCGGTGGAGCCGACATAGGACAGGCGGGCACGGACTCGGACCGGCAGCAGGCTAAGAGCGGGGGCGGAATGGGGCGCAAGACCCGCCGATTTCCGCCAGCGGACATGCCTATGCCACAAGGGGGGCCAGGAGCGGCTCCGCCAAGACAGCTCAGATACCCCACGCCAGCTCCGCCTGATGAGGCGGCGCCCGGGCCGATGCAAGGTGTGGCGGTTTCGTCTCCAAGCCCATCGCACCCAGAATCTTCGCGATGGTGGCTTCCTCCTTCACAAGGGCGATGAGGCGCAGGTCGCCGTGGCAGCGCAGGCAGCGCAGGTCGATGCCGAAGGTCCTGCGGAGCAGTTCTCGCCACGGGATGTACTTGGACTTCGGTGCCGGCTTGGGCTCGGGGTCTCGGGTGGCGTCGCTGTTCGGCAGCTGGGCAAGTCCCGACGGAGGCTCTTGTTGCGCAGCCGCAGCCGGCACGATGAGCGGCCGCAAAGCACTGTGCGACGACAGCACGCCGAAGTAGCGGGTGGTGTGGCGTCGGGGCGGGGGCACGATGGCGGCAAGACGCGCGATGAGCGCCTGGGCATCAAGCACGATGGCGCTGGTGCCGTCAGACCAGGGGCGCTTGAAGGCAAGCTCCACTTTGTTGCCGGGCAGGATGTGCAGCCGGTCAGCGGCAAGCGGAGGCCGCAAGATGTAGCGACAAAGGTGCTCCCGGCCTTGCTTGTCGTTGCCGTGCACGCGGGTGGCGGCATGCAGGTTGAAGCCCCAGTGCTCGGCGCACAGGCGTCCCTTCGGTCCGGGCGATGCGCCTTCGGGCAGCAGCAAGTGCACGGGCGCGCGTTTCTGTGCGGGCCCTGCGGGGGGCTGCCCCGCGGTGGCCGCAGCAAGAAGCTGCGCAAGCAAGGGGTCATCTTCGCCGAGAGTCTCATCGCCCACGATGACCGAGACCTCTCCATCACCCGGCGCGGTGGCAAGCGTGATGAGCCCGCGCTTTTGCAAGAAGCGCACGATGCGTTTGCTGGCCCGAAGCACCATGGCGGCGACCTCGGCTTGCGAAGGCGGTGATGTTGCGTGGAAGGTGGGAGGCCCGCCGCGCGCGCCCGGCAGGTAAACGCCATCGAGGAACAGCGTGTGGAAATGCGGATTGCAGCGCAGGTCGCTGGAGGCGCGCTGAATCACCGTGAGGCCACCACACAGCCCGTCCATGGTGCCGCACGTGGCGGCGGCGCGCTGGCGATAGGAGGCGGCCACAGTGTCGGTGAACAGGCGGTGTACCGCACCCAGCAGACGCGCGTCGAACGCCAGCGGGAAGCGCAGCGCGAAGGGCAAGGTGAGCACCCATTGGCGAATGGCAACGTCCGTGGGCAGCACGTGGTCTACCAGGTTGGCGGCGCCTTCGTTCATGCGCCGGCCCCCACAG
>JBBSJE010000225.1:0-10149 GCA_038257535.1 Polyangia bacterium
ATGGCAGAACAGTAAGGGAACTGGACGTGTAGGCCTCGATACTCTCTGGCGTGGCTTTGAAAAATTAGCAGCTCTGTCCGAAGGCTGGCAAATGGCAACTATGACGAAGAATGCTGCGAAAAGATGAGATCACGAGTCAGGCCCCCCGGGGGGGGTAAACTTCAGTGCGTTGCTGAGAAGGTTGGTAAGCACTTGAAGAACGCGCGCCGCATCGAATTTCACAGGTGGCAACGGCTTCGCCAACTGGGTGTACAACTGAATTTTGCGCAATGCCGCTTGTTCTTGAAAGCTCTCTACGGCCTCTGCCAAGACAGCGACGGGATCACCTTCTTCCCTGGTCACCGTCAGCACGCCGGCGTGAATGCTGGCAACATCCAACAGGTCGCCAACCAACCGGTTCATATGGGCGCCCGCACGTTGAATGGCTTTCGCGTGTTTCAAAACAGGCTCTTCGTGCTCGGGTTGAGCAACACGCGTGATGATCAACGATGCGTATCCCATCATGCTGCCAAGCAGGTTGCGCAAGTCATGGCTCACAAGCCCTAAAAATTCGTCTCGTATGGCCAAGGCTTGGTCTAGCACAATGCGTTCGTTCGAAAGGTCTTCGTCGGTTTCCTTGCGCTCAGTTGCGAGCAACGCGCCTTGAATGGCTCGTTCTTCATCAAGAGCCCGGTCGGCTGTGGCGCGTTCTTTTCGTAGCGCGCGATCTTCGTGCCGACGCTCTTCTTCAAGATTTTGCGGAGCAGGCAAGCCAGGCACTGACCTGCCCGCCTTTTGATCTACCTTGGCGCGTTCCCCGGCAAGGACCCGGTCGGCCCGCGTGCGCGCCACTTCGATGACCTCGTCGGCGGTTATTTGCAACGCGGTTAACTTCTCGTCCAACGCCTGATCTGCCTTTTCGCGTTCAATGCGGAGGCTCTCGTCAGTGTTTTCGCGCTCGGTCCGCGTCTCCACCTCTTTGATCATCTTGGCGCCTGTATACCATGGTTGCGAAGTTGCTAAAGTGGCTTATGAGAGCCCGCCGTCGGAGCGCGCATCAACGCAAAACATTCGCGCTAAGTCATTGAAAAGATTACGGTATCCTACAAACTTTGGGACAAAACCCCGCCACTGCAAGCACGCTTTTGGTTTCGCGCCAACGTCTGACCCGCCTGGAACCAAACATAGACACGGCCGGGCTTGGCGGGCACGATACGCACTGTGGGGCGCTGCCGTGAACCCCCAAGACTTTCATGTGCAAAAGGGAATGGCGATGAGGCAAGCCACCAAGGTTGTCATTGTAAAAGCGGAACTTGACCGTCTAGACCACCAAGAGGCTATCGTGGCGATGACGGCGGCGTACGCGCTCGACGTGATGGGAAACGGCGGCCCACTTCCGCCCGAAGTTCTTTCGCGTTTGATCCCAGCCCTTCAAAGTCATCCCACAACGCTCATCTTCCTCGCATTTGTTGGTGATGCGCCGGTTGGCATCGCAACTTGTTTCGTTGGCTTCTCCACCTTCGCTGCACGTCCTTTGATCAACATCCACGATCTGGCCGTGCTTCCCGCGCATCGCGGCCGTGGCGTCGGCCGCGCGCTGCTTGCCGCCGTTGAACATGAAGCACGTGAGCGCGGATGCGCGAAGGTCACCCTCGAAGTTCAGGAGAACAATCAACGCGCCCGTCGCGTTTACGCCGCCGCTGGCTTTGGGCAAGCTGTGTATGGCGACACCACCGGTGGATCCCTCTTCTATTCCAAATTCTTAGACAAAAACGAAGCCGCTTAACCTGCTACGCCTCTTCCGCCTGATCTACAGCCCGCACGTCTATCTCCAACGTGCCACCCAAGATCTCGGCGTAGCCTCGGCACATTGTGATCGCTTCGTCCATATCTGCAAAATCCATCACCGCGAAGCCGCCGATCAGCTCTTTTGATTCTGCGAACGGCCCATCGAGGGCACGTAGGTTGTTGTTGGTGAACAAAAGGCGTTTGGCATTCGCGCTGGGCTCAAGCCTCAACGAACGAACCAGCACACCCGCTTTGCTCATCTCGGTTTTCAGCCGCGACAGCGCGGCTTTCTGTTGCGGGCTTCGACCGCCCTGCTCGGTAGATTGGTCGGCCTTTTCAATGAGCAACATTTGCAGTGGCGGATTTTCCGGCGCTGGCATCAAGCCGATGTCCCAGGGTTCATTGACCTTGCCGACTTCAAGCTCACCGTCGCCAAGGATCTTGCCGTAGCGCTCGGCCCAGCCAAGGGCTTCTTCGCGCGTGCGCACCTTGAGCAGCAAGGTTGCCGCGGGCAGCTCGCGTTCGCCACGGTAGGGCCCCTGCTTTGTGGTGCATTGCCCATCGCGGAAGATCATCCGCGTTCGGGTTTTGCTGGCGCCAAGGCCAGCGCCATCAACAAACCGTCCTGCCGCAACGTGCTCGCCAATGAACGCCCCCATCTTCTGGACCAAGTCCATCGACGGCGGATTTCCCGCTTCGGTGTTCGCATCGTTCTTGTGCATGATCATAAAACGCATTTCGTGGCTCCTATTGCAACTCACAGCGCGCAGTGCGTGAGAAACACGCTTGCCATAGGGTGAGACTGAGGGGCCACCGTCTGCTACGCTCGCGCGCATGGGGTCATCTTTGATCGTCCTGATCGCGCTATCCCGTCTGTTGGCTGCTTCGGCGGATCCCGCTGAGATGCTCATCAAGCAAGGAGTGGAGCTTCGCCGCGCCGGGAACGACGCGAAGGCCCTCTCGAAGTTCGAACGTGCATATCAAATGTCCCACAGCCCGCGCGCTGCAGCGCAGCTGGGGCTGTGCGAACAAGCATTGGAGGAGTGGGAAGCTGCCGAAGGACATCTTTCTGAGGCCCTCACGTCGTCCAGTGATCTATGGGTTGGACGAAACCGCCAGACGATTCAATTGGCTCTGGAGATTGTTCGGAAGCAACTGGTGTTTGTCACAGTTGTCGGCGACCCGCCCGTTGCAGTGGCGTCCTTGAACGATCGCCTCTTAGGTTCCCTAGGGGAGGGCGCCGAGGCCAGAGTTGCCCCGGGGACACTGAAGATCGATGTAGTAGCGCCTGGGTACCAGCCGTTTCAAGAGACTCGTTCGGCTTCAGCCGGTGAGACGGTCAAGGTGACGGCGAGCCTGAAGCGGCTTGCAGCCGACGTTGCGGCCGCAGCCATCCCTGACGGGAGCGCCTTACGCGATCGTTCCAAAGCGACCCAAGTCGTTGAGCAAGGCGCCTCCGCACCGTCGCGTTCTCGGGCCATCGCAAAATGGTCTGCCGGCGGCGCTTCCCTGATTGGCGTAGGCGTGGGTGTGTTCGGCCTCATCAGGAATCGATCGGGTGTAGCGGACTTCAACAGATCCTGTGGCTTCCGCGATGGTCAAGCGACCCCGCTGCCAAGCAGCGACTTGACCGCGGCCGGCTGCAACGACCTCGAAGGCGACTACTCTCAGGCTGCGACAATCTCCGCGGTCGGATTCGTTTCGGCGGCCGCGCTCGGTGCTGTGGCCGTTTGGCTCCATGTGACCGAGCATGAAGACGATGAGCCTCGATCTCTGTCCTGCCTCCCGAGCCTTGGCTCAGGGATGGGAGCGGCTTGACGGGGAAGCTTCTAAGCGTCGACCCACTTAGTCACATAGCCCACCACAAAACCATGAACAAGAATCTCTTCAAAGCCACAGTCGCGCTCCTCACGTGCGTATCCTTGTCTGCGTGCAAGTCCGGCCAACAGTATCCCGTGGGCGTCGACGAAGTGGACGCCTCCGACACACCAGAGACCCCGGATGGCTCAGTTGACCCTGGTGGTCTCGCGGACGCGGAGGTTCTTCCGCCTGAGGAGGTGGATTCAGGGGTGGTACCTGATCCAGTTGTTATGTGTGCTGCCACGGAGCACCTGTGCCCGGGGATGGTGTGCCAATCCAATGCTTCGCCCCAATCCTGCGGAACGAGCTGCACTCCGTGCCAGGCTCCCGAGGGCGGCTTTGCGACCTGCGATGGAACAATTTGTGGTGCCGACTGTACATCTGCGGATCAGGAGCTGTGCGCGGGCAAATGCATCGATAAGGGCGCTGCGTGCGAAGGCAAATGTGAGGCCGGAACTCATGCTTGCGGCGGCCTGTGTTCCGCCGACACCGACGTCAACAAGTGCGGCCCAGAGTGTAAAACGTGTGCACCGCCAGCCAGCAACGGCGTCGCCATGTGCGCGCAAGACAAATGCGACGTCAAATGCAACGACGGCTTTCGCAAATGCCCAGGAACGTCCTCATGTCAGGAGTGTTGCGGCGGGGCGGACTGCTCCGGCGCGAAACCAACATGCGGCGCACAGGGGAAGTGCTGCCCCGCCGTGCCGGCAGGCTGCACTCAGGCAGGTGCGATGTACTGCACCGCCAACGGGGCGCCTTCCGTGGCGACGTGCGGGATGGATGCGAACGGGTGCCTAGTGCAGACGGCCGTTCAAGGATGTCCAGCACCGACGAATGGGACCGCAACTTGCGCGGCAGCTGCGTGCGGAAAGAGCTGCGGGGGCAACACGCTGTGTGGTGATGGGGTATGTCGGAAAGAGTGCCCGACGTTCTTGATTGTGACTGGCGCAGATGGCTTCTCAAATGGCTGCGCACAGGACGTCAATGCAGACGGCTCCGTCGTGGTGGGCGTGTTATTTGCGTCGGGAGCCGGAGGGGACGAGGGCTTTATCTGGGACAAGAAAAAGGCGACGCCCTTGAGCTATCTCTCGGAGGGTGCAGGATTGGGTGTAAGCCCCGGTGGAACCTTCATAGCTGGCTATGTGTATGACTCGGTCTTCAATCCTAACGGACCACCTGACCTTCGTGCAGTAGCTGCTTTCTGGAATCCCAATTCCCAGAGGTTGAGTTGGCCGGCTCACTCCACGCAGGGATTTCGGGGGACGGCGGCTAGCGACAGTGGGAAAGTTTTTGCCTCGAGCGACCACGAAGGCCAGTTTCCAGGCGACGCACGCCGGTCCTTTGTCTGGAGCGTCGCAAGTGGTCACAGTGAAATCCCACTGCGACAGGTAACGGATGTCAGTGCAGACGGCCGGGTCGTTGCCGGCCAAAGAGTCGTTGATGGCGTTCATGTAGCGGCGATATTGGTCGATGGCGTCGTCAAGGACGTTCCAGTACCGGGGCCGTCCCGGGCGACGTCGGTGTCGCATGACGGACTCGTCGTCGTTGGCGAATCTCAGAATCGCGCCTTCCGCTGGGTCCGAACGCAAGCTGCCGCAGCCACGTTCTCCATGACAGGTGCCAATCGGTTGGGAGCTTATGGTACTAACGCAGATGGTTCGGTGTTTGTTGGTTCGTCCGACGTCGGGGCGATATACTGGGCGAGTTCCTACGCCACGAATGACGTTAAGAAGCTGTCAGATATCCTGACCGGCGCCGGGGTCAATCTCAGCTCGTGGAAGTTGTCAAACGCCAATGGCGTGTCCGCCGATGGGAAGATCGTGGTGGGCTGCGTAGATCGTTTCGGCGAGGGCGTGGAACCTTTCCGCGCCGTGGTGCCCTAGGTTGTTGGTTGGCGTGGCCACGAGGCCTCGATTTGAATACCTCGACGTACTCGTGGATGGCCAGCCGATGGCGGCTTCTGCCCGTGTAGGCCACGTGGGCCTTTGGACAGGTCTGTTCGAGGCAGCCGAAGTAGAACGCGGCAGCGGGCGCGTCTCGTAGCCGGCAAACAAAACCGCCCAGAACAGTTGTCCTGGGCGGTCCTACTTCTCAAAACCGAGGTGTCTGAGTCACTTCGGTCCGCTCGACCTCGCCACGCTTACTGAAAGATTGCTTCCTCAAGTGCGCGATGTTTTGGCGCCGCCGACGAGGCCTGGTCTAGAGCCTCAAGCCCACCCCATGCACCATGTTGGGTCCACTGCTCGACGAACGTAAAGTGCATGAAAAGTTTGAAGCCAGCCTCCTCCAGAGCCTTCACGTAGCGGGTGTAAAGCACCCCCATGCGAGGATCGCGGTTGGCAGCGAACATGTTCTGGACGAACTCCGCCGAGTCTTTGCTGGCCTGGATCGATGCCTTGAGGGATTGTCCTCCCTCAATCGCCCATAGCTCCACGTTGAAGTCGGTTGCCACCTGCTTCAGCTCAACGAACATTTTCGTTCGCTTGTTCTCGAGATCGGCCTCGAGGTCATTCAGCAGGCTCTCAGCAGACGGAACTGGAAAGAGCGGCTCATCCACAACGCTGCCCATGTTTGTCCATTTCATACGTGGAAAGTCACGTGCAAAATACGGCGCTAGTGCCAGCCCCTGGGCAGTCAGTTTACTAGGATTGACCGTCGGGTCGTCGAGGTATCGCAACCGAGCGCGGTTGAGATCCATGTATCCCGCTTGCCCCCCAAGGGGCCGCGCCACGCGTGCTTCAAATTGGTCGCCATAAACTTCCTTGAAGATCTCCCACATCCGCACTTGCTTCCTGGTGGCAAACTTTTCCTTGTCGATGCCCTGGGCGCTTGCCTGATCTCTCACCCACTGGCCTCCAAGGAACCCCCTCCCGGTGTTCCACGTCTCGTTTCCGTACTCAACGTAGACCTTGAGCGTCGGGCTGAGGTTGTCACGGAACAACGTTGCCAACTGCTTTATGTGTTCATCCGTTGCGAGATGCGGGACGTTGATCCAGCCGTCGGACTTCGTCACGTTCAGCAACTTGATCATGTACTCATAGGCGACGCTGTGACCAGCTTGCGTGTAGGAGTCGGTGGTCGTGCGGTCAGACCAATTCCTTTCGGGGCTTGTGTTGACATGAGCCCATTCCATGAAGCGGATTGGAGAAAACCCGTACAAGCGGGCAATGAGCGCGGGCTCGAACACGTCCTGTTCATACGTAGCGAGGTTGGCGTGATGGACGACGCGGATATCGCGAATTGGATCGGCGGCGGCCGATTCGCGGATCTCGACGAACAGGTCGAAGCCACCCCGGTCGGACACCTTGGGGTTGCCGTAGCCGATGTTGCTGCGGTCGAGCGGAAGGTCGAAACGACCCCCGCCACCCTTCGCCATGATGGTTTGGTTGAGGGAGTTGCCGGCCAAACGAATGGTACCGGTACCTTTGTACAGAACCGCCCACTTGCCGTTGTAAGGCAGCCTGATGATCGTGTGCACGAACCGAGCATCCTCGTAGCCCGCTGGGATGAAGGGAACCTGTGTCGGCCACCCTTGCGCGTTGACCGGAATCTTCAAGGCAGCGCTCGGATTCTCGAACTCCTTGTTAGGCGCATTCACTTTGCTGGTGAACCAAGGACGCGCCAACTTGAACTTGTCGAGGAACGGCGAGTCCGTTCCGTACTCCGCCAGCGCGCCCAGATTTGTGCCAATGTCGCGTCGCTTAGGGGTGCGCATGAGCGCGGCGTTGTTGACTTTGCCACCGACCCAAAAGGCGTTGATAGCGGTTGGTGCTTTCGTGCCGACGGTGCCCAGTGAGTAAAAGCGCAGCTCGAAAGGCCCACTGATGTCACCATATCCCGTGGCCGGCAACGTGAACGTGTACAGATCAACCACGCTCGGAGCTGATGCTCCCGCGGGTCCCGTAAAAACCGCTTTGTCCGCGGTGAAACCGCCAACGCTTGTAAGGACGGCAATGCCACCGGCTCCTACGGAATTTTTGCGATTGACGGCGAAAGTGACCGTGGCGCCGTTGAGGTCCAAATTCAATCCCGGCACGACGGGCTCGAACACAAGCGCGGCATACCGGTCCGATGCGATGGCGTCTTCGAGCGTGGCCGCAGCGACAGGCGCTTGGGCTTGGAAATCGAACTGCCCCACCGTCGTGGTAGTTGCCTCCGTCATGGCAGAGCGAGTCCAACCCCTAACCCTTACCTGAGGATTTTGAAACAGAACGCTCTTCCATGGGGGAACGTCCGTGGCGCGTTTGTTCGAGAAGTTGCTGGCAAACAGGAAGTCTTCTGAAGGGGGCACAGGATTGCCCGCGTTGAGAGGAGTTCCGCCGTCGTCCCGGATGACTCCGCCGTCGTCCCGGATGACTCCGCCGTCCCCAACGACGACATTGCCGTCTCCGCCTTGGCCATTGCCGCCTGGGCCATTGCCGCCTGAGCCATTTCCGCCTTGCCCGTTGCCGCCTTGCCCGTCTCCGCCTTGGTTATTGCCATTTCCACCCTGGCCCGCATTACCGCCGCCTTGCCCGCCGCCGTTATCGAGCGGACCTCCGTCGCCCAGCACGACGCTGTCGCCGTCGCCGGCTTCGCCATCGTCTGAGCAGGCAGTGACGCCCATCATCAACCCCACCAGGAGGGTGAGACCGCTTCGCGAGATTCCACCCGGCCGAACTCGAACGCCCTTAATCATTTCTGCTTCTCCTTTTGGATATAAGAGTCGATCCACCCACTTGCACCGGCAGGCCCCTCCCTCGTCTCTCGTTTCTCCTTTGCGACGCTCGTTACGGCCGCCTCTCACCGGAGGCGAATAGGGGAGCGTTTTGGGAAGAACAGCGAACAACGAAGGCCAGGATGCGGGCGGCTTCAACTCCGGACGCCCCTAATGTGCAAAGAGCGTTCCGCCCCTCGATCGTTGAGGGTCACGACGTCGTGGTACCTTCGAGTGGAGTGGGCGGGCGCCGCACACGTGCTACCGAGCTATCTGTGGCTTGGCCCGCGTGTGTCAAAGTGCGATACCTTCCGTGCGCCGGCCGCTTGAACGCTCATGGGCTGCTCACGGCGGCGCGCTGAGGCAGGCGGTTTCGACACCCGGGCGGTTGTCGGGTGCGTCGTCCAATTCATCGAACGCGGCAACCGCATCCCCTACTAAGCTGAGGGAAGGCCAGCGTTCCTCGTAACCGCACGTTGAACCGCTAGCAACCGGGCTTAAGGAAAACCCTGCGCTCGACGATGGTCAAAGCGCTATCTACGTGTCCGAATCGTCGCCCCCACCTTTTAGCGCCATCGCCGGGCTTACCCAGAGCCCCGGCTCGCGTCGCCTGCTTGATGTAAGGCCCATCCAAGCGATTCTGGTCGCCGCGGGCGCTTTCGGGTTTCTGTGGTATCCGCTGGCGAGGCTTCCCAATCCCACACCAATCGATCCGTTATGGATGCGGAGCGTGATCTCCTCGCTCTGCCTTTTGGCTGCGGCAATCCTATTCCATCCTAAAGCGGCCCGCTGGCGCAACCACTTGGTGACGGCGCTTGCGGCGGTGGTGAGCGTGCACAACCTTTACCTTTTGACCGCCAATGGCTTCTCGAAAAGGTACGTGGTCATCATCTTCTTGTGTGTGGGCTGTTGCGGCCTCGTGCTGGCCAATATGAAGGCATTTTTTGCCTATACTGCCGCGCTCGCGTTGGCGGCGCCTTGGCTTGCGTGGCGCGCACCATGGGTGCCAGGACACTTGTACTGGCAGGTGGGCGCCGGTGTGGCCACCATTAGCCTGGTCACGGCATTGCGTATATGGCGGCGACAGCTGGTGGAAGCCAACACGCGTGACAAGCTGGTGAGCGCCCGCGACTTCTTCCACGAAGTGATCAACGCCATCCCCGATCCCCTGTTTGTCAAAGACACCGCGACCGGTGCTGTTATCAGCAACAGGGCTTTCAAAGATTTGCACCGCGAAGATCTCACCGAGGCGATCGGCCAAGGCGCTGCCGTTACCCAACCCGCCACCAAGGCAAGGTCTGGCGGATGGGTGGAACATGATTTCAACCTGACCCATGGCGACAACAGAACCGCCACCATCGCCGCAAAAGTGGCAACGGTCAGCTTGATGGAAGGGCGCATGTTCCAAGTGGCGGTGCTTCGAGATGTTAGCGAGCGCAAGCAACTTGAAGCGGCTTTGGAAACCAAACTCCTTGAGCTTCAACAAGCTCATACGAAGGTGATGCGCTTGCGGGGGCTGCTTCACAAATGCACCCACTGTGGCCGCATTCGACGCGACGAAGACCAGTGGCAAGGGCTACTGTCATACATCGAGCACAACAGCAATGCGCGGTTCTCGCACGTCATTTGTGGGGGGTGTTTGGCACAACACCATCCCGAAGACACCGGGGAAACGTCGCTCTAAATCCCAGACCGCGCTTATGGCGAACTTTTGTTAGTGCGCGAACGCCATTGAATTGCCCATCAGGGCATAGGCGCGCAGCGGATCTTTTGGTCTGATGCGCTCATGACTTCCATCGCTTTGCGCCTGTTTGGAACCGACTCTG
>JBBSJE010000226.1:0-10051 GCA_038257535.1 Polyangia bacterium
ACGTCACTGCCGGTCTCATCCTTGCTG
This sequence comes from Polyangia bacterium, assembly GCA_038257535.1. Lineage (GTDB taxonomy): Bacteria > Myxococcota_A > Polyangia > Fen-1088 > Fen-1088 > JAGTJU01. The sequence goes on from JBBSJE010000226.1 coordinate 28, forward strand.
CGAAGGCGCCCCACGGCGTCGTATGACTCAAAAATTTCCCCTAAGGGATCTATAAGCGCGTGGCAACCAGCGCAGGATGGATCTTCGCGGTGGCGGGCCAACCGTTCCTTTTGCGGAAGGTTTGCGGTGGTCGGGTCCAAATTGGTGTCCGCATCGGGCGGGGGGGCTGGGACAATCTGACACATGAGACGGGTTCTGAGCTTGACCCCGCGTTTCACGATAGAGGTCCGGGTTGGAGGGTCGTGCGCAGTAATAAATCCAGCTTGGGTGAGGATTCCGGAACTGCCATCACGATCCACCTGCGTGAAAGAGGCGTCGAAGTTGCCCTCAAGTCCATAGTGCTTTGCCAGTGTGTTGTTCGCAAACGTGTACGGTGCCGTGAGCAGATCCTCAAATGTGCCTTCGGTCCCCCACATCAGGTGCTTGGCGAAGGCGTCTGACTCTTGGGCAAAGAGAACATTGATGTCCGTTGGAAGATTCGGGAAGTACTTTTCGTCGCGTGAGAAAGTTTTCACGCCGTCGGTCTCAAACCATTGCCGGAAGAACTCCAAGCTTCTTTCGGCCTTGGGATCATCTAACATCCGTTTGGCCTGCGACAAGACTTGTTCACTGCTCTGTAGTTCGTCTTTTGCGGCGGCCTCGAAAAGTTCGTCGTCGGGCATCGACTGCCAAAGCATATAGGATAGCCGGCTGGCCGTTTCGTAGGAGGTTGGCTTTGTGTACGACTTCCCGGCCGCATCCTGCCCAAACTCAACTCGGAAGAGGAAGTGCGGCGATTGAAGCATAGCCAAAACCACAGCTTCAACACCGGCCGAAGCGTCGTAGGTGTCGAGGGCCTTCTGAAACACCGCTTCAAAACGGCCCTGCTCCTCGTCATTCAGGGGGCGTCGGTACGCGCGCCGCCCAAAGTCGCGAATAAACTCGGCGCCGCAAGCTTTCTTGTCGGCCGCGTTGTTGCAGTCCGCCAATGTTTTGTCGCTTGCCGCAGCGGTTGCAAAGGCGTCAGCCGCGTTCATGAAATCCTGAGCGGTGACGGTCGAGATTTTCAAGAACTCGGCGCTGTTGCGAAATCCTAGCGATTCGGTTTCAGCGACGAAGCCCATGGTAGCGGTCTTCACCATCTCTCCCAACCCTAGAAGATCGCGAATGGTGTTGCGGTATTCGTCGTTGCTTAGCCGCCGCAAGGGTGAGGTGCCCGGGGCAATGTTGCGGCATTCTTTTGGAAGGTCCATCGTGGGACGATCGTCGTCAGGCGGGGGGGCGTCGTCATCCGGGTTGCTGTCGTCGCTAGTCGATGGGACCGAACCGCTGCAAGCGGTCCCGGCAATCGCGGCCAGGAAGATGAAATTCAGTGACCTCATTCGTCGTCTCCTCGTATGTTTCAAATTCAAGATAGAAGTGTTCAACAACGCGCCTGCTTTCACCGAGCGGGGCAACCGATCGGTGATTTGCTGAGCACCACGTCGTCAATCCAAAGCGTTCGTGGAGCATCCATTGTGTGGAAGTGCTGCCAACCCACAGTGAAGTTGAATAAAGTAGGCACGTACCAAGGCGTGCCTCCATTGCCGCCGATGCAACCGCGTGAGGCATCGCCGTTGGGCTGTGTTTTGAAGCTAAGTCGAGCAGCGACCTGACCGTCTACAAGCACCTTTTGTTCGTGGGTGGCCGAATTCAACTCCCACTCCACGCAGACCCACTTGCCGGTAGGGATCTGTTGCCTTGCGTGATTCCAGCAATCCAGTGTTGCCGAATTCATCGTGGACTGCATTCCATCTCTCCATCCCCCCAGGCCAAAGCTGGCGGTTGAACGGGGGATCTTTGGATCTTCGAAGCGCCCGAGTGTGCGCATAAACGACCAATGAAATGGCGACGCGCCTTGGGGTTTGGCATCCAGCCACACCATCATGCGTGCGTTCAACTTTGTTGCCGGGAAGACGCCCTTATGGATGGTTCCGAGCGAGGCGTTTACCGAACCGCCCTTGGGGATGCTGAATTTCACTGACTTCTTGCCAGAGAACGCGCGTGTGCTGTCCACCACGCCCAATTGCGGTGACGAGGCAATTCGCCACTTCGCGTTGTCATCCATGCGTTGAGGAGAGGCACCGGTCTCATACTCTTCAAACGAGTCGCAAAAGGGATGGCCGCCGGCGCAATTGATGGGCACCAGTGTTCCGCCCATGCCACCGGCGCCGCCGGTGCCGCCCGTGCCACCGGCGCCGCTGTCTTGCGGGGTTACGTTTGCGTCTTCGCGGTCTAAGTCCTCACCAGCGCCCGCATCGTCGGTCTCACCGTTGCCACCCTCACTGCCTTGACCGCCTTCGCCACCTTCACCGTTGTTACCACCTTCGTCGCTTTGACCACCGCTGCCTGCAACATCACCGCCTGCACCACCCGATTCGTCAGAGTCGCCGTTGCCTGCGGCGGGGGTACCGCAGGCAACGACAAGCGACAAAAAGGGCACAACGACTGAGGCCCAGAATCCGCAAGGCTGACAAACAAGACGCTTTGACTGTCGATACTTCATGACTGTCTCCTCGTTTTGAAGCCGTTTGGCGGGCGGAGATGCGTACTGAGGTGAAGGCGCGGGTGCGAAAAACACCGATAGCTAAAGAACAAAGATAGACGAGCTGATCCCACTTGTCGTTCGGTGTGAAGGCTTCATCCGATCGGTTGAAGCCACCGGGCTGAGGTGGGCCACAGGGCCGTTTCCGCCTCATTTGCACGCCGTTGCCGCGCGCCAGAAATCTGACTCACCCCGTCTCGGATGCTTGGGAAGGCTGTTCGTCTAGATGTAGACGACACAGCCTTCGTGCGCACTTCATCCCAATGGATGAATGCTTCAGAGGGAACGACAAGCAGGGGCGCGTTGCCTATCTTAGGAATTCACAAGCAACGTTTAACTGTGCCTGGTGCTGACTTGGCGAAGGAGTTGTTCATATGACCCATACCGTAGATGTTCCCGATTTACGCCCTGGCCGCCGCCGACGGTTCACCCATGTTGAGAAGGTTGCCATCTTAACGGAAGCCGCCAGTCGAAATGAGACGCTGTCGGCCGTGGGACGCCGCTACGGCATTGCTGTTAGCCTGCTGTTTCGGTGGAAGAAGACCATGGGTGATGACCTGGTTGCACCTGCGGCGCCCGCGCCTGTGGCTGCCCCGGAATCTTCGATGGACGACATCATGCGCGCGATGCGTGCGTTGGAGGCCGAAGTCAATTGGTTGTCGCGTCAGAACCGGCGCCTGCAAGACAGGGTCACGCAGTTCGAGTCAACAACAGCCTTTGTGCCCGTTATGGAATCGGGTCGACATTCTGTCTAACAGAAAACAAAGGCTGCGTTTCGTTTCTACGAAGGCATTTGTTTTACCACGTCTTCCCACGTTTCCGTGGTGCCGACGTCTTCGATGATCATCAGCGCCTCGGCGGTGGCGCGGTCTTTGCGTACGCCTTTGCGTGTGAGCGCGTGGGCTATCGCCTCCGCCATGGCCAAACGCGTGGCCATCTCGCGGCGGGCGCGGGCGAGGTTGCCGTGATCGGTCCACTCAAACGACCAAATCACATCGGCCAGCCAGTCGTTGAGCATCTGTTGGGGCCGCGCGGGTTTTGCCGAACGCGCCTGCGCTTTGTCGAAAAAACGCGCCCAGGGCCGCGGTCGATGCGGAAACGGCGTACCCGCGGTGACGGCCAAGATCGCATCGGCGAACCATGACTTTGCCACTTCGTAGGAAGAATCGTCTTCCTGTTCATGAAACATCTTGGCCACCTGCTTCCAGGTTTGTTGCTTCAACTTCGGAAACGGCTTGGCGTTCAGAACGTCTGCGGCCGGCGTTCCGGCGTTCAAGGCTGCAATCAGCGGGCCTTCGAGCGCCAGCCATGTGGTGAAAGACACCCGGCGGCTTTTGTCTATGGCCACGCGACCCAAAACGCTGCGTTCGGCGCACAGGGCTTTGCCCGGCATGCGGATTTCGGCTTCAACCGTAGCCGGATCCAGTAGGGGGCGATCGCCCAACGTGCGACAAGAGCAACGATGCGCTGTCACCACCCGCCGGCCAAGCGGGGTGGCCACGAGCGCAAACGGAAACTTGCGACAGGTGTCAGGTTTGGCGTCTACGCCCAATTGCGCATGAACGCCGCACAGCAGATCAGGCTGCAAGAAGATGCAGGAGCCATCGGCTTTGTAGCGAAACACCTTGGCGCGGATGGAGGTGTCGTAAAACACCGGGTCGCGGTTGAGGCGCTTGACCGGGATCAACTCCTGCGCCGACACGGGCCCCAGCAGATGAATGCTGGAGCAACACAGGCCATCGGCAAAACAGCGAAACCGCGCCCCCGGACGTACCAACAGCGCGTGGCGTTGCTGGGGGGCGCGGCGTGATGATGAAACTACGGGCAGAGCGGGCACGCGGACGATTTAAGCACGTGCCTCTAGCACCTGGCCAGCCTGCAGTACCAGCGGGGTGGCAAAGCTGAGCACTGCGTGACCTTCAGCCACTTTGACGGCTTCGGCCGGCAGCGACACGGCTTTGCCGTCAACCCTCACCGAGGCTTTGCTGGAAGGCTTGTCAAAGGCCAGCTTCAGTCCCGCCATCTGCAAACTGCCGCTGGCCACAATCAGCCGCACCCGTTGCCCCGCGCCCGACCCCGTGCGCTCGTAGTGGCCCGTGGCGGTGGGGGTGGCGAAGAACAATCGCACGCTTTTCTGGGGCAGCTTGGGCGCAAAACCCAAAACGCCTTGGTTTTGCGTCAAACCTACCATGGCGTTCACAGCCGCCCATGCCGAAAGCGCACGGTAGTAGTGACCGCCAAACTCCTGATGATCCCAGTAGCGCCCCGCTTTGCGGTAGCGTTGGTCCACCGTGCGAATCACGTCAAGCCCTTGTTTGTAGAGCCCTTCGTAAATCAGGAACGACGCAAACGCCAACTCTACGCCCGACCAGCATGTGTTGGCTTGATCCACCCAGATGTTGTCGGGAACTTCGGCCCACGGCGTGGCGCCGGGCCAGCTGCAGTTGCGCAAGCCAAAATTGGGCTTGTACGACATCGCCAACACAGATTTGAGCGCGGACGAAATCTGCTCGCGAGGCACCAGATCGCCTTGGTCGTTGAACCGCATCACCCACTGGCCAATCAATTGATCGGTCAGGCAGCCTTCGTCTTTGCCCCCGTGCTTGCCGCCTTCGTCATTCCATAGCCGGTAGTATTTTCCGTTCCACAGCCGCTGCTCGAAGATGGCTTTGCCTTTGTCGAAGAAGCCCGCATAGCGCTTTTCGGCTTCGGTGTCGCCCAGCGCACGCGCGCCTTGCACCATGCCGTGAAGCGCCGCCAGCCACTGCGAGGCGATGTACGTTGCCACGCCGTACATGGGGAAGTTGTCGTAGCTTGACATGATGCCTTCCATGTCAGGCATTGAATCGCCGTTGAGATCGCGCTCTTTCACGCAGTACTCCATGGCTTTTTTCAAGGACGGCCACATCTCTTTGAGAAAGTCCTTGTCGCTGGTCCAGAAGAAGTCGCGCATGACCATGCCAACGTATTGCGCGTGCAGATCCAAACGCCGGTCTACGCCAGCCACGCCCGTAAGCGCCTTGCCAAAATCTCGTTGCAGCCCGTGCGCCACTTCGCCCGATTCGCGCTGGATGCTTCGGTGCGCGCGCAAAGTTGATCGCTCAAGCGAGGGGAACAAGGTGGCGATCGGCACCGAGCCATACACGCTGACGTCTGTGGTGGCCAAGGGGCCCCAGTGTTTGTCGGGCGTGATGCCTTCAAGGATGCCAAAGTTGCCGTCTTTGGTGCACCAGCCGCTGGTTATGAAGGTGTTGAGCTGGGAGTTGATTTGATCCAGCACGAAAGGCTCGGCGTCGCTGTCGTAAAAATCATCAACGAACGCGCGGCTGCGTTTGTGGAGGTTGTCTTTTTGGCCCACCACGTAGCGCGCGACATCGGCGGCTGATTTGAACTTGCGCGCGTAGTAAGCGCCTTCGATGCGGGTTTTGCCCTCGTTCCACATGTTTGGGAAGTGCCAAGCCATGACGAAGCTATGTGTGAAAGCTTGCCTGGGCTTGAGGTTCGCGGACTGGGCCAAGGTGTTGTAGGTGCGTGCCAATGCCCAGCGTTTGCCGGTGCTGCGGTCGCGCGTGGTGCGCGCGGCTGTGTCGTCGATGTTGGGCAGCTGCTTGGCCCGCAACACCCGCTCGAAGTAGGGGTGGCGATGTTCCCAGCCCAGATAGTGGCTGGTGTCAGGCGAAAGTGAGGCCAGTGCCATGGTTCCCGCCGAACTGTGATCGGAGGCCAGCCCTGAGGCGCCGGCCTCGAACACCTTGTAGCCGGTGCCTTCGGAAAGCTTGGCGGTGTAGATCTTTTCTTTCACATCGTAGCCGGCCAAATTTCGCTGCGCGGCCATCAGCATCACATCAACAGGCTTGTTTGATTTGTTGATGACCTGAAAGTCAAAGCACAGCGTTGGCAGGGTGGAATTGTCAACGTCGTGCGGGATAAACGGGCTCCACACACTGAGCCGAATTTCCACCGGCATGTCTGGGTCGGTGTAAACGAGATCGGCGAACGGGAAGCGGGCGCTGTACTGAACCTTCTGCACGCCCGAAAGCCACGGAAACTCATAGATATGCATTTCCACCGTGCCCACGCGCTGGCCTTCTTCAATTTGCAGCAGCTTGATGCGCGGCTCCTGGCCGGGCACCTCGTAGCGCAGTTTGAAGAACATGATGTCTTGCTCTGGGAACCCAAGCTTGCTGCCGGTGCCGCGGGGGGCGTTGTTAAAGGCGCTCCAGTTGTAAAAGCAGCCATCTTTGCGCAACTCGGCGCCGCCAGCACCTACGCCACCCAGGGTGACACCGCTGCGGGCTTTGTCTGGATGATTCATCGTTTCAACGAAGGGCGGACGGGGGCGGCGGCGCGCGGCACGAGCCAAGGACATGCCGGCAAATGAGGGGGTGAGGATGCTGCCCGCGGCACCAAGGGCGGCGCCGGCAAGGAGGTCACGTCGCTTCATCAAAACTCCTGTGAAAACGGTGGTCATAGGTCAGCCCCAGCTATCTAGGGCTTACAAAGGCTGACACGCTCGCGGAAAGCCGTAGAGGAGTCAAGCGCGACGCGTGTTGGCGGGATCACACCGGAGGAGGGCAAGGCATCAGGGCCGGCTTGGTGGATTGGCACTGCGGACAGAAGTACGTGCTCCGGGCGTGTTTGCCGCCCAGCTTTCGAGCAATCAAGGCGCCACAGCGGCGACAGGGGCGGCCCGCGCGGCCATACACCCAAAGCCGCGCGGAAGGATCGGCCCGCCCGGTTGTGCGGCGCAGCCCGTGCGTCACGATGCCATCACCCTTGCTTGGCGCCACATTGGCCACCAACAACTCGCGGGCCAGCACCACCAGCGCGGTTAACGTTTGTGAATCCAAGTGACCGGTCAACGTGAACGGATCAATGCCTTGCATGAACAGCAGCTCGCATTTGAACACATTGCCTACGCCTGCCATCACGCTTTGATCAAGCAGCACGTCCAAGATGGGTTCGTGGGCATGCGCAAGCATGCGCGGCAATACATCTTGTACCTGAAAGCTGGGAGAAAGCAGATCGGGGCCCAAGTGTCGTGGGGTTTCGCTGCGCGCCCACTCTTTGGCTGTGTGAAGCTTGACCACGGGAATGTCGAAGCCCACGGCCACATAAGCATGGGTGCCCACCACCACGCGCATGGCCGAGGGGGACCGTTGCCAGCGTTCGTTGGGACGGTAGATGTGCCAGCTGCCGTTCATGCGCATATGCGTGCGCAAAATCAGATCGCCGGAAAATTCCACCAGTAGGTTCTTGCCCAGTGACTTCACAGCGGCGACGGTTCTTCCCACCACAGGATGGTCAACGTTGCTGGCGCGCACATGCGCGTAGGCGGCGTCAAAATGCGTGACAACCTCCCCAGCCAAGGCTGTGTGTAGCGTGCGTGCCGCGCGGAAGATCGTATCACCCTCCGGCATCACGCCCTCCGCGTTCGGGTTGTGAACGGCGCAATTGCAAGCCCAAATGCGTCTTGATGAATCCGTGCGCCACAAACGCCTCTGACAACGCATGACCCAAAGCAGGGTCGCCATTGATCTCACCAATCAATGCGCCTTGGCCTTTGCCTTTGCGTCGGAAGAATTTGATGAGCGTCTCCGCCAGCGCTAAAGTGGTGTGGCTTCGGTCCGGCTCATCTTCAGGTAGCCAAATCCAGAGGCTGCGGCCCCCGCGCGCCAGGTAGCCGGCCAAGTGACCATTGACGATCACCACATGCGCGCCCACGGTGCGTGCCAGCACACGACCTGCTGGCATGGGGGGCCATGGCAAGATGGCGCCGTAAGGGTTTGCAGGATCCACCGCGGCCAAGATCAGCGACACCGTGGTTTCGGGCAAGCCCCGCTGGCTGCGAAGCAAATCCAGTGCGGCGGGGGAAGCAAACTGTGTGGCGGCCACGTCCGTCACGAAGTAGCCGCGCCTGACCCTGCCGGTGTCCTCCATGGCCTTCAGCGCTTCGTAGACGCCTGAGAAACCCCCGGGCAACGCTTCGGCGTTCGACACCTCTCGAGAGACAATGCCGTAGCGGGCAAGCAATTGCTGAGCGCGGGCTGTCACGCGTTCGGTGATGGAGGCGGGTTCGCGGCGTTGCAGGCGGTGTTCGATCAGCGACCATCGCCCGTCAGCCGCCGCCGGCGCCGCACGTCGCGAACGAAAACTGTGGGCGCCCAAACCGCGCGCCTGCCGCGTGGAGGGTCGTGTGTACGCGCGCAAAACCCGAACGGTGTCATTGGTGACCAAGCCTTTGAACACCAAGGACCACAGCGCCGCAACGGTGTCGCCCGGAAACCCCGCGCCATTGGCGGCGTGAATGTCGGCGAAGAAGCTGGCGCCCGCCTGCCGCAAATGCGCAAGCACTTGGGTTTCAGCGGCGGTGAAGCTTGTGGCATCAACTTCAGGTGGGCTCCAAAGCGTGGGCATGCTGTCGGTCAAAAACAGCGCCACGCGCCCATCTTTGGCGCCCAAAGGTTCAATGCCCGCCCATACCACTTCTCCTGCGGCCGCCAAGGCGTCGAGATCACCAGGCAGATAGCCTTCCACGCGCGCAGGCAAGATCTCCGATTCCAGCAGCGATGCGGGCAAGGGGGCGCCTTGAAGCTTTTCCACCGCGTCCAGCACCGCGTCCAGGCCTTGCCGCGGCTTCACAGTGCCTTGCCAAATGGTTAGCGTGCGACAAAGCGCTGCGGGCGCTACGGGCTCAACCGCGCGTCGCAGTTTGGCGAGCGATCTGCGGCGCAACAAAGCCCAGATGTCAGGCGTGCACCACTGGGGTGTGTCGGCGCCGTTGCGGAACACACCTTCAAGCAGTTTGCCTTGCGCCACCAAGCGAGCCAACGTTTCGTAGACTCGGGCCTCCGGCAAGCCGAAGCGCTGCGCAGGCCAAGCAAGCGGAAACGGCCCGTGCGTGCGCGCGTAGCGCAGCAACAGATCGCCGCTGGGATCCGCTGTCGCGCGCAAAAACGCATCGGGAAGCCCGCCCGGCAGCTGGCAGCCCAAAGCGTCGCGGTAGCGACTTGCGTGTTCAGCGGCAATCAAGCGGCGCACGCCCGCGATGGGGATTTCGATGGCGCGCCGGGTTTTGAGCAAGGTTGCCAGCGCGTCCATGCCTTCGGGCGCCACGCGCGTTTGCAGTTCGGCCAGTGAAAGGTCGCCCAAGCGCAACAGCAGATCGGCCACGGCGTCGGGGGTGCGCACGCGCTCAGAGGGAATCGGATGCGAAAGCTCGGTTTCTAACGTTGCCAGAACATCGGGATCGATGAGCTCACGCAGCTCGGTGTCACCCAGGAGCTCCCGCAGCTGCGCGTGGTCAATGGCCAACGCTTGCGCCCTTCGTTCGGGCAAGGGCGCATCGCCTTCGTAGATGTAATTGGCCGCGAAGCCAAACAACAGCGAAGCTGCAAAGGGCGAGGGCACGGTGCGGTCCACCACGCGCAGGCTCGTCTGACCGGTTTGCAAAGATGTGAG
>JBBSJE010000227.1:0-10047 GCA_038257535.1 Polyangia bacterium
CACACGGTCAGGTACGTGGTTCTGTGTTGTTGTTTCGTTTGCCATGATAGTTTCTCCGTACGACCATGGTAGGGGAGGCCATTGTCAGGCCGGGACAAGCGATTTTCGGCAAGGCTAATTTTTGACGCCAAACAAACCCAGGCCGAAGTGACTGCCGTAGCCGAGCGTCAAAGGCCCTGTGAATGGTTCTGCAAACCTCAAAGTTAGTCCAAAAAGGCTTTGGCTAGGGGGTTGGGGCTTGCCTCGTGCCCGTCGAAATTTGAAGTCCAGAAAACCTGCACCAATGAGAGCTTCCTTGGGGAAAACCTCAATATCAACTGCCTCAGGAAACCCTCGCGAAGTCAACTCAGCTTGCACCTGGTCTACGAGGCCGTGACGCCTTTCCTTTAGGTGCCGCGGCGGCACGAATGGCGTTAGGGAAGCCCAAACCGAACCAACTCCTAGCGGGTTGCCGACTGCTTTGGTGAAATCAGCCGATTTGCCCAAGCCCACCAAGCTTGCAAACAACTTTTTTGCCTCACCAGAACCTTCGCTCTTGTCAATCGAGCCAATGGTTCTAATTCTGTGCAACGCCCAATGTGCCGCGTCGCCCAGTGGCATGTCGGGATGCGTATGCAACAGAAAGTGGTTGACCTTGGAGTCCGTGGTATTCAAACACAGTGGAATGATTTTGGCATGCCGGTGTCCCTGTAAAGGCTTTCCCTCGCTGTCTTTTCCGCTTAGTTCCTCGCAATCAATGCTGTCTGGGCATTTGTTTGCCAAGAAGATCAGCGCACGATGAAGCCGCTCCGCGACCGGCAGCATATCCTTCAGGCGTGGCAGAACCTGGCTTTTCGGGTTGTCAGTTGAAAGGGCCAGCAGGGCAACATGGGCGCCCCCTGCCACGCTTCGACGAGGCTTTGTCGAAACTTGTGAGCGCATGGGTTCCAAGCTGTCACTGCGTCGCCAGTAGAGCGCCCGGCGGCTTCCTGGTGGCTGGCTCCAGCCCTGACTTTGGAGCCAGCCTGTTTCCACGGTAAGGCAAGCAGTGAGATCAACCGGGTACACCTGACCAAGTTGTACAAGCGCCTTTTTAGTGACCTTCTTTCCAGCCGCGTTGCTGTCACGTTGAAGCTTCTCCTCTGCAGTGGAAAGCGCGCCCTCGCGCCACACATGATAGCTGCCCGCTTCCACCGGTGTTAGGAGCGACGTTTGTTCCCAACCCGGGTCGCAAGGGTCGGTGCCATCGGCAGGGAAGGCGTTGGCTTGGAAGTTTTCTATCTCCCCATCGGGCAACAGTTGTGCATGTACCCAACTTTCGGCTCTGCCCAGATACGACATGCGCGACAACAACGAAGCCAGAAACGCCCTGTCTTCCTCAACCAACTCACACGGCCAATTCACAAGCAGAGGATGCGTTCCCACCCATGCAAACGCATCAATGACCTTGGTCGTCTTCTCCGGCGCGGGCATGTAGTGGCGGGAATGCGCGGCCGTGGCGTCTGGAAGCTGATACTGCGGCAGCGAGCCACTCAAACGTTCAATGATTCGCTTCATGGTTGGCGGTATCTCTGCCCAACCCTCCTTTGCGAACCCCGTATGGATCAGTGCCCGCAGAATTCGCCATGGGCTGGGGGGCCACTCGACGAGACCTTCGTTGACGTGGCTTCCCCAGGGCGTTGCGTGGTACCGCTGCGCCGTGAACTGGAAGGAAAGTAGGGCCATGGTTAGCTCGCGAAGTTGACAGTCACTTGGGTCATCTGGGATTTGACCGCATTGATCGCAGAACCAAGAGCTGCCTCAAGGTCCTTTAGCGGCGGAAGCTTGAACCCCGTTGGCTGGTCTGCAACGACTTCGGATGTGTCCAAGGTAAGATCGCAGGCCGTGCGCAATCGCATGTTGCCCGAAAGAAAGGCACGCATCTTGTACATGCCCAGTACAATCAATAGGTTCTCTACCTCGGGGCCAAGGCCGTAACCGCGAATTTGCGCAAGGTCCAAGTTGAAGTAGCAGGTAATCGTGTCCGCGACGTACTCCTCACGGTGGAAGGGTACGTTGCCAAAGCCACTTTTTGCCTCGCCTGAAGGGTTCACGGCATCGTTCTTCACGCCCCCGGACGCTGCGATTCTCACATTGCTGGCTTCAATGAAACCACCAAGCGCTCTGGCCACGCGCAACCGACCTCCGGCCAACTCCTTCTTTGCCAGGAACACGCCATGCAAAAGGCTTCCAATGTCGTATTTGAGCAGGACCTTGGCGAGGCGACGCCGGTCAATAGGGCCATCCGCAAGGATGGCAAGCTCTTCGCGAAGCGTATTAAAGAAGGCCTTGTCTTTGCCTTCGAGAATATATGGGCTGTTGATGCGGTGGGCTTCCGTCATTGAGCTGGTAAGGTATTTGCCGTCTTTCTCTACACGCAGAAAGCTTAAACCTGAGCATATTGTGACGGGTTCCGATTTTACCTCGTCCCAGCAAACGGCTTCAAGACGGTTTGCAACGCTTTGAGGGCTTTCCAGGAGCAGCTTCGTGCCACTCGAGGTCTCGAACGTGGCCGCGCCTAGATCGGGAAAGCCAGTGGGCTGAAAACGCTCCCCTTGAAGGGGCTTCAAGGGGACTGCAAAAAGCAGCTTGGTGGATTCTTTAAGAACGTTCAGTTCGATAGACATTGGGCTTCCTCCAGTTTTTCAAGTTCAGTTGGTTCGTTTTTTTCGGGATGGGTGACGAGTTTAAGAAGATCGAGAGCTGTTCCCATGCCGATGGGAAACGCCAAACTGGCCGCAAGCCGGCGGGCAAAGGCACTGTCCCCTGTTGCCAAAGTCATTTTCGGCCGTAGACCACTTGCCCGCAGTCGGCGTAGTGCCACTTGAGCGGCGCCTTGCAGATCGCCCCCTGCGAGCCGCGCGAAGATCGCTGGATCGAGCCGGATCTCCACTTTTGCGGCGTTGTCAGCGGCATGCTCGACCTTCAAAGTCTTCCACGGCAAATGGGTAAGGCGGAAGAGTGCGTAGACGGCAGGAACGTTCTCTTGAGGAAGTGCTCTTCCCGGCGTCGAAACGCGCGCCCAGTCAAGCGCCATCAGCCCCTTGGCAAGGCTCAGAATGTAAGCATCATCGGTTTCCCGACCAAGAAAGGCGGCCACGTCTCCGGGGGAGGCGAAGCCTGGGGGGCGGCCATGTAACGGCAGGGCACCCGCTTGATCATCCTCGTCGTGGGAAGATTCACCGAGTGCCTTGCCTTCTTTGCGAGGGCCTCTTTGTGAGTGAACAATCCTCCGTTGCAGCAGGGCCAAGGCATCCTTTTCCAGGTTGCGTCCCTTGCAGACAATGTCTGGGCCCAAACGCAACGAACTGTCACTGGCGAGGAAGGCGCGACCGGAGCCGTCAACGGGAAGGAAGTGTTCCCTAATCGAAAAGCCTTTTCCGTCGTGTTGGCCGGCGAAGGCAAGGGCTAATCTGAACTCAGCGGAGCCGTCGTTGGCCAAACGAATCCTGTCTGGATTCGTTAAACGCAAGGGCTTAATCCCTTTGTCCGCCGCCAACCGAGGTGAGCCAACAAAACCGTGCTCCAAAGAACCCAAGGCAATCAATAGCTTTTGCCAGGTGGGAGGCGTTGATGCGCCACGAGTACAAGCCAGAATCGCTTCATCCAAATTCCTAAGCGCTGCCCGAAGCGTAGCTGGGGCGTTCTCTCGCAAGGCCATGCGGGCGTCGTCCACCCATCGCTCTACGTCGTCAAGAAGCTGCACTTCAGGCCGGAAGACCACAGGCCACCGCCCCAAAGGCGTCGCCAAATTCGCCTGGCCGTTACGTTCGATGTAACCAAAGCGTTGAAAGGCTGAGATGCCGCGTGACACGCCCAAGCGCGCGATGGCGCGCGCAACATCGGTAGGCCGGCGTATTTGGGACTTCGGAAGCTGAAGCCGTCCCTCGGCAATCACGTGCCGAACTTCCTTCAGTGTGGCGGCTTGATCCCACAGGGGCATCCACTGTTCACCACGCGCGCCTTCTTCGCTTGCCGTAGCTGTTCCGTATCCGGCAGCGCCCGCCCTAACCGCAAACGGCGCGGAGGCCTGAACGGGTTCTTTTGACTCCATTCTGCGCACGGCTGAGGATGCGAAGAGAACCGCACCTTCCAGCATGAGGATGAAGTCCCACGCGTTGCTGAGGCTTTCGGCGGAAAAGCCATTGGTTCCATTTGCGCCCCCCGCAGCGCCGGGGAAGAACTGCCCCACGGCTCGTTTCGATGGTAGCCCTGGCACAGGCGTTCCCCAAAGCGCGCCTTGCAATTGCCCCTGCGCGTCGGGGCGTCCCCGCGCTTCTGGATCCAAAGGATCAAGAATCTCGGTTAGCCGCTGCATAAAGTTATTGGTGAAGTCTAGGCGTCCGTCGTTGCCTCCCGTTCCCAGCAACGCTGGATACTGCGCACCACCGTCGCCGACCAAAACCACTGCAGCTTCAAACCACTGTCCCAAAGTTCCCCGCCATTCGTGTCGGCACTTCCTCAAAAGGTCTTCCTTGGCCTGCTTCTCTGGTCGCTCAGTTGCGTTTCCCACCATGGCCTTGCCAGCGGCGATCGCGGCACGGTAGCTCGACAAACGAGCCGCTGTGCTTTGCGTGAGTGGGGCGATACCGTCTTGGTTGTCTTTCGGATAAAATCCACTTCCGCCATTCCATGGGGCGATCAAAGGCGTGGGTTGATATTGATGAAGAAAGAATGCCTCCAGTGCCTGTCGATCCAGCTTGGTGCTCAGCCAGAGGCATTCGTCCTTCCAATAGGCGCGGGCGCTCGGATCTGCCTGCTCCCCGACAAGTTTCAGGACGGCAAGGCCCTTGAGGTACCAGGCCAACGGCGTCGGCGCGCAGCCAGAAAGCTGATGGGTGTGCGTTGTCATTGGGATTTCCCTTCCAAAAGAGGGTCGGAGGTGGACAGTCGGGAGGCGCGGATGTCGGCCGTGCGGAACAGCGCTTCAAGATAAGCAAGGGTGAAGGGGCCATAGGTCTCCGTAAGCCCATCAACCCGATCAATCCAACTTCTTCCGAATGCGGGCGATAGCCCAATGGAAGCGAGCGCAAGGTTCAATGAGAGCGGCGGAAGCGATACAACTTGATTGGCATCAGTCATGAGGCGGGTGGCCGGAAGAACGTCGCCATCGCAAATCCCCCGAAGCAGTGGTGGGGCATGGCCATGTTTGCTCTCTTGATCGTGAGTCGTGGCCTGCCATGCGCAACGGACCTTTCCATGGTGTGTACAAACCAACCAGGCCACAAGATCGAACTCTTCGGCGCTTAAAGCTGCAAGCTCAGCGGCCAAAGCATTGTTTGCCCCTTGGTCCTTGATCTGGTTCGGCACGGGGTTCTGATCAGAATTCGCCTGAATTGCTGGGTGCTCGGGCACAGAACATCGAAGGAACTCGAACAAGGCAAGCGTGCTTGCCAGTTCATGCCGAAAGCCTCGGCGTCCCGCGAAAATCTTGCCAGGGCTGGCCCAGCATCCGCCTGGTGCTTTTGCGAGTTCGTTGCATTCGACGAAATCACCCTTATCCAAGATTGCCGCATTGAAAACTTCGTGGGCTTTCCCGAGGTCGTGCCAGCGCGCGGCCAAGGCTGCTGCTTTGAGTAGTGTGGCCGGAAGTTCAAGCGTGGCTGCAATCTGAACCATGCAGTCCCTCACCTCGCCACCGTGGGTTGCGATCGTCTTGTAGCGCTCTGTTGCACTGAGATCTTCGCGACTTTCAGCCATGTCGGCGGCAAGTTGAACGGTAGGCTCGGCGGTGGTTCCGGCCAGTGGCAACGCCATTGCGGGTGCTTTGGGATCCCAACCACGCTCCGGGGTATAGCCGCCGGCCTTCGTGTGAATTAGTAGTGTTTGGCCTGGACAGAAATCAGCGTCTTTGTATCGCCGCCAACTGCCTTCGTGGTAGTCCCAGACCCATGCAAGGCCATCCGTGCGCAGCGTGCGTAACCATTTCCTTGCATCCTCATTAATGGGAACTGCGCAAAGGCCAAGGCGTGTGGGCTGAAGTGATCGGTTAGGTACCTTTTCCTCAAAGGGGTACCAGAAGACATTGAGGTCGCGTTCTTCCCCTTCGCGAATGAACCGGCTTATATCAAGATCGCTTCCAGTCAAATCAGCAGAGGTATCAATTAGCTCGTCCATTTCACGACGCGTGAGAACGTGCAGCGGCTCGTACGGATAGAGCCTGTGGAGAAACTCGGGATCTTTGCTGCGAATGTCGGTCTCGAAATCTTCGAGTCGTGCCTGGCGAACGTCGTCGATCTTCGCCAATGCCTCTTTGGAAGCTGCGATTTCGTTCGCAGCGTAGGGCAGGGGAGTTTCCAAGCTTCGGTCTATGACAGTGATAGAAGCTTTCCCGCCGTAGCGTGCGGCTCGACCAAAACGTTGAACCAATGATGGCCAGGGCGCAGCTTGGGTAACCAGCGCCGCTGCGCTTATGTCCACGCCGGCTTCAACGACCTGCGTCGCGACGATAATGCGATTTGTCTCGGGCGTGCAGGTGTTGCGTGAGAGAAAGCTTCCTCGCCAAGATGCTTTTTCGAGCCCTCGGAAGCGAGAATGCACGAGACATATTTCAGGTGCACCATCAGCTTTCTTGGTGGCTTTGGTAAGGGCGTCGAAAAGATCGCTGGCTTCACGAACGGTATTGGCAATCGCCAATGTGATGCGGCCATAGGTTGCGTCAACAATCTCGCTGTGGGCTCCAAGTACCACTTGCGCCCAACGCGCAGCGTTTTTGTCGTCGCTAGAGGAAATTTCAACAACCCGGAGCGGCTTTTCTGTCTCCCAAACTTCGCCGGTGCGATCGGAGGTGCTTATCTGCAAGGTGCCACTTGCCTCCACCTCGGAAACCAGCGGGGCTGAATCGACGGTTTTGAGCCACTGTGGCTGCAGCGTGGCACTCATCCACCACGAAAACGATGGGCGCAGTTCCTTGCTTCGGTCATCTTCCCTAAACGTTTGCAGTTGAGCTGAGGTCGTAAGCCCAACACCCATGAGCTGAACCTCATCCAGCACCCATAAGGAATCTTGGCTAAGCAGTCCGAATTCCATGGGCCACCTTCCACGTGCCGATCCGTATCCGCGGTTCAAGGCGCGCGAAAGCAACATATCCTGCGTCCCGATGAGGATGGCGTTCTCTTCCGGGTGCAGGTGCCATTCTTCCTGCCCAGCCCCCCCCATGAGCACATGCACGCCCACCTTGCCCCCATGGGGGCCTTGGCCATCCCAAAGGAGCCCAAGTTGAGACAGCCACTTTCGAATTTCTTCTTCTGTTTGTTCAACAAGGACCCGCATGGGCAGGCAGAAGACCAGTCGTCGTGGCCAGTCCTTGTCTGCTCGTTGAGCGCGGTTCCACACCCAGGCCATGACGACACCCGCTGTCTTCCCAAGGCCGGTAGGGATTCTCACGAGGCGGTGTTTACAACCGCTATCCGCGGCCAGGGCGTTTTGCCAAGGGTGCGGGGCGTGCCCCGTGTACTGACGAAACCAGTCTCCATATGCGTTCATGAGTGTTCCCGATGGTAGGGGGGCCTGTTGTCACTACGGGTCAACGAAAGATCACGCGCCGTCTGATAAGGCCGGCGTTAGCCAGTAGGTGGCGCTCGAGGCGGAGAGGTGGGAGGAAAGCCCCATCCTGCGTAAACGATCTGCCTTCAAAGGGGCCGCCACGAGCGCCATGACAGTACTGTAGCACAGTGGAAGTTTCAGATTGTTAAAGTAGGATGGGTGAGGGAAGGGGTTGAATCTTGTCCAGTTGACGCTAACATCCTCTTGAACCAACCCTCTCGGGCAATCAGCGCTTCTGCGCCGAGTCACAAAAAGGATGTCAATGTCTGATGCCTGGTCTCGTCGGTCGGCGAAGGAGGGCCCTCTTCTCCGGCGTGATATGCTTCGGAAATGCCGCGCGAAATCGTTCCAGGAGTGGAAGTCGACCCGCGTATCTCCTTTGGTAAACCCGTCATCGGGGGAACCCGTGTACCTGTTGCCACGGTCTTGGAGGAACTTGCGTCGGGGGCGTCTTCCGATGAAATTTGTGGCCAGTACGACCTTGCCCCCGAGCAAATCCGAGCCGCCCTCCGATACGCCGCCCAACTTGCCGAAGAGGAAGGGGTCAGAAGACGGGCGAGCTGAGTCGGCTATTCGCTTCCTTGTAGATGAATCCCTTCCTCGCGCGGTAACGGCAATCTTGCGCGAGAAGGGGTACGACGCGCTTGACGGCCGAGACGCTGGCTTGCGGGGCGCTCCGGACGATGAGGTATTCGCGCGGGCGCAGACGGAGGGCCGCGTGCTGCTCTCGCATGATCTCGATTTCGCCGACGAGAGGCGGTTTCCCGCAGGAACACACTCGGGCTTGGTCGTATTGAGCGCTCCTCCCAATTGGCGGGCCCCGCAAAGGGCGGAGCGCTTAGTGGGCGCGATATTAGGCTTACCGATAGGCAGTTTTGCCGGCGCTATCGTGCGCGTTGATGAAGCCCGGGTCCGCGTGCGCGGTCCGCACAAGAGGTGAGCCACTGGTACCTCTGTCGCAGTCTCAAATTGGTCGGGAGCGCGGTCGGAATTACCGACCACCCTTGCCCTGTGTTGCTGGAACTTGCCTTCGTCCATCGTTGCCCCCTGAAACCTTGCCTCCACCCATTCCTGCTCCAGCCCGTTGTCACCACAGGTCAAACTCATTTCGCCACCTGTTGCCCCTCATCTGCCACCGCCTTCGTTGCCCTCCCGCGGCCCCCATACGCCACGCTCATCCCCCCCACGTGCGCCCGCACCCGCTCCACCAGGCCCTCGGGCCCCAACACCCGCGCCCCCGCACCAAACCCCAGCACCCACCTTTCAACCTCTGCCAGTCCCGCCACCGCGAAACGCAGCACCACGCCGCCGTCCGATGCGTCCGTGATGGTCTGGTCGTCACTCCAGCGGCGCTCGCGGATCTCGGCGGCCAAGTGCTTTTGGAAATGCACCTCCACCGCGTTCACATTGCGGTCCCGCCATACGCGAAAAGCCTTTTTCAACGCCCTCTCCGACGTGGCTTCGCTTTTCGGGAAGAAAGATTCGTCGGTTCGTTGAACGCTTAAGAACCGGTGGGCCGCGAACACGCGCACGTCGCCTCGCAACCGGCACCACGCAAGCACGTACAGGCTTTCAAGCGCGGGATCCCAGTGCAATTGCACCGGTTCAATCACCCGCTCGCTTACCTCGCTGGTGGACAGCGCACGGTACACACAGCGCACCGCTTTTCTTTCAGTAAGCGCATGTTCAAGCGATGCAATGGCCCGCTCGTGCGGCTTGTAGTTGATGCCAAACGGCGCGCGCACCGAAAACCATGGTTTTGCATCAAGGGGAAGCAGCGCCCCTTGGCGACCACCCTCTGTTGCAAGCTTCATCCAAAGCCGCTCCAGCGCCTTTCCCAGCTTGGTTCCCCTGATGCCCGCGGCCAAACCCCGGGCCGCGAACAGCGCCAGCAACTCCTCAGCATCAATTGCCGACGCCCCGGCCACACGCCAATCTTCGCGCAGCCAATAGCGTCCGTCCTCGTTGTCTATCGGAAACCCGGCAGCCTGCAGGGCCGCAATGTCGCGATACAGATTGCGCAGCGCAAACCCGTGCTTGTCCGCCAAAACCTTCAGCGCTACGCCGCGCCGGGAACTAACCAACGCTTGCGCCACCGTTAGCGTTCGTATGATTGTGTCGTTTCTCGCCACTGCCCTCCTGCGCGCCTGTTCGACTCCGCGCGGGGCACCATACTTGGTCATGCACCCCACTCAAAACAAGCTAAAGTCGCAAGCCTCCAGCCTTTTTGGGGGATAAGGTAGGCTGTGGGAGCACCCCTCAGTAACTCAGCGGATTGCCCACTTGATGCGTGACAACGCATCTTGCGCGCGCAGCCGATCGGCTTGGCGTGTGGCCAGCGCTCGGAGCTGCTCACTACGCCGACAGCCTTGCCCAGTAACCTCGTGGTCCATCGACTACGACCCGCCGGTGGTGGCGAGAGCGCGAGTCCAACAATCTTTTCAACCACTGCAGGGGGGACCTTGTTGTCTTTGCGTCCTGATC
>JBBSJE010000228.1:0-10039 GCA_038257535.1 Polyangia bacterium
CCTTTCTAGCCGTCTCCAAGAAGGTTGAAACCGCCATAGGATTGGGAGTGGCCGTCACTGTTGTGTTGACGGTGTGCACACCCCTCAACCAGCTTCTCACCGCCAACCTGCTTAAAGAAGGTAGCCTGGCGTTTTTGGGGCTGGACACGGTAGATCTGTCGTTTCTGACCTTCTTGACCTTGATCGGCACCATAGCCGCCACGGTTCAGATTCTAGAGATGACGCTCGACCGCTTCTTTCCAGCGCTGTACAGCGCCCTGGGCGTGTTCTTGCCGCTCATCGCTGTGAACTGCGCCATCTTGGGCGCCTCGTTGTTCATGGTCGAACGCGACTACACCTTGGGCGAATCAACCGTGTTCGGGTTGGGCAGCGGCCTCGGATGGGCGTTGGCCATCATGGCCTTGGCCGCCATCCGCGAAAAGCTGAAATACAGCAACATCCCGGCGCCTCTGCGCGGCCTGGGTGCCACCTTCATCGTCGTTGGCCTGATGGCCATCGGCTTCATGGTTTTCTCCGGAATCCAGCTGTAGGAATCTCACCTCATGACGACCGTTGTTGTCGGCGTAGCCTTCTTCCTCATCATCATCATTGCGCTTGTGCTGGTTTTGCAAGCCGCCAAGGCGCGGCTTGTGGCCAGTGGCGAGGTGACCATCAGCATCAACGATGATCCTGCGGCCACTTTGAAGGCCAAAAGCGGCGGCACCCTGCTGGGAACGCTGGCCGACAACAAGATCTTCATTCCCTCGGCCTGTGGCGGCAAAGGCAGCTGCGGGGTGTGCAAGGTGAAGGTGTTCGAGGGTGGCGGCACGCTGCTGCCCACCGAAGAGGGCCACGTAAGCCGTGGCGAAGCCCGCGAAGGCTGCCGGCTGTCCTGCCAGGTGAAGGTAAAGCAGGACATGAAGATCGAGGTTCCCGCCGAGGTCTTTCACGTGCGCAAGTGGAAGTGCAAAGTGCGCTCGAACCACAACGTGGCCACCTTCATCAAAGAACTGGTGCTTGAGCTGCCCGTGGGCGAATCGGTTCCCTTCCGCGCCGGTGGCTACATTCAGATTGAAAGCCCGCCCTACAACATCGATTTCAAGACCTTCGAGATTGAAACGGACTACCGCGGCGATTGGGACAAGTTTAAAATCTTCGATCTCAAAGCCGTGTCGAACGAGCTTGTCACACGCGCCTACTCGATGGCCAATTGCCCTGATGAAAAGGGCATCATCATGCTGAACGTGCGCATCGCAACGCCACCGCCGAAGCGCAACGACCTGCCCCCCGGCGTGATGTCTTCCTACATCTTCGGCCTGAAGCCGGGCGATGAAGTGACGATCTCAGGTCCCTTCGGTGAGTTCTTCGCCCGCGAAACCCAGAACGAGATGATGTTCATTGGTGGCGGCGCCGGCATGGCCCCCATGCGCTCGCACATCTTCGATCAGTTCCGCCGCCTGAAGAGTGACCGCAAAGTTACCTTCTGGTACGGCGCGCGCAGCATGCGCGAAGCCTTCTACGTGGAAGACTTCGACGGCATTCAAAAGGACTTCCCGAATTTCAAATGGCACCTGGCGCTTTCGGAGCCACTGCCCGAAGACAATTGGACGGGACTCAAGGGCTTCATTCATCAAGTGGCGTTTGAGAACTATCTCAAAACCCATCCATCGCCCGAAGACATTGAATATTACCTGTGCGGCCCGCCCATGATGATCAAGGCGGTCACCGACATGTTGCTGAACCTGGGCGTTGAACGTGAAAACATCATGTTCGACGACTTCGGAGGCTAAACGCGGTGAGCGGACCCCGGGCGCCGCTGACCCGGCGCCAGTGGGTCACCCTGACGCTGCTGTTGGTGGCGCTTGTGGCTTTAAGTTGGTGGCGCTTGCAATGAGGATGGCGCCCCTTGAGCCTTGAGTGGATAGCGCTGCTGACTGCCATGATGGTGCTCACCAGCGCCATCGGGGCGATCACCGGCGGCAATTCGTTGATCAACGTGCCCATCCTCATCACCTTGGGCATGGCCCCCCGCCAGGCGGTGGCCACCAATATGTTCCAGGTCACCTTCATGACCCTTTCGGCCACGATGCGGTTTGCCCGCGGCGGGTACATCAAACGCGATCTGCTTGTGCCGCTGGGCCTCATCACCGCCGCCACGTCGGCGTTGGGCGCGCTGCTGACCGTAAAGCTGCCGGAAACCACGGTGAAGGTGGTGGTGGGCGTTTCCATGGCCGCCTTGGTGCTGTTCATGGCGTTTTACAGGCAAAGCGCCCAGCCGGCGGTGGTTTCGTCTCGCCGCAGGTTGCTGGGCTATTTGGGCGCCACAGCCCTGGGCGTGTATGGGGGATTTTTCTCAGGCGGGTACACCACACTGATGACGGTGTTGTGCACGGTGGCGCTGGGCTTGTCGCTGATGGAATCGGTCGCGATCACCAAACCCATCAATTTGATCTCCTGCGTGGCGGCGTGTGCGGTGTTCTTTGCCAGTGGGCTGATTGACCTGCGGGTGGGCTTGCCGCTGGCCGCCGCCAACCTTGTGGGCGGCTGGATTGGCGCGCACGTGGCGATCAAGCAGGGCGACAAATTCGTGCGCCTGTTGTTTTTGGCCACAGTGGCGGCCTTGGCGGCAAAACTTCTGGTGTGGGACTTGCTGCTCAAGCCCGCCTAACAGTGCTATCACCCCTGATTCCCCATGCGACCCTGGCAAACACTCGAAAGCATTCAAACCCCCGAAGGCCCGCTAGAGCTGCGCCAGCGCGGTGAAACCGATTTTCTGATCACCATCGATGGTCGCGTGCTGATGACCAGCGCCAACCACCGCTCCGAGGACGCCTTGGCGGAAGTGGCGTGTGAGGCCCTGCAAGGTGTGGTGAAGCCGCGTGTGTTGCTGGGGGGCCTGGGTATGGGGTACACGCTGCGCGCGGCCCTGGACAATCTGCCCAAAGACGCTGAGATCGACGTGGTTGATCTGAACCCGTGTGTGATTCGCTGGTGCAAAGGCCCCCTGGCGGCGCTTACCGGCAACGCCCTGGCCGATCGTCGCGTGAAGGTGCACGAAGGCGACGTGGCCCACACCATCGCCCGCTGTCCCGCGGCGCGATACCACGCGATCATCATCGACCTTTACGAGGGCCCCCACCACGCGCTCAACACCATTCGGGATCCGCTGTATGGCGTGACCGCGCTGGCCATGACCTGGAACGCGCTCAAACCCAATGGGGTGTTCGCCGTGTGGTCCGAAGAGCCCGACCGTGCCTTCGAAGGCCGCATGGCCAACGCCGGGTTCAACTTGACCCGCCTGCGCCGCGGCCAAGGCGGCCGCATTCACGCGGTGTATTTGGGCATCCGCGCGCGGCCCCCCAAGCCCCCACGATCGGCTGAGGCCCCCGCTCCAGCCAAGAAGCAGAAGCCCCGCTCGCGGCCCTTTCGCGGCCGCCGGTTTTAGGCGCGTTGCTGAGGCAGCGATCTAAACCAACGTACGAAGGAACGTGGTTGCTGGGCAGACGCGAACGCCATGATCGGCCGTATGGTCGGCCGTGCCGGTGGCGCTGATCTGCACAGCCTGAACGCCTGGAAATTTTGCCGCAAGATACAGCAAATTTCGATCGGGTGGACCGGCAGAGACTTTCGCTTCAACGAACAGGATGGGTTTGCGGTTTTCCGTTACCACGAAATCCACTTCGCGCCCGTCGCGATCGCGGAAGTGTCGCAACTCAAGATCGCGGCCTTGCGTGTCTTCCTCGTGATGCGTCCATTTCAGTAGGTGGCAGGCAACCAGATTCTCGAACCGCGGCCCAGGGCTGGGCACAAGGCTCCAATCAAAATGGTAAAGCTTCTGTTCCTTGCGAACGGCGCGGAGCTTGGGCGCACCAAAGGGAGGAAGCCTGAACACGGCGTACATTCGTTCAAGGATGCTAACCCACGACTCCGCCGTCTTGAACGCGACTTGAAGATCTTCACGAATCGAATTTACCGATAAAGGTGAGCCCACGAGGTCGGGCAGACGAAGCATCAGAAGCTCAAGGTTTCCAAGATCGGTAATGCGTTCGAGATCCGCAACGTCTTCACGGATCAAACGCGTGCGGTACTCGCGCGACCATCGTTTGGCCTGAACTTGCGAGCCCGACAAAAACGGCTCTGGGAAACCACCCAACGTCAAAAGGCTTGAAAGATCTTCTTGTGTCCGCAACTTCAGCTCAGCCACCGAAAAGGGGTGCAGGCGCAAGAAATGGTAGCGGCCTTGCAGTGAATCCCCCCCGAACCGATAAAGGTCTAAGCGCGCACTCCCCGTCACCAGGATTTGTTGGGTGTCAGCGCGCGTGTCGTAGAGGCCTTTGAGCAGCCCCCGCCAGGCGCGGTACTTGTGGATCTCATCAAACACCCACAACTTCGACGTTGGCCATCGACGTGACAAAATGGCTTCCCGATGCTCGGCCAAGTCCCAATTCAGGTATCCCGTTTTTCCGCCCGGTAGCGACTGGGACAGGGTGGTTTTTCCCACTTGGCGGGGACCACTCACGAACACCATCTTTCGCTGCAGATCCTGAACGACCTGCGGCCGTAGGTATCTCGGCTGGGGAATGGACGCCATCGATATAAAGTACGGCAGAATTTGCCTGCGGTCAAAAACTGCCGCGGCAAAATTTGCCTGTGGTCAAAAACTGCCGTCTTCTTTACCGGCGATACACAACCAATTCACGGGTGGTGTTGTCGAAGCTGAAGGTTCGATCCGTTCGAATGGCCACGGGATAAAAATACAAACTTTCGCTTCTACACTGGCGCCCAAACTTGGAATCGGGGGCTTCATAGCAAGGCGCAAACCGCAGGGCGTCGTTGGCTTCGGCCGGTGCGGCTTCTGCCGGCTGACAACAGAAGGTGACATAGCGCGAGGGCTCCCCTGGGGCGCTGGCTTCCACCCGCGCGTGCTGTCCCAAAATGCTGAGGGCAAGCAAAGCCACAGGCACACAGCACAAAAACCAAGACCTAGCCGTAACGATGGGCATGACGGAACCTCCTTGGATAACGATGAAGCGCAAGCGCCACTTCGTACCAAAATGCCCTCACGGCCTTTGCACCGCTACAACCGGTGATTTCTGCCTGCGCCCCGCCCTCGGCGCGCAAAAATGCCCTGCTGGTTTCGCGCTGTCGTAGCTAAACCTTGCTGGTTTCTCCGTTCATGGTGAGGTGAACCTGGTAAAGGTCACTGCGTCGATCAATCCAGTTGCGAACGGTGCCCGCGCGGCGCGCGCGTCTGAGCGATTCCAGGTCCAGGTCGTAGGTGAGAACCGCTTCCAAGTTTGGGGAACTTTCGGCGGCAATGCCATCGCGGGCAAAGGGAATGTCCGAGGGTGTGAAGATGGCCGATTGCGAATAGTGCATGTCGGCGTTTTCGACCTGCGGCAGTGATCCCACGCAGCCGCTTAAGGCCACATACACCTGATTTTCGATCGCGCGCGCCTGCGAACAAAGGCGCACGCGCAAGTACCCGTAGCGATCCGGCGTGTTGGAGGGAACAAAGAAGATGAGCGCCCCTTGCGCCGCCGCCAGCCTGCACAGCTCGGGAAACTCCACGTCGTAACAAACCAGCACGGCAATGGGCCCCAAATCCGTTTGAAACACCCGAAAGCCCTTCCCGCCCTGCACGCCCCACCAACGTTGCTCATTCGGGGTCACATGGATCTTGGATTGTTTGTCCAAGGTTCCATCGCGACGGAACAGGTACGAGATGTTTTCAAGTCGCCCCGTTTCGTCAACCGTAAATTGTGAGCCGCCGATCACGTTCACGTTGTATTTGACCGCCAGCCTCTGAAACATCTCCAAGTAACGTGGCGTCATTTCGGCCAACGCACGCGCCGCTTGTCCAGGCCGCGTGACTTCGATTAAAGACAAAAGCTGCAGCGTAAACAATTCGGGAAACAGCAAAAAGTCGGCACGGTTGTCGCCCGCCACGTCCACGAAAAAGTCGCACTGGCGCTCGAACTCTTCCCAGTTCGCGATCTTTTTCATGGGGTACTGGACGACTGACACTCGAACCAGCTCAACCGCCTGGCGCGACCGTCGCGATGGCTTGTGAACAAAATCAAGGTTCGCCCATTCAAGGCACGTTGCGTACCCAGCGCTGTCCTCATCGGTGGGCATGTAGTCGGGAATCAGCTGAATCAGCACGAAGCCGTTGGACACTTGCGTGGTGAGCACGGGATCGTGCAGCTCTTTGTTGATCACCCTGCGCACATAATCTTGTGCTGTCATTTCTTGCTTGTGCGGGCCATAGCCCGGAATCCGGCCGCCAATTACCATGCGTGCCAAATTCCTCTTTCGGCACAACTCTTTGCGTTGCTCGTACAGCCGGCGTGCCAAACGCATGCTGCGAAAGTCCGGATGCACCATAATCTCGATGCCGTAAAGCGTGTCGCCCTTGGTATCGTGATTCTGAATGTAGCCCCTATCGGAAATGCCCATCCAGTCGTGCCAATCGCTGTGCTCGTCGTAGTCCAGAATCAAACTACTGGACGAAGCTACCAAGCGACCGTCAACCTCAACGCAAATCTGACCTTCAGGAAACGTGGCCAGCTGGCTTGCGATTTGCTCCCGTTGCCAGGGCTTCATGCCGGGAAAACACAGCAGCTGAAGCTGCACAAGCTGGTCGAAGTCCTCGATGGCTAGCGTTCTGATTCGAAGCTTCTTTTCAAACGTCTCTAGGTCGGCTGACATGCACCATAGTGACACACGCAGCCAACAAAAGCTTCCGGGCGCGGCGCATCCTTTCGGCTTTGGCCCAAATCAGGCTACGCTTCGTAGGCATGCGTCCCTCCGAAAATTTGGCCACTTGTGTGCGCATCGCTCCGCTGGCGTTGGCCGCCCTTGCGGCTTGCGTTCACGCCCCGGGGCGGTCACCGCAGCCCCAGCCGCAAACAAGACCTGAACGGCAAAGCCCGCTAAACTCGAAACCTATGTTCAACTCGCAGGAAGACAGCAGTTTTGAATGGCTCGAAGAGGTGCAAAGCGATCGTGCACTTGATTGGGCGCGCGCTCACAACGCGCTTTCCGAGGGCGTGCTCGCAAAGGATCCGCGGTTCGCGAAGTTGGAAGAGCGTTTGTTTGCGGTTTACGGCGCCAAGGACAAGATTCCCGGCGTAACCCAGATGGGCAAGTGGCTCTACAATTTTTGGGTTGATGGCGAAAAGCCTCGCGGCGTTTGGCGTCGCACCACGTGGGCCGAATATCGAAAGCCGAACACCAACTGGGAAACTGTGCTGGATGTGCAAGCGCTGGGTGAAACGGAAAAACAAAGTTGGGTGTATGGCGGCGCCTCCTGCCTGCACCCCAAGTACGAAAAATGTTTGATATCGCTATCCCGTGGCGGCGGCGATGCGGACGTTGTGCGCGAGTTCGACCTGGTAAAGAAAACCTTCGTGCCCGATGGCTTTGTGGTGCCCGAGGCAAAAACCAGCGTCTCGTGGAAAGACGACAACACGATTTACATTGGTACAGATTTCGGACCCGGCAGCCTCACGAAATCGGGATACCCGCGCATAGTGAAGGAATGGCAGCGGGGCACACCGTTGGCGCAGGCACGCGAAGTGTTCGCGGTGCAGGAAAACGATATCCTTGCCAGTGGAACACGCATTTTCGATCACGGCGGCGTTCACGACGTGTTCGTACGCGCCATTGATTTCGAGAATTCGGAAACCTTCCTTCTGCGCGAAGGCAAACTTGCCAAAGTGGAAAAGCCCACCGACGCCGATTTTGGTTTGTGGGACGATCAAATGGTGCTGCGGCTGCGCAGCCCGCTCACCCACGGAAAACGCACCTACGACAAGGGCGCTTTGCTCATCACGTCGCTCGAGTCGTTTTTGAAGGGCCAAGCGGAGTTTCAGGTGTTGTTCGCACCCACTCACAACGCGTCGTTAAGCGACTGGGTGGGCACCAAAACTTGCATCGTGGTGACGTCACTCGTTGATGTGAAGACTGAAGTCACCGTGTTTTTACGCGACAAGCAGGGCCAATTTGTGCCGAAACCTTTGGCGCTGCAAACGCCGGGCACGGTTTCGGTGGGCGCCGTGGACGAGCATCACAACGATGACGCCTGGTTTTGGCACAGCGACTACCTTACCCCCTCGTCTTTGGCGTTGTGGAAAGTCAATGGCAGCCAGCGCGAACTGCTCAAGCAACTGCCGCCGCGTTTTGATACCGAAGGCCTGGAGGCCAGCCAACACTTTGCCACCTCTCGCGATGGCACCCGGGTGCCGTACTTTCAGGTGTCGCACAGAAATCGCAACAAAACAGCGCCCACGATCATCAACGCCTACGGTGGTTTTGAGGTGTCGCGGTTGCCAGGCTACAACGCCACCGTTGGCATTTCGTGGCTGGAGCAAGGCGGGGTGTTCGTGATGGCCAACTTGCGCGGCGGCGGCGAATACGGCCCCAGTTGGCACGAAGCGGCCATGCGCGACAAACGCCAGAACGCATTTGATGACTTGATCGCCGTGGCCGAAGATCTGATCACACGCAAGGTAACAACCTCGCAGCAGTTGGGCATCACCGGGGGAAGCAACGGTGGGCTACTTACCAGCGTGATGCTTACCCAGCGGCCCGAGCTGTTTGGGGCTGTGGTTAGCGCGGTGCCGTTGACGGACATGAAGCGCTTTCACATGCTTTTGGCGGGCGCATCGTGGATGAGCGAATACGGCAATCCGGACGAGCCCGCAGATTGGGCCTTCTTGGGCAAGTATTCACCTTTTCACAACATCAAGTCCGCCACGCAGGTGAAATATCCACCGGTGCTCTACACGTCGTCGACCCGCGACGATCGCGTTCACCCTGCCCACGCCCGCAAAATGGTGGCGCGTCTTGAAACCCTAGGCCACAAGCCGCTCTACTACGAAAACATCGAAGGCGGCCACGGTGGCGCGGCCGACATCCGCCAGTCGGCGCATGTGATGGCGCTGGAGTATGTGTTTTTGGCGCAGGCACTGGGGTTGTAGAATGGAAAACGGTTCAGCCATCGCCCATGTCTTTGGTGTGCAAAAGTTTGACTTCGGCGCGCAGGAGCACGATCTGGTCGCGCAAAGCTTTGATGTCATCCGCGCCGACGATTTTCGATTCCTTGTCTTCCGCATCAC
Source organism: Polyangia bacterium (assembly GCA_038257535.1). Lineage (GTDB taxonomy): Bacteria > Myxococcota_A > Polyangia > Fen-1088 > Fen-1088 > JAGTJU01. Next base: position 9,102 of record JBBSJE010000228.1, read on the forward strand.
GGCCGACGAAAAATGTCGCCAACGTCGCCGTGACGTACCCGAACACTGCAAAAGCGTAGAGCGCGAGCAGGAAACATAGAACGCGCCCTTCCGCGGTCTGCGGAAAGTACTCCGATCCGATGGTCGTCATCATCATCGCCGTCCACCAGAGTGCGTCTCCGTAAGTCTTGATTCCGCCTTTGACCGCCGATTCAAACGCCAACATGCCCGCCGCCCCCGCCAAATTTACAATCACCGTCAGCGCGACGACATAGCCAAAGCCACGCCTGCGGAAGCTCGCGCCGAGCGATTTCATGCCGCGATTGATCGACGTCAAAACACGGAACAATCGTACGCCGCGCACCGTACGCGCCGCGCGCAAGACGCGGAACACGCGAAAAAACCGAAACACGCGCAAGGCGGGGACGAGGAGCGAGAGGGCGATCAGCCAATTCGACTTGAGGTAATCGATCTTTGCCGGCGCAAGCGCGAATGTGAGCACGAAATCGAGAATGAAAATGATCCAGATAATCGTGCCCAACAGTTCCAGCGCAGGCGTCAGATTCCAGATGAGTTCGTAAATCAGAAGCGCGAGCCACACGAAACCCAAGAACAAAAGCGGCGTCTCCAGCCACCCGTCTATTTGTTCGACCAAGCTTTGTCGCTCTTCTTGAATTCGCCTTCGGACGACTCCCTTTTCCGCGGCTTCTTCCAATTGTTCGCTCATTCGAGAAGTTAACTCGAAAAAGCAGGGACTTCGCAAGGCGCAGCCGGACTTTTATATCAAAAGGCCCGGCTCCCCACCAAGGGCTAACCCTAAAGCGACAATCCTGAAGCCCACAGGAGTGTAGAAAACACTGGAAGCACGCTTCTTTTCATGATCTTTTCGGTTTGCGACGACTGAAAACCTCAAGAAACGAAAGTGCACTTCCAGTGAGGATAGGAAAACGCGGTTTTGA
>JBBSJE010000229.1:0-9965 GCA_038257535.1 Polyangia bacterium
CACACCTACAGCGCCAGTTGCACGTTAACCATGCTGCCTGCCGGCAGCGAAGCCACGTCGGGTGGCAGCACGACAAACCCGTCGGCCAGCAACAAACCGCTGATCAAAGCGGGCCCTTGTGAAACCACAGAGGCCTGCGGCAGATCGTCGCCTGACTGCAAGCTGACGCGCAGGTAATCTTCGCGTCCGACGGCCGATTCGTAGCTTTGCGCAAGCCGCGCCTTGACGCTGTGGCCCCACACGGGCCAGCCCAAAGCGCCTTGCATTCGCCGCAACGTAGGCGCCACAAACAACGTAAACGCCACCTGCGCCGAAACCGGAAAGCCGGGAAGGCCCCACACCATGCACAGGCCCTGCTGCGGCTTGGGCACCGCCGCTGCCAGCGTGGGTTTGCCGGGGCGAATGTGCAGGCCATGAAACAACAGCTGGTTGTTGGCAAGCGCGCCAATGACCGTGCCAGCGAAGTCGCGAACGCCCACTGATGTTCCAGCCGACAGAATCACGACGTCGCTGTCTGCCACCGCCTGCATGACCGCGAGGCTGAGTGCCTGCGGATCATCAGGCACAATGCCGCCCAAACGCACGTGGGCACCGGCGGCTGCGCACAACCCTGCAAGCAAGGTTTGGTTCACGTCGCGCACTTGCGCTGCGGTGGGTGATTGTTCTGGCGGGCACACTTCAGCGCCACTGGAAAGCACACACACGCGCGGTTGAGCTGAAACCGGCACGTGCACCCAACCCAAAGCCGCCAACACACCCTGGTGACGAGGCTCAAGCCGGGTGCCGGTGCGCAACATCACTTGCCCCGCTTTGACGTCATGACCTTCGGCCACCAAATGCCGGCCCGCAGCCGTGGGCGCGGCGAACAACACGTGGGGGCTTTGTTCGTGAACGTCCTCAATGGGCACCACGGCATCGGCGCCTGTGGGCAAGCAGCCGCCGGTGGGAATGCGCACGGCATTGCCCGCGGCTAAAGGCGCGGCAAAGAGTTGTCCGGCCAGAACCTCGCCTTGCACCGAAAGCGACACGGGCGCGTTGGCCGAAGCCGCGGCAAGGTCAGCGGCACGGACAGCGAAGCCATCCATTGCGGCGCGCGCGGCGGCGGGCATGGGCGCTGTGGCGGTGACATCTTGGGCCAGGAAGCGCCCCTGGGCTTGTGCCAAGGGTACGGTTTCTTCGCGGGTGGTCCAGGCCAGGCTTTGCAAGGCAAGCCGCGCGTCTGCGGCACTTGTGAGTTTCAGCTTTGGCATCATCACACCGGCAACACGGGCCGCCGGCGGCGGTAGCCCTGGTCTTCTTTGCTGGCGGTGAATTCAAAGCGGCGCTGCAGTTCAACGCGTAGTTCATCGCCGGGCACAATCGCATCCACGTGCAGCTCCGAGGCCAGCTTCATGATGTCGATGTCTTCGCGGTATTGGGTGCGCAGCTCATCTACATAGGCTTGTTTTTGCTCTTCAGGTTGCGCCGCAATCTTGTTGGCATAAACGGCATTCACAGCGGCCTCGGCGCCCATCACGGCGATCATGGCTTGCGGCAACGCCAGCGTGGCGTCGGCGTCGAAGGCGGGGCCACACATGGCGTACAAACCTGCGCCATAGGCCTTGCGCACGATCACGCTGATCTTGGGCACGGTGGCATCTGCCATGGCCGAGATCATTTTGGCGCCATGACGAATGATGCCTTGGCGCTCCACCACCTTGCCGATCATGAAGCCTGGGACATCGGCCAAAAACAGCAACGGAATGCGGAAGGCGTCACACAACCAAACAAAACGCGCGGCCTTGTCGGCCGAATCTACAAACAGCACCCCACCCTTCCATTTGGGCTGATTGGCCACCACACCAACGGTGCGTCCACCCAGGCGCGCAAAGCCGGTGATGAGCTCACGCGCGAACAGTTTTTTGATCTCGAAGAAGCTGCCGCCATCAACCAACGTGTCGATGAGAGCGTACATGTCGAAGGCTTGGTTTTCTTTTTCAGGCAGCAAGTCGTCGATGCGGGTGGCTGAGGCCGGAGGCACCGCGGGTTGTGGGGCTGGTGGCTGGTCGCTTTGCGGCAGATACGACAAATACCGTCGCGCCGCCGCCAAGCATTCGTCTTCATTGGCGGCCAACAGATCACCACAGCCTGAGACAGAGCAATGCATGCGGGCGCCGCCCATGTCTTCCAAGCTTACCTTTTCGCCAATGACCATCTCGGCCATGCGGGGCGATCCCAAATACATAGACGCGTTGCCATCCACCATGAACACCACATCGCAAAACGCGGGAATGTAGGCGCCACCCGCAGCCGAGGGACCAAACAACAAACAGATCTGGGGAATGGCGCCCGAAAGCTTCACCTGGTTGCGAAAGATGCGCCCCGCGTGGCGTCGGCCGGGAAACATATCCAGCTGATCGGTGATGCGCGCGCCGGCGGAATCAACCAGGTAGAACAGCGGAATGCGCAGACGGCCCGCGGTTTCTTGAATGCGTAAGATCTTCTCAACCGTGCGCGCGCCCCACGATCCGGCTTTCACCGTAGAATCATTGGCCATGATCGCCACGGGGCGGCCATGAACTTTGCCAATACCGGTGACCACACCATCAGCCGGAAGGTCGGCGGCGTTGGCGTTGGCAAACAAGCCGTCTTCCACGAAGTCTTTGCCGCCATCGTCGCACAGCAAGGCGATGCGTTCGCGACAGAACTTCTTACCTTTGGCGGCGTTGGCTTCGTGATACTTTTCGGCGCCGCCCTTGAGGATCTGCGCCGCGGCTTTCGTGATGGTTTCGCGTGAGCTCATTCACCTTATATCTTAGCGGCCCTGGAACTTGGGCGCGCGCTTTTCGGCGAACGCGCTGAGACCTTCCAGGCGATCCTGGCTGCCCAACACCACCTCGTAGTGCCGCTGCTCGGCAGTCAGGGCGGCCTCAAGCGTTTGACCATAACCTTCGTCGATGGCCAGCTTGGCTTGCGCCACCGCCAGCGGCCCGGCCTGCACGATCTCAGCGGCCCAGCGCTGCGCTTCTTCGCTAAGGCTCGCGTCGGGCACAACGGCCGAAACGATTCCCAAGCTGAGCGCTTCGCTGGCCCCCACCTTGCGCCCCGTGAGGATCAAACCTTTGGCCACGGCCAGCCCGCAAGCGCGTGATAGACGCTGTGTGCCCCCGGCCCCGGGGATGATGCCCAATTTCACTTCGGGCAAGCCCATCACGGCCGATGCGGCGGCCAAGCGAATGTCGCAGGCCAATGCGATCTCTAAGCCGCCACCAAACGCGGCGCCATTGATGGCGGTGATGGTGGGCGAACAAAACGCGGCCAAGGCGTTGCAGAAGCCATTGAGCGCGGCAAGGAAGGCGCGCGTTTGTTCAAGCGACATGGTGAGCCGCTCTTTGAGGTCAGCGCCGGCGCAAAACGCTTGCGGGCCGGCACCGGTCACGATCAGGCAGCGAACGCTGTCGTCATCGGCAAGCAATTCAATGGCCGCTTGGCCTGCGGCCACCAAAGCCTTCGACAAGGCGTTGCGGGCTTGGGGTCGGTTGAGGGTGATCTGCGCAACTCCCGATTCCACATGCACAACCACGGGGCTTTCAAGGCTGGTGGAGGGGATGGGGGCGTCGGGGGGGGGGGTCATGGGGAAGAGCGTAGCGCGGGGAGCGTGGCGGGGACAAATGGGGGCAGCACTTTTACTGCGGCATGTCTGTTGTCACGATGTAAATGACAGAGGCGGAGGGCCTCTTGAGGAATCTGAGGTTGCGAAACACCTCAGCCACGCAAGGGAAGAGCTGCGCGTCTTTCTTTGGGTTGTTCATCGCACCCCCATCAACGGCTGTCACGGCCCCTGCGGGGGTGACCTTCATGTTGGTCGCGATGTAGCCCACCCGCCAGTTGTTCAGGCGCTCACGAGCCTCGTCGAAACACTTCGTAATGCGCGGAACCGCCGGCGACATGGCGGCGCGCACGCGATCCTCGTTGAGGGATCCGTCGACGCGCACGTCGAAGATCACGCGCGGGGGGCCGCGGCGACTGGCTTCCTCTGTTTTCAGCCTCCATTTCTCCCGTGGATCGTCGCGAAGCTGCCGCGGAAGCGAACAACTGGTTTGGTAGTAGATGCGCCCAAGAAACTTTTGCGCCAGTTCGGAACGACGGGGGGGATCCGGTTGGGCGGCCAGCGCCTTCATCAAGGCCGGACCTTCCTCCGACTGAAGCCCCAAGTTGAGGCAGTTTTGCGGGTCCACGTCGGGCGCCAAGCACCGTTCCCAACCGTCATCGCCACACAGGAGGCGGGCGTCATGGTCCCGCTTGTCTTCGATGGTCCACAGGTGATGAACGGGGCCGCCGGGGGCAGTGGCTTCGGGAGCGGCGAAGGTGGCTCCGAGGTAGAGGAAGTTTCCCTGCGGGGTGATGCGACGGACATTCACATAGCCCCAGGGGCCCGCACACTCGGGCACGGTCGGTTGGCTGAGCTCGGTGGCATTGCCGTGTCCATCCTTGTCGAGCTTGCCGGCGGTCCACAATACCTTCCAACCACACTTTATTGGTTCTTGAAATCGAAAGTCCCGCCAGCGACTGAACCCTCTGGCGCTGCAGCGACGAGACAGGTCTGCCGCACTTTTGCAACCTATCGCGATCGTTTTCAAAAGTGTGTCGCCACCGAGAGGCTCTTCAGGCATAGGTATCGCGGGCTGATCCGAAGTGTCTTCGAATCTCGATTCCCTCTCAAAACAATCCTCGACCAACAGAAGTTTGTCGCAGTGTTTTGCGGCCCCGTCGGCCATGGCTTCTAGTCCTGAAATGTGCTCCCTCGTAATGGGGTAGGGATACTCTCGCGTGCAGGAGGCACCCAACATTGAGAGCAATAGCCAATCGAAGCGCACGATTGTCACGCTCCCCACAGTGTCAAGACACAGCGGCCATCAAGGATGACGTCCACGCGTCGAAATCGACGATTCGGCAGGTCTTTCTCGCCATACAGATACGCGTCGCATTCGCCCCAGGGCTGAATTTTGATCTTCTGTTCTGGCACCTTCAGCTTAGAGCCCAAAGCGTCCTTCATCGCCTGCACCACGTTCGCCGCACGCAGCCGCGAAAGCTCCAGGTTTCTTTGCGGGGTATCGACAGAATCGGCGTGCCCGACGACTCGCAATTCGCTCTCGGCGGAATCAAGCCAACGCAACCAACAAGCGCAGAAGCCTCGTACAAGCCTTCGGCCGCTGGCCTCTAAGATGGAACTGCCAAATTTGAAGTGAACTTCATTCTCGTCGTGCGTCCCTACAGGAACCCCGTAGGTGACAAGGTTGCGAGAATAGTCGGAATCTAGGGTCTTCTTCGGGGCGAATATCTGACCGAAGGCGATGGCTCCTTCAGCGCCAATTCCACCCCGTTTGTTGAAAGAAACCGGAAGCTCCATGATGAGCCGCTGGTGCGTTTGAGAGCCAAGGATGACAAGCCCCGATGCAACAATGGAAGCGCCCACGCTGGTACCGCCAACCTTCTTTGGACTTCCGTCTGAGCTAGTCATCTCAGACTGCCCGACCTTGGCGCCCACGCCTCCGCTGAATGTTGAAAGGCGAATGGGGCCATGAAAGTCTGCCGGAGTCCAATCCTCCAAGGAAGCAATGTTTGCTTTGCCTTTGATAGGTGCACCAGCGCCTTTGCCAAGCACCGCCCCTATGCCGCCCAAACACGCGTCATATTTTACCTCCTTTTCCGCCCCTTCCCTTTCCCGTTTGCTGGCGCCCCAATCCTCCCTATTGAGCGCCCTAACCGTTATCGTCCCCCAGTAGAAAAACCCGTTAAGCGGGAGCCCACTGGGCCCCTTGGCCTTCGCCTTCAGGTCAACCTCTATCTCGTACTCAAACAGCTTCCCCGCCTCGCCGGCGACACGCCCCAACAACCGCCGCAGGGTAGGAATGTCTGGGCGCAAACTCGGCTCGCCTTCGACCCGGGCCACCATGTCTTCGATCCACTGGAGCTGCGATTTGCGCACGCCAGACACGGTCAATGCGTGGCTCAGCAACACGGTGCGGACGAAGTCGAAAAGCTGGGGATGCTGAACCGCGGGCACCGCGCTCTCATCCACGGCTGCCTTCACGAGGGCATCCACCCTCTCTGCGGACCTTGCGAGGTACACCGAAGCGTACGACTGTTTTGTGGACGCGTGCTCGTTATACTTTTCAAAGGGCGCCTTGAACAACTCTGGCGCTAGACCCGATCGCACGCGCATCATCTGAGCATCAGTTAGCGGCATTAGCTCAGCCGACCGCGCGACGTCGTGCGAATCTGAGCGTTCCCCCGCCTGCTCGGCCTGCTGCTCCAGCACAAACTCGAGCGAGCTGTCGATGAAGGATGATGTTGGCTCCCGCAGCTTGAAGCTCAGCAAGTCCGGAAAGCCTGGAAGCGGCGCTTCAACAAGGTGAAAGTCTGCTCCGGGCGTCAACTTGCCGTAAACAAACTCGCTATCTACAAAAAACTCGAGCTTCACATCACCGCCCCCGACCTCAGCACTGAAGCGATATTCCTGCCCGTCACCACCGTTGGCAGGAAGCATCACCATGAGCCCCTCGATGTGCTTGCCAGCCTGGTTGATGTGCATCAAGAATTGCGGCCCATCAAACAGGCCCTGTGCCGCGCCGTCTTGATAGCGCCCCGTCAGATCCGGGGTCGACGACTCGGGGGCGGCCTCCGCCAGGCGTCGTTCGGCGCGCCCTACGTGAATCACGTGCCGGCGGCCCTTCCGCCCCGGCGTCACGCGCTCTGGCGGAAAATAGCCGCGTGGCTTCATCTCCAGACACCACTCGCGGCTGGGCTCAGTCTGCTTTTCGTCTTTCATTCCAAGCCTCCACTCGTCTTTGCCTCTGGGGGGGACGCCGGCAGGTCGTCCATCGCATGACCAAGCGTCGTACCGGCGACGCCATCGAAAACGGTCTCTTCGCGGCCATCGACTTCGCTCGTCAGTTTGTACTTGCCATGGCGAGGCACGTCTTCGAACAAAAGCTCAACCCAGTCTGTGCCCGATATCGCATCATCCGCCGAGGTCAGGGTGCGGTCGTAGCCGGTCTCACCGGAAGACAAACGAAAGCGCGCCTTCATGGTCTTGGCTTCAAACTCAGGCACATCTGTCGCAATCAGAACATCGATCCACGTGCGGATGCGCAGCTTGTGGGTCTTCGCGGTACCGAACTTCGGCAAGCTACGCCCAGCCTCAACGCTTGTGACTTCCACTGACCCGTCGCAAGCCTCATCGCTGGCCGTCAGCGTTTGCGTGCGAGCCTGAATCGACAAAGCCTTTTCGAGATCGCCATCGAAATCACAAAAGCCGACCTCACATCCACCCGCAACGATCTTGTCGGCTTTGCAAAAGCCAGAGTCATCACTTTGCAAGGTTACTTGCCGGCCATCTGATGAAACCACCTGGATGGCAACCCCCGGCAGCGGAATGTCCTTCTCGTCTACCAACACAAAAGCTACGAACGTGCCGTCGCGCAGCTCCTTCAACTTTGCGGGCGTGACAACGTCCTCCGACGCCACGAAGCGCGAAGCCTGCACCGCAGGTGCCCTCAGCAGAACGAAACCTGAGGCGTCCGCGGCCACGCGTAGGTCCACCAGATGCTTGACCAAGTCGTCCACGGCCTTCGCCGCGCGAGCAGACCCCTCTTCGGCCGCCATCCGCTTCAAGAGGGTGGCAGCCTCCGCAGAGGCCACGACATCATAATCGGTGTGCTGCCGAATGGCGGCCACTTGCGCGCGCGTCGTCAAACGGTGTCGCCGCACGGCAAAGGTGAACTCTTTGCCGAAGCGGGCGTGGAAAAGCTCGTAAGCCTGCCACGCGACCTCCAATCCATCGTCATCCTGAGACCGTTTACGATCCGTGTCGTCGGCGACCAGAACCGCGAGGCTTCGGCTCGAAATCAACCGCCTCACGAACTGCAACACCTCGTGATTGGTTGAGCGATGCAACGCAATCATGCGGTCGGTGTTTACCGCGGAAACGAAGTGGCGCACCGTCCACGGCTCGCTCCGCATAGTCTGATCCAGCAAATGTATCGCCATACCAATTTCGTGATCGTCGTCGGAAATGCGGTAGCCGCCAGCTGCGGCTTCATCCCGCGCTTCCGACCAAGGCAACAAAACGGAGGCTGGGCGAAACGGATCGCCCAACGGCAACGCAGTGAACCCAAACAGTCTGCCCATGTCGCAAACAAGGTTGCACAGGCAACGCGGTGAAGCAATAGGAAGACTTTCCCTTGGCCGATGCAGCTTGGAGGATGGACAGGCAGCCGCGATGAATTTACGGCCACGGCAGATCGGGAGGCACTGCCTCCCGAATCCCTCGCGCAGGGGAAATCAGCTTCAGCCGGCCCCTCTAATGCTGTCCGCGGACCGCCGGCAAACGTCTCACCTTCAAGCCACGGGCAGCACCCTGTTTCGTAGCCCACGCGTTGGCAGAAGCGTGGCTTTCGAACGTTTTGCCGAGGCACCAAGGTAAAGTTTCGCTGCCTCTAAACAAAGCCAAGGGACCGGACCCGGCCATCTCAAGTTCAGCCTTCTGGTTGCGCACGTGTTGAATCTCGCCGCACTTGAAAACGAGGTGTGGATGAGGCGTGGGCGCCCCCTTGAGCTGACCGTTGTCAAGAACGTAGCGCACAGCGCGCATCTGGGAAGCTTTGCCCTGCGCCCGAGGGGGTGCTGCCGAAATCGCCCATAACTGGGCCATTGAGCCAGCCGAGGATTTGTCCGGGTGCCACGACCACGATTCTGTTGAGCCGCCTGGCTCTCCCGAGTTCCCTACAAGGTTCAAGACGTGGTGTTTCAGTGGGGCGTTCGACGCAAACGTTCCGTCGAACACGAGAAGTTGACCTACAACACCATCACCATTGACGAAACCGAGCTCGATCATCACTTCATCCTTGCCGTCGCCATCGAGATCCTGGTGTTCCATCCGCACCATGATAGGTGTGGGTTCATCTTGGGCGCCCGGCAGACTCACCCATTTTATGTGTTCGTCATTCCCTACCACGGCGATTGCGTACAGTTCGGTATCAAGCTCGTAGAGCGCAATGGCGGCAATGTCTGATGCGTTCGCTGGAAGAATTGCAGCGGCCAGAGCTCCCGACCACTCGTTTTGTGATGCCGCAACAGACGGCGCCCCATCCAACGCTATAAACTTGGAAGTCTTGGTCGGCTTTGAGCGTGCGAAGACAGGCGCCAAAGTCTGCACGAAAAACGGATGTAAAAGCCCAGCTATTCCCAGAGATTGCACGTCGCGGATGGTGGTGGGTGGCTTATCGATGGCAGAACTGCACAATTCGTCGATTCCGGCCCAACCCGTTCGGCCATCGAAATCTACATGAGCGAGAGGGGCGGTGAAGGCGTGGCCATCACTGACAAAGGCCGCCGCGCGACCCCGGCTAGAAACGTAGGGAAGCGAAAAGGGATAATGCTCCTTTGAGGCCCCAAGTAATCGGCCGGGCGCCTCAGGCTCAACATCAACAACAGCAAAGTCTGAATGATCCTGCTCTGTAGGCGGAAGTGTTGTTATGCGAAAAGGTCGGCTGCACGAGCGCAACGTTCCCGTGCTGCGCTTTAGATCAACGTCCTGCAGCCACCCAGCGTTGCCTTCTGGATCGAAAACCCTTACCCAGCCAGCGTCGTTTTCCTCAAGGAGCAGAGCGCTGTTGGCTCGAGTGACCGAAAGTACGGGGCCCTGGGGCTCTGAGGACAGTGGCTTGCCAAGGGTGCCAAAGATGAACGTTGCGCCTGCTTTCGATCTGGCTTCGGAGGCGCTGCTTTCATCGAGAACATCTGGGGTACCCGGGGCGCTTGCCGCAGCCTGTATGGACGAAGGCGGACCCGCGGCCGTCGGTCGCGAACTGTTCCGCTGAGGGCAGCCCGCAAGAGCAATCGCCAGCAGCCAACCCGACATGAAAAGGGATCGGGATGCGACTAATGTTGGCATGGTTCTAACCCGGCTTCCTATCAAGGTC
>JBBSJE010000230.1:0-9918 GCA_038257535.1 Polyangia bacterium
CGTCGGCGTCTTCCGCCTCGTTGGGGCAGGTGTCGAATTGATCCGGAATGCCGTCGTCGTCGTTGTCAACGTCTGGGCAGCCATCGTAGTCCTGAAAGCCGTCGCGATCTTCGGGCTCATCGGGGCATTGGTCTTTGGCGTCAACAACGCCATCTCCGTCAGAGTCTTCGGAGCTAGAGGGGCAGCCATCGTTGGGCCGCTTGCCTTGTCCGTCTTCGGCTGCATTGGGGCAGGGATCTTTGATGTCGGGAAGGCCGTCTTTGTCGTTGTCGGCCTCGGGGCAGCCATCTTCGTCCTCGAATTGATCGACGTCCTCCGGATCGTTGGGGCACTTGTCCTCATGATCGAGAATGCCGTCGCCGTCATTGTCCGGCTCGGGGCAACCATCGCGGTCCTTAAACCCGTCTACATCCTCTTTCTCATTGGGGCAGCGATCGTCGGCGTCGTAAACGCCATCGCCATCGCCATCGCGGAAGTCGGGATTGAAGTTTGCGCCGAAAAACGCCCGTGCTTTGGGCGACCCAATGCCCTTGATCAAGCCGGCGCCACCGCCAGCCAGCAGCGAGAACATGCTGGTGACGTGCACACGCATGGCCACAGCCAACTCCATGGGATTCGAGTCCACGTAGCGGTTAAAACCATTGCGGCCGAAAACTTCGGCCATCAACCCCACCTGCCGGTGCAGGTTGTACTCGGAAGCCACGCCGTACATGACTTGGTGACCAACCTCTGCTGCAAAGATTTGGGTTTCTTTGCGAAACAGCGCGCCGATGAAGCCACCTGCACGAAAGTCGCCGTTGCGGTATTCGGCGATCACCCGCGCGCGACCGGTGACACTCTTGTCGCCCATAAATTTATCGCTATTGCCTGTGGGCGCGGTGAGGCCTGCGGCGGCGCTTAAGTAAAAGTCACTGTCGCCTACGGGCTGCTCGGCATCTTCGTCAGCGCCATAAGCGATGTGCGACAGCAGGCCCTTCACCTCAAGCCGCAGGTCGCCTAAACCCCCACCCGACAAATCGTCGCCGGCCGCTTGCCCCGAAGACGTAAAATTGCGCCCCTCGAGCATGAGGGTTACAGGCAGAGCCAAACCAACTTGAAAGCGATCGAACAACCCCATAGCCGCCGTGAGCTCAGCCGTGGTTTGTTGGCTTACGGGAATCACTGACTGTCGCAGGCCCTCGTCAGTTTGCGTGTAGAGGGAAAATGGCGTGCGCTGATGGCTAAACAAAAGCCCCAGGCCAAAAGTCTTGTGCGCAGGAACCGTGGCGCTGTCAACGGTAAGGAAGCCTCGGGGGCCAATCGCATACTGCAGCAGGTTAATCTCAATGGATTTTTCGACAGGCGCCTGGGCAAGTGCCGGGGCGCTCGCTGCGATGGCGACCCCCAGGCCCATTAAAACAAGCGCGTTCCTCAAGGCTAAAGACTGTGCGGTCACCATGGTCTATGTCTCGGTGCAGGATATCCCTCGTTTGGGCTCCGTGTCTAGAACGGCACCCCACGTTTTTTCGGGATAAGGCATTTGGTCAGGCTTGAGGGCACGGCGTGAGCAGATAAGCACCCCCTGCTCATCGGATCTGGCGACAAAGGCCTTAATCAACTTGCGCCTAGATTGTCCCAGTTGGGGCGCACGTTAGCGGCCTGGCGTGAAGGTGTAATCATAATTGATCCGAAATGGCACCGGCTGGCCGTCTTGACCTAGGGCGGGGCTGAATCGAAACCGCCACAGCGCCTTCGAGGCCGCTTCATCCAAGCCGTAGCCGGCCTTCTTGATGACTTTGACCTCACGGACTTTGCCGGTTTCATCAATACCCACCCGCAAGCGCACGGTTCCGCTCACATCCAGCCGCCGGGCCTCTTCGGGATAGGGGGCGCGTATCTCATTCAAGGTGCGTGGCCATTGCTTCACAAAGCCCTCGGCCACGGGGGCAAAGGGCTTTATTCCGTTGCTGCCCACCGCGCCCCCCGCATATCCCGCTGGCGGCGAAGGCTTGTCGGGTTTAACGATGCTGGCTGCGAGGGTATTGCCCACGGGCACCACCATGTCGGATGGGCCGTCAGTCACCGTCTCTAGGCTGACCCCCGGCACGGGCTCCGGCGGCGGAAGATCAGGCTTGGGCGGCAATGTTGACGGAGGGGGCGCCGCTTCCAAAACCACGGGCTTTGTTTTCGCGGACCGCTTCGGCGGCGTTCGCGGGGGCGGCGCCAACGGGGGCTCGGGCTCGGGCGGCGGCTCGGGAGCAGGCTGTGGCGGGGGGGGCGTCTCCACAACCGCCAGCTCTACAATCTGAGGCGGGTCAACTGACTTGCTTGGCCTTGGCGCTCTCGCGATCACCGCACCCACGAAGCCGTGCACAAACAGCGACACGGCCAAAGCCGTTGTTGTGAGTCCACGCAGTTGCCGATGAGCGGGCACGGACGGCAAAACAGCTTTCCCCCGTCACGGGTTTGCTTCCACACCGGCGGCCGCTTCTACGTTGATCGCAAACCGGCGCACGCCCGCGCGTTTAACCAAATCGATCAATCGCACCACAGTTCCATGCGGCACCGCTTTGTCCGCCGCGATCACCGCTTGTAGGTCTGCGTTTTTCGGCAACTCGGACTTTATAAAGGCTTCCACCGCGGCCTCTTGGGTGGCTTCGCCGTTGAGGTACAGGCTGCCCCCCGTGTCGAGGCTAAGCGCCAGCGTGGTTTGCACGGTGTCGCTTCCGCTGGCTGCTTTGGGCAAATCCACCTTGATGGACGGGTTCACGATGTAGGTGGTGGTAACCATAAAAACAATCAGCAACACCAACATGATGTCCACCAAGGGCGTCACGTTGATGTCTGTGATCATTCGACCCCCATCGTCCTCGTTGGGGTAAGCGTCTGTTCCACCGGCCATGTTTCAAGCTCCCTGCGCGGAGGGGGCCTCAGCGCCAGCCGGGGCCATCGCGGGTGCGCTGCCCTCGCCACGAGCGGACAGCACCAAGTGTGCGATGGCATCGATTTGAGCCAAGCGGCGACGCACTTTGCCCTGAAAGAAATTGAACGCCACCACGGCGGGAATGGCCACCAAAAGCCCCACGGCGGTGGCCACCAAAGCTTCTGAGATGCCAGCCATCACAACTTGGGCCCCGCCGGCGCTGTTTTTTGCAAGGTCCGCGAAGGCTTTGATGATGCCCAAAACCGTGCCAAACAGGCCAATAAACGGGGCGTTGTTGCCCAAGGTGCCCAGCACGCCCAAATTCCGCTCCAGCGCCAAGCGCTCGCGTGATTTTGCGCTGGCCATGGCTTCGGCCACGGCGGTGCGCCCGCCCGCAAAACTTTCGAGCCCGGCCATCGCCACGCGGACTTCAGGCGCTTTGGAGTCGCCCAACTCGGCTTTGGCCTCTTGCACATTCCCTTGCAGCAATTTGGCCCGGAATTTGGCCCCCAGAGCGTCAAGGTCAGGGGCTTTGACCGCCAAGGTAAATGCGCGCTCCACCATCACAGCCACCGAGATCACCGACAGCGCGATGAGGAGCCACAGCACCCACTCGGCCCCAAGCAAAGTGAAGGAAAGAAGTCGTTCGGTCAGGCTCATGTTAACTCAGCCAGGAAAGGGGAAACGAAGCCGCCCGAAGCGGACGAACGGCAACGTTAGCACAGCTTCGGCGGGGGGCAGTGGTACCGCGGGTGAGACGCAAGCTGTACGGGGCCCCGGATGCCGTGGCGCTAGGCTGCGGCGTCGCCGAGCAGGGCGTCCACCACCACGGTGGCGTAGGCGCCCGATGGCAATGCGAAATACAAACTGAGCTCGTTGTTCGCCAGTTTGGGTGGCGCCGTGGCACCGATGCGCAAAAGCAGCGGGCGGCGTGCGCCCGGCAAATCACGTGCGTTCGCTTGCAGCAAGGCCGCGGTTAAGCCCACCTCGGCGCAGGCCGCTTGTTCCAGGGCTTCGGCCGCTGACCCTGGCGCGGGCTGGGGCGCCTTGAGGCCGGGCAGGGGACCCGTGGTATGGACCTCGTGGGCGTCGAGGCGGGGCTGATCCGCCCCAGGTTCGGTGGACGTGAACACGCCTCCGGTCTCGGTTTTTTGCAACACATCGCCTGCAAGCACGGTGCGCAGGGTGTTTTGCCGCGTGCGTTCACCCAGCACCAGATTGAACACGGCTGATTGCACGGCCGAGATCAGCAACGTGCGCTTGCGCCGATCGCGCTCGCGTCGTGTGCCCGAAAGAATGGCCAGCCCTTGCGCCACGTTGTTGCCGAAACCAAATCGCTGCTGGCCATATCGGTTGGGAATGCCACTTGCGAGCATCTCCTCAAAGCGCGCGATGAGCGTGGGCGCTTCAGCTTCCGACACGTCGCTGAGAGTGACTTCAAAGTGATTCTCCCGCACGTGCCCCACCCGCAGCTTGTTGCCGTGGCGGCTGTGGTTCAACACCCGCACGCCTTCAAGTTCCAAGCCCGCCAGCAAGGGTTCGGCAACTTCGGGAAAGCTCAGCCACTGCCACGTGGTGGCGTGCTTGTCTTTCATGCCCCCGTAGCCCACATCGCGAGGGTTCACGTTCACCGCCGTGGCCAGATGCCGAATGGCCTCGGGCGTGGTCATGCCATGTTTTTCGATCCACGCAAAAACATGTGAACCGGCGCCAGAAGGTTCGTAGGCTGGAACCTCGCGCACGCGAAACGTTTGCGGGCTTGAGACAAATCTCGCCATAAAACAGCGCGGATCTTCAATCCTGCCGGGGCAGCATGCCCAGATACAGTTTGGCCAACCGGTTGTCGGGTTCGATGGCCAAAACTTCGCGCCATTCGCGTTCAGCGTCGCTGCGGCGTTGCTCGGACAACAAACACAAACCCAGGTTCAGGCGTACCGAAACGAAGCGCGGGTTTTCTTTTTTCACCAGCTCGAACTCTTTTATCGCAGCGGCGTTGTTTCCGGCCGCCCGCAAAGCCAATCCCAGCTTGGCGCGGATGTCCAAGAAGCCGGGCGCCAAAGCCAAAGCCTTGCGGTACTCCTCGGCGGCTTCCTCGAACGAGCCTACGTCCTGATAGGCGTTGCCAACGTCAGCGTGCATGTTGGCAATCTTCCCTTTGATGAGCTTATCAAGCCGCTTCGGGGTTTCTTCACCCCCCTTGCGTGCCAACACGCGCTCATACACTTGCCGGGCGTCTTCGTATTTGCCCTGATCGTTGTAGGTCACTGCCAAATGTAGGGCCGCTTCGGTGTAATTAGGGTTAAGGCGCAAAGCCTCCTCGAACATGGCTTCCGCTTTATCCATATCGCCCCGCTGGTGATAGATCACGCCCAGCATCTCGTACACATCGGGAAACGGTTGTCGCGTGCGCGCCAGTTCGGCCAATGCCCGTTCGGCCGGTTCGAGTTCGTTGGCGCGGTAGTGATCGCGTCCGCGGGTCAGCAGGGAACGAGTTTGGTCATCCATGGTTGCAAACGCCTTCTTGTTCGCCCGATGTGCGTGCGGCTAACCGTTTTCGGGCGGCTGGCTGTTGGGGTTGTTCTGGCTGGTGGTGGGCTTCGGCTTGTCTTGGGGACTGGCCCCGAATCGTTGCCGGATGAAATTTAAATACACCCCCGCGCGTCGGCCTTGCGGTTCGCCGCGATAGTTTGCTTGCACCTTCTCAAAAGTTTGTTTGGCACTCAGCGGGTTGCCCATCTCTAGATGGGTTTGTCCCATGGTTAGCAGAAGCTCGGCCTCACGTCCCGAATCGGGAAACCGCTCCACCGCACCTTGCAGGCGCAGGATCGCCGCCTTGGGGTGCCCTTGGTCCAAATAAAACCGCGCCACATAAACTTCGTGTTCCACCAAGCGGCGCACAACGTCGCTGCGATCTTTGGTGGCGGCCTCCACGTATTTCGAGTCGGGGTATTTGTCCAAGAAGTCAGACAACTCGCGCAAGGCATCCCGCACCGCACTTTGGTCTTTTTCGTACGACGGTGGCAGGATCAACCAATCGTCGGGCATGTCCTGCACGTAAGATTGTGCGATCCGATAGGCCACGTAGCCGTCTTCCACTTTGTCATGCGTGGGGTGAAGCCGAATGAAGGCCTTGTAGCTGTCAATGGCCGCTTGATATTCGCCCCGCTGGAACTTGCCATCCGCCATGGCCAGTTCGGCCAACACGGAGAATTTTGAGAACGGAAACTTCGACTTCACAAAGCGAAAAAATTTGTCGGCCTCAATGTAATTTTCGTCCTTGAGTTCGGCCAAGCCCTTCTCGTAATTCTGTTTGGCGGTCACCGAATACGCCACTTCGCGGCCGTCGTCGTCCGTGGCGCAGGCGCCAAGGCCTAACGACAGCAGCAGCAGCGCCGGCGCACAGGCGGCTCGAAATGGGGCAGATAGGCAAACGACATGGCGGAACACAGTTGAGGTATCCTACGGCCACCCATGGTGCCTCGTCCACGGAATCTCCTTACTTCGTCGCAAGCGCTGGCAACATCTCATGCTGGCCACTGTGTCATATGGCTTACGCTGGCCGCCACAATGTCGTGCGCGGGCGCAAAGCCACCGCAAAGTCCGATGGTTGCGCCCGTTGCGGTTGCCGCGCAAAACGCCGACTTGGCGGGTGCACGTTGTGAAAGCGCAACCCCAGGCGTGTTCTGTCGCTGTCGTGGCCCTGGCGATCCGGGCGAAGATCCCGCGCCGGCGCCTGGTCACAAACGCTTCGAAATGCGGATGTCGGCTGCTGGGGGGCGTCTCACAGTGCAATCAGACGTTTTGGGGCGCTTCGAGGTGCAAGGCGAGCAAACCCGCTGCCTTTACGTGGACATGCTCGCCGGCGCGCGCACCCGGATGCGCGTTGAGGCGGTGGCCAACAACCCCACGCAGGGCGTGTCGCCTGAATTTGCACTGGCCGAGTACGGCCCCTCGGGCCCGTATTGGTACAACATTTTGGCTGTGCAATGTCGCGGGCAGTATGGTCCCTGCGACCGCGGGGGCGCTGACGCTTGGCAGGCGTCGCTTGCGGGGCGGCGGCGCGGGCGGATGGATCCCTGCGGCTCAAGCGTCGTCAAAGCCTTGGCCTGGGACACCTCAAATAGCGAATCGTCGCGTGACGGCGCCTTCTTTCACGATTTTGCCGTATCTTTCGACCTTGAAATCAAGACGTTCGAGACGCGCTTTGCGCCCGGCTCGACAGAGTGCGTTCCGAAATGAAAATTCATCTTATAGGTATCGCGGGCACAGGCATGGGATCGCTGGCGGGCTTGCTGCGTGCGGCAGGCCACGAGGTGCGTGGCTCCGACGAACACGTGTATCCGCCCATGTCCACGCAATTGGCAGAACAGGGCATCGCGGTGATGGAAGGCTTTGGCCCCCAAAACCTCGAATGGAATCCCGATGTGGTGGTTGTGGGCAACGTGTGTCGCCGCGATCACGTTGAGGTGCTGGCGGCGAAAGACAAACGCATCCCGCTCACCTCGTTTCCCGCGCTGCTTTCCGATCTGTTTTTGTCCGACCATCAGGCGGTGGTGATCGCCGGCACACATGGCAAAACGACCACGTCCACCCTAATGGCGCATGTGCTTACGCAGGCTGGCCGTGATCCATCGTTCTTGATTGGCGGTGTGCCCAACAATTTCGAGCGCTCCTGGCGTCTAGGTTTGGGCGAAGAATTTGTTGTTGAGGGCGACGAATACGACACCGCGTTCTTCGACAAAAAATCAAAGTTTTTGCACTACAAGCCCAAGATCGTGATCCTCACCTCGGTTGAGTTCGATCACGCCGACATCTTTCGCGACGAGGATGTTGTGGTTGAAGCGTTTCGTGAGTTCGTAGAGCGCATTCCGCCCGCGGGGGATCTAATCGTGTGCGCGGCGTCGCCCAAGGCCATGGAAGTGGCGCGCTCTGCTCGTTGCCAGGTGACAACCTACGGGCGACCCGGCGTGGGGGCCGATTGGACCTTTGAAGTTGCGAACTACACCCGTGGCGATCGCGCCGTCATGCGGGTGGCGTACCAAGGTCACGTCGTGGGCACGATCGAATCGGGGATGCCGGGCGTGTTCAACCTGGAAAACCTCATGGGCGTGGTGGCGGCATCGAGCCGCATCGGCATACCGCTGTCGATGCTGGCCCGGGCGTCGCAAAGGTTTTTGGGCGTCAAACGTCGGCAAGAATGGCGTGGTGTTGCATCGGGCGTCACCGTGCTTGACGATTTTGCCCATCATCCCACCGCCGTGAGAGAAACGCTAACAGCGCTCAAAGGGCGCTTTGGCCCTGGCAAACTGATCACGGCGTTCGAGCCTCGATCGGCCACCAGCCGACGCAAAGTGTTTCAACATGATTTTGCCGCAGCTTTGGCCAACGCCGACGAAGTCATTTTGGCACCGCTATATCAGCCAGAGAAATTGCCGATTGATGATCGGCTTGACGTTGAGCTTTTGGCAAAAGATCTTCGCAACGGTGGCATACCCGCGCGGGTGATCGAGACTGTCGACGCCACTGTGGAACGTTTGGTCGAGCGCGCCGCCCCGGGCGACACCGTGGTTGTCATGACATCCGGCAGCTACGGTGGCTTGCACGACAAGCTGCTGGAGCGGCTGGGAGATCCCGTAAAACCCGCCAAGCTTTCGGACAAACAAAACATTTCGGCCCTGCTCAAACGCGTGGGCATCGCGCATCCACAATTGGATGAGTTCTGGTCACATTATTTGGTGATACCTGGAGATCATGATGTCCCCTTGGTGGGCTGTGTGGCCATTGAACGCATCGAAGACGCGGGCCTGCTGCGCATGCTGGCGGTGGCCCCCGAGCGCCGAGGCGAAGGCTTAGGATATCTTTTGGTCGACACAGCCAGCGAAAAAGCGCGACGCGAAGGCATTCGTTCACTTTATCTCGTCACCGACGGCGCCTCTGCGTTCTTTGGTGAGAAGCTAGGTTGGGATGCCATCGAGCGCAAAGATTGTGAATACGCAATCACCACCACACGCGAATACCGCATGGCGCGCGCTGAAGGCGCCACATGGATGCGAAAAGTCCTTTAGCCTCGAGTGGCCGCGCCAATTGCGTGGCCGCAGCTGTGATCGCTGGGGGCGAAGGCCGTCGCATGGGCGGCATCGCCAAAGGCCTCCTGATGGTGCAAGGGCAACGAATCATCGACCGGCAGCTGGCGCTGCTGCAGCCGCTGTTTTCGCGCGTCTTCATCGTGGCCAATGATCCACAAACCTACGCGGACCTGGGTGTCGCGGTGGTGCCCGACCGGGTGGCCCGGGTTGGTCCCTTGGCGGGCATTGAAGCTGCTTTGGCCGCTTTGCAGCCTCATGAAGACGCGGTGGTTTGTGTGGCCGCAGACCTGCCCTTTTTAACGACCACGGTGCTGACGGCGCTTCGGGATCACGCGCCCGAAACTCACGCCGTTGTGCCCTATGTGCAGGGCCATCCAGAGCCTCTGTGTGCGCGCTACGGCAAGGCCGCGCTGGCCGAGGTTCAGGCGGCTTTGCACGAGGGTGCCTACAAACTGATGAACTTGCTGCAGCAACTGCAGGCTTTGCCGCTGCCACAGGCAATGCTATCGGCCCAAGATGCAACCGGGCGGTTCGCCACAAACGTCAACACACCCGAAGATTTGGCCGCTACAGATTGATCATGCCGTGACCCAAAACCTCGAAGTCGCTGGCTTTGATGTGGGTGAGCGCTTGCAAATCAAACGTGCCCCAGTCGTCGTGCCGTTCACCCAGCAAACCAAACGCGGGACCCCGGTGGGTCACCAACACGCCATGCGTCTTCAGGGCGCGTATCACCACCTTGGCCGCCGCGCTGATGCCCGCTTCTGAATAGGTTGCGCGCAAGCGCAGGCGCACGCCCATGGGGGCAAGGTTCGGCGAGGGCGATAGCCCGCCCAAGTGATTCAGCGCCGGGGCCACGAAACCTCGTTGCAACGAGGACATGGTCATTGAAAGCGCGTGATCGATGTTGCCGTTGCGAACCTCTTCCAC
>JBBSJE010000231.1:0-9837 GCA_038257535.1 Polyangia bacterium
CAGCCACGGCGCGAATCAAAAACCGATCAAAGAGCGCGCCCAAAGCATCGTCGTTGGGCACCTCATTCGTTGCACCGAACAGCGAACACAAAGGAACTTTGCGGCGTTCGCTGCCAATGAAGAAGCGGCGTTCGTTCAAGATGGAGAGCAGCGAATTCAAGATCGCCGAATTGGCCTTGAAGATCTCATCGAGGAAAACGATCTCGGCTTCCGGCAACATCGCTTCGGTGCGCCGGACGTAGCTGCCTTCGCGAAACGCCTTGATGTCGATGGGGCCAAAAATTTCGCTGGGCTCGGAAAACCGGGTTAGCAGATACTCGAAGAACCTGGCGTCAACCAAGCGGGCCAGATGCCGAAGCAAGGCAGATTTGGCCGTGCCGGGCGGCCCCACAATGAGCATGTGCTCGCCGGCAACCAGGCACACAAGCAGCAGCCGCACCACTTCGCCGCGACCCAAAAACCGGTCATCAAGAACGCGGGCCACGTCGCGCAGCTTGCCCCCCAGGCGAACGCCATCGGAACCAAGCGATGCCCCGCTGTCGGCCGTGTTGGGCAAAGTCATTGCAAAACCACTATACCGTATTTGCCGCTAAGTCCCGATTCGGCCCGGGCGATAGCGCCAACACCGCTTGCGCCACAGTGGCGCGTGCGTCTTCCACAAACGCGGTGGCGTTGCGCGCGCGCTGACGCAGAGCCACCAGCCGGTTGTGATAGGCGGTGACCAAGCCCCGCGCGTGGCCCCGCATAACATCGGGGGGGTACACCAAACGCGGCTCTACTGCGGCCTCGGTTAACAAAGCCGACAACGCTGGCCCTGGCTCACCCTGCGCGCGGGCCAAGCTGTGCAACCAATACACGTGCGACAGAAATTGAATGCCGAACGCCACCGCTTCCACACCCGCGGCGGGATGCGATCCGGCTTTTAAAGTGCCATGCCTGAACAACGCCAAGGTCAGGGGCTCGCCCACTTTGTCGATCCCTTGCCCCACAAGCCGGGCGCTTACACTGCGGGCCAACGGGGCAAACCTCAAAACCGTGATGAGACGCTGCCATGATACGGGCGGATCCAAACGCGTTGAATCAAGCGCTTCAAGCAGCGGATTGGCTTCGCTCATGGTTTCCCACAAACTGCGCGCGTCGTTGGGAATGCCAATGTCACGCAGCCACATGCGCGCTTGATGCGAGACCTGAACCCGGCGCATCTTGGGCCACATCAACAACCGTTTGGGAGGCAACCGGCCCACGAAGGTTCGAGAGCCTAGCCAATGGCGCACTTCGTGTTCGTTCCGCTGCAGCTGTGAAATGCGCGCCAACAAGGAATAGCGAGCCACGGCGGCCGCCGCATCGGCGGGAGGCCCCAGGCGCGACAGATCGGTGGAAAATCCGATCACGCTCTCCCGCGCTTTGAGAGTTTGTGCCCAAGCGGGATGGCTCAGAGCCAACAAGTTGTGAAAGGCCACGCACAGCCTCAACGCTGCTTCGTCGAACACAGGGGCAACCAAACCGGGCAGCAGAGACCACGAAGCCTGAAGTCGCTTCTGGGCCAACTCAGCCAATCGGTCGGCGTTCATGGGCGAAACGTTCCTGCTGCCAGCCGTGGGCAATCGCAACGCCAAGGCCCCGTGTTCTGAAGTGCCAAGCTGCGAAGCAAGTTTTCCGAACGCCTTCGGACCGTAGGGGCGCTGCACTTCGACAGGACCACCCGTGACAAGAGGCAGAACAAACCTTGCAACGAAATCTGCCACGCCGACGCTTTCAGCCCTCGCCCCATAGGGGCATGGTGAATCCGGCGCCGTAATGCACTTCGGGCGCTGGGCCAGCGGCTTCGGCTTCGAGCGCCACGCGTGGGGGCGTGCGCAACACCGACAGCTGGCCCAGAACATGGGTTTCAAGCGGCGCGAGATCGCCTCCGGCCACGCGAAAGGGAGCTTGTTCGGGCGCTGCGAAGATCACGAACGAACCATCGGCGGTGCCCAGGCGCTCTTCGAGCAAGCCGTTCGAAACGGCGGGCCGAAGCCGGTAGCCCACAGGTACCAGCACGCCCCTGGCCGCTTTCGCCAACAGCGTTCCAAACGGAAACCACTGTAGGGTTTCGGATGCAACGATCAGCAGCCCTTGCGTCAAAGCCGCGATCCGGTAATTCGCCAGCGCCGCTTGCGGCAGCCCCACACCCACCCTTTGCACCCAAGACACCTGAGTCCACGGCACCAACGTGGCCACCGGTCCCTCTGCCCGTGGCGGCACTCGTACCAAATGTAAGGGCGTGCGCAGGTCAATGGGCGCAAACGTAGACACCCGCGGGCTGCTTGCCGGGGCTGTGGGATTGGGCATGCGCACCAAGTCCTCGATGGGATGCAAGCGCGGTAGCGTCGCAAACAAGCGGGGCGGCTGCGGCGGTGGCTCGAACAGCACCAGCCGCCCTTCCTCAAACACCCCGCGGCACGCGTCGAGATGCAGCGGATGCCGATAGCCCGCGGCCACGGCCACGTTATCGTTGATGGGGAAAAAAGCGGTGATGCCAGGGGTGTGCGCGAACAGCCCAGCCAAACGCGGCGGCGGCTGCTCCAGCCGAAACAGCCACAGCTTGCCGCCACTCGCGGCCCCGGCGCGCGGGGGCGAATCGATCATCGCCGCATACGCCCGCACACCTGCGTGCGCCAAAAGTTCAACCAGCGCCGGCCCCAGCCCTTGCCGGACAGTCAAGTAGATGAGCGATGGCAGCCGGCGCGCCGACAAGCTCTCGGGGGCAAGGCTTACCCGCTGCAATTCCAGGCGCAGCAGCAGTTGCAACAGCGACATCTCGCCATCGAACTTCAGCGCGGTGTAAACGTCGGCGGCATAGAGGTGAAGATCCGCCGCGCCGGTTTCCAGCGCTTCGATGTCGTAACCCAGGGGAGACTGGGCGTCCCGCAGCTGCACATGGTGGCGCCCACCGCCCGTAAACCCCTGCCCCTGGGCACCCCGCGCGGCGCGCGCCAGGGGTTCGATGGCATGCGGTGACACTTGCTCAACCACGAACAACGATTCACGCGAGCCCCCCAAAGACCGGGCAAAACGAATCTTGGTGTCCGCCCCCAACTCGGCGAGGCCAATCTCGGCGCTAACGAATCGAAGGAAGCCAACCAGGCGGTCCAAAGTGGCGAAACGAAACAGCACATCTCGGCCCAGGGCCACGCCGCGGGCGTCAACTGTGAGGTGGGGCAGTACAAAGCGAACCTGACCCGGAGCCACGCGCACAACCATGCTGAGGCAGATTGTACCAGTTCTGGCTTGGAACTTCGCGCGCCCGCCGCAGGCTTCGAGGCGCGTCGACTGGCCCCCGTGCTTTTGTCCGCAAGAGATCGGAAGGAGATCCGATATTATCCCCCCGGTATGACCTCAACGGCCGATGCAGCAGTCACCCACGCGCCTTACCCACAAGGCACGGTGGTGGCGGGACGGTTTGCTCTGGAAACCCCTTTGGCTGGGGCCCCGGGGGCGGCGGTTTACCGGGCCCGCGACAACCAATCGGGCGGCGATGTCACGCTGCTGTTGATCCCGCTGGACCGGCTTGGGGGCAGACAAGCCACATTGCACGCGGATCTGGGGCGCGTTTCACGCGTGGCTCACAAAAACCTTGCCCGCATCACCGCGTTCGGCGCGGAGGGCGGCATGTACTTCGTGGCTTCAGAGCACCCTGATGGCCATCCGCTGCGCACGGCCATTGCGGCCAGGCAGCAGCAGGGGCAGGCGGTGGGCGGTCAGGCGGCGTTCACCATCTTGGGGCACGTCGCCGCTGGGCTGTCCGCGGCCTACGCCGCCATGGCGCATGGCGCCTTGAGCCCAGACACCGTGGTGGTGGGGCGCGATGGGCGGGTGGTGCTGGAACATTTGGGCGTGTTCCATGGCTTGGCGGAGATTGGGTGGCGAGGTCTCTCCCCAGAGGCCGCCAGTGCGTATGTGGCCCCTGAACTTGCCCGCGGCGGCCTACCTACGGCCTCGGCCGACGTTTACAGCATGGGCGCCATGCTCTACGAAATGTTGACGGGGCAGCCTCCGGTGGCACCCATCCAGCCACCCTCGCAGGTTGCGGCTGTGCCCGGCCTGGTTGACGCTGTGGTGGCCAAAGCGCTTGCCAACAGCCCGCTGGCCCGGCAGGGCTCGCCGCAAATGTTGGTGAACGAATTGGGCGCCGCCTTGGGTTTGGTCGATGCGGGTGGGCCCGGGGGAGGCATGCCACGACCCAGTTCCGGGATGTTGCCTCGGGTCACCGGTCGCACTTTCAATGTGGCTGAGGCAGCGGGCCTCGACGTGGATGCCGAGCGCTGGCTGGTGCAAAAGGGCAAGCTCGACTTTGGCCCGTTCACCATGAACCACCTCAAGGCAGAGCTGCAAAAGGGCGTCTTCAGCGGCAACCACCTGCTCACCGACACGGAAACCGGTGAGCAGATCCGCATCAAGGAGCACCCGCAGCTGGGCGATTTCGCCAAACAGGCCGAGCGCTCTTTGGAGCACGCCCGGCGCTTGAAGGCCGATCAATCGCTCGAACACTCAGAACGCAACAAATCGCGCACCACCTTGACGGTGAGCTTGCTGGGGTTGGGCGTGGTGGTGGCTGGGCTTGCGTTTTATTTGGTGAACCGGGAAAACCGCCAAGAAGGCGCGTTGGCAAGTCGTGCGGAAGAGGCCGACATCGATGCGTTCTTGAAGAACGTAAAGGTCGAATTTAACCAAGCGCCCAAGGCGCGCGTCGCCCGTAGGTCCGCGGGGGGCGCGGGCAAAGCCGGCGACGACTTCAATAGCGACTTGGTGCTGGGCGATGTGTCCAAGGGCGGTGGCGATGCCGTGTTGGACGACAACACCATTCAGCGGGTCATGATGGGCAACTACCGAAAGCTGGTTCCCTGCATCATGGAAGCCAAGGTTTCGGCCATCGATTTGGAGTTTGTGATTCGCGGATCGGGCGACGTGTCCGCCGTGAAAGTCAACGGCGAACAAAAAGGCTCCCTGCCCTCCTGCGTGCTGGGCCGCATGAAGGGCTTTCCTTTCCCCAAGTTCGATGGCGCCAAGACCATTGCCAGTTGGTCGATGGCGATGCGCTAGCCTTACGGACCGACCACCGGGTTGGCCAACACGCCCAGCCCTTCGATCTCAACCTCCATACGATCACCTGGCTTGATGAACACCGGGGGTTTGCGCGCAAACCCTACGCCTGGAGGCGTGCCCGTGGCGATCACATCTCCCGGCTCCAAGGTGATGCTGGCCGAAAGGTAGGAAACCAAATCCGCAATGCCGAAAACCAGCTGATTGGTGTTCGAGTTTTGCAACGTTTCACCGTTCAGACGAAACTTGATGCTCAGATTTTCAGGATTGGTGACGAGATCCGTGGTGGCCACAAAAGGCCCGATGGGCGCAAAGGTGTCGGCTGCCTTACCCCTCACCCACTGACCGTCCGTAAACTGAAAATCGCGGGCGCTAACGTCATTGAAGCAGCAGTATCCGAAAACGTGGTGAAGCGCGTCTTGCTTTGACACGCGGCGCGCGCGGCGCCCGATCACGAACGCAAGTTCCGCCTCGTAATCGGGCTTTTCGCACCCAGGGGGAATCACCACATTGTCTTCAGGGCCCACAATGCTGGTGGGAAATTTTGCGAACATCACGGGGCTTTTCGGCACCTCCATGTTCGATTCCGCAGCGTGATCACGATAATTGAGCCCTATGCACATCACCTTGCCGGGGCGGGCGATGGGCGCCAACAGCTTTACATCCGCGGCGGCCACCACGTCGCCCGCATGCGCCAACGCCGCACGCCCGCGCTCGTCCCGGCTCCACTCCGCAACGGTGGCGCCCAGCAACCGGCCAAGCGGACTGTCTAAATCCCACCAGCCCAAATCTTCAGCCGTCACTTGACGGCCCTGAGCGGCGGCCACCCCACTGACATCCAGAACTTGATCGCCCTTGCCGGACAAAATGCCAATGCGCGTGGAGGAACCATTGGCCAACTTTTGAAATCGTACGATGCGCATATTGTGTTTCCCTTTATTGCGGCTCGCAGCAGCTAGCCGCGCCCCGACTCTCCTACTTAAACGACGTTTGCCAGACAACCGACACGTGTGCCGCCCTTCAAGCGTGCGCAACCCCACACATTCTGCACACAGCAGAAGCTCGATCCACGCCGATCGCCTCAGACAGCCTGCGCGTTATCGATTAAAACCGGCCGAGCGATCCTTGCCGCCCTCTTCTTTGCCAATCCGAAAGCCCACAATGTCCTCGTAAGCGAAAAAGAAACGCTCACCTTTGCGGTTCTCGAAGCAGATGAACTTGTCCTGCAGTTCCAGGTGGCAGATGCGCCCCACGGTGAGCATATCGGACGAGGAACGAACGAACGTGTCCAGTTCGCGCCCCTCCGGCAAATCGAACCCCTTGGAGCCAGCCTGCAGGCCTTCTGATTCGAGGACGGAGACGATCGTGTCTTTGGTCATGTTGCGGCAGTTTACCTCATGTTTGCGGGTTAGAATGCCTTGGTGTGGACGGTTTTCGCCCTGGCCTTGGCGCTTGCGCAGGCACGCCCCGATGGTTCGACCTCGGGATCGCGGGCGGACCAGCTGGCTCACATCGAAACCTTGGTGAAAGCGGCTTCTCCTGCGGCCATCGCGCGCCTGACCGGCTTGTTGGGCCATCCCTTACACGATGTCCGCTTCGCCGCTTTGCGGGGGCTCGGCAGCTTGGGCGCCCCTGAAGCGGTGGCGCCAGCCCTGCAATGGCTCAGCAGCTCGGATCTCTTGCCGCGTGTGGCGGCTCTAGCGGCGCTGGCGGAACCCGCTTGTCCTTTTCCACCGCAAGCCGCGGTGGCCACGCTGGCGCAATTGGCCGACGCGCGCCCAGAACTGCGCTTGCCCGCGCTTGCGTTGCTTCGAGATCGCAACGTGGAGGTGCCCAGCCCCATGTTGGCGCTGTTGGGCGAAGACGAAAACGCAGCCGTACGCGCCGCCGCGCTCGCGTCCGTGGGGCAACGGCAGGATCCAGCCGCTCGCCACGCTTTGGTGAACGGCCTGGGCGATGTGGATGTGGCCGTAAGGTGGGAAGCGCTGGCAGCAATGGGGCGATCCCGTGACCCAGCCCTAAGGCCTGTGCTGGAACACGTGGTTGAAACCGGCGACGCCACGTGGGCGGCGGCCGCCGTGCAGGCTTTGGGGCCCTGGGCGATAGAGCCGCCACGGCGCGCTTGGCGGCGCTGGCGCAAAGCCCAGGCCCTGCCACCAAAGTGACCCGAGCGGCGATCGAGGGGCTGGCTGAACTGGGAGGCGCAGACGCGGCTTTTGCGCTGGCGCTGCGGGTGCAACTTCAGGGCACCCGCGATTTCGCGCTGGAAACCACGCTAAGCGCATTGCGAAGGCTGGGCCCTGACGCCGAGCCGGCCTTGCTGCCCTTGATCACATCGCAAACCGCGGGGCCCTTGCTGGAAAGGCTGGTGAACTTGCTGGGCGACGTGGGCAGCCGCGATTGTGTGCCAGCGTTGGCGGCCCTCTCGGGCGAAACCAGCGCGGCGGTGCCAGCCGCGCTTACCGCGCTTCGGCGTTTGGCCAACCGGGGGGTTGATGTGAGCGCTGCCGGTGCGGCCTTGGGGCGCGCACGCCAGGATCCTTCGCAAACTGTGCGAGGCCTGGCACAAGCCACTTTGAAGCCCCAGGCGCGGGTGCAAGACAACGGCGCTGGGGGCGAAGCGACGGAAGCTCGTTAGTTAGTTTATCGTGAGCTCCCCCACAGCCGGGTTTGGCGGCAGCTTCACCGTCGCGGTATGCACAAGCGCATGCGGTCTTGCTTTCGGCATGTTTGGCTGTCTTGCGCGATCAACTGTGGCGTTTTCTTAACCCCGGTTTTCGCGTCCGAGAAAGCAACTGGCGAAGCCTCCATGGTGCCCACCGCCCTCGAAAAACAGCAGGGCTTTGTTGCTTTGTTTGACGGCAAGACCACCAAGGGATGGCGCGGATTCCGTCGCAAGGCCATGCCAAGAAACGGTTGGAAGGTGGTTGATGGCACCTTGATGCACGATCCGGAGGGGCCCCAATGCGACAAGGCCGGCGACATCATCACCAATGACACGTTCGAGAATTTCGAGCTGCGGCTTGAGTGGAAGTTGAGCCCCGGCGGCAACAGCGGCGTGAAGTATTTGATCGACGAAGCGCGGGTGTCGTCAGGTCACGGCGGCCTGGGGTTTGAAATGCAGATCTTGGACGACGACAAGCACCCAGACGCCAAAAAAGGCATCGGGGGCAATCGGACAGTGGGGGCGCTTTATGACTTGATCCCGCCGGCAAAGGCCATGGCAAAAGCCCCCGGCGAATGGAATGAAGCGCGCCTGTTGGTGAGCGGCAATCACATTGAACACTGGCTCAACGGGGAAAAGGTGGTGGCGTTTGAGCGCGACAGCCAAATGCTGCGGGCGCTCATCAACACCAGCAAATACAAAGACAACCGCGGCTTTGGCCAAAGCGCGCGCGGCCACATTCTGTTGCAGGACCACGGTGACCCGGTTTGGTACCGGAACATTCGGGTGCGCCGGCTGCCCGGCGGCAAGGTGGCCGGCGGCCGCTGACAACGCGGGTCGCGGGCAAACACAAAGCGCCTGATCTCTGGCGGCGGCTCTTTTTTTCCCCGCCGCGCCTGACATATCTTGCTACCGCCCATGCTGGAACAAGAGCTTGCCGCCCTAAAGGAAGAAAACGCGCAACTGCGTGCGCAGATTGAAGCCATATCGGAAGCCGAGGCGCGGGGCGGCCGGCACCGGGGCAAAGCGTACCGCTTGGGGTTGCGGCTACTCTTGCCTGCGCTGGACCGAACCCGCGTGGTGCGAAACTTTGTGCACCTATTCAAGGTGGGCACCCGCTACGCGGGCCCCAAAACCGAGTGGCCGCAACCAAATGAGGTGGTGGAGGCCGCCGAGTTGTTCAGCGTGTCCTTGCTGCGGTTTGCGATTCGCCGCCGGATGTTCCTGTTCTTGTTTTCGCTGCTGGCTTTCATGATTCCCGCGGTTCAGGTGTACGTGGCGCTGCAACAAAACCGGCTGGTGGATATGCAGAACGAACTCATCACCATTCAAGCCGACGACATTGTTTCCAGAGGTGTCACGTCGGACAACTTGTTGAGCAACGAAATGAACGGCGCTCTCCTATCGGGTCGCGACATCGAAGGGCTCAACCGCATGTTGGCGCGCATCTTCAATGCCCAGATGGGTGAGATGATGGGCGGCTTGGACCCCGTGAAGAGCCGAAGGTTCTACCTGGAAGGCACGGCGGGACGCGCGCATCTGTTGTTGGCCCTAGGCGAAGCGCTGCGGCGGCCTGAAACCGAAGACCCCCTATCCCCCGCCGAGATCTGGCGCATGGTGAGCCAAGGGGAACAAGGCGCGCTCACGGCGGCTTTGAGCGAAGCGGCCCGCGGGCGCCTGTTTGTGACTTTGCAAACCCCGCGCACGTTCTTCGGCGACGACCCAAAACTGGAAGCGGAATGCCAGCGCTACTTGTTGGGACTTTCGCATGTGCTTCGTCGCGCCTGGGCGCTGGCCTTGGCCGCGGACGAGCGCGCGGCGTTCTTTCGCATCATCGCCCCGCTTTTGGGCCGCATCTCGCAATTGGAAGCGGGGGGAGACAAACCTCTGATGCCCACCTTGGTGCAGACGTTTTCCGAGTTTCTGGTGGACCTGACCTTGGAGCCACGCTTTGGCAAGCCTGATCCCGATTTGCCCGCCGACGAGATCGTTCATCATCGGACCGGTTCCTTTATACGGAACGTGCACGAGCTTCAATCCGAAAGTGCTGCCGAAAAGCGCGCCGGCGAGATGCTGCGAGCTGCCGCTGC
>JBBSJE010000232.1:0-9795 GCA_038257535.1 Polyangia bacterium
CAGCAGGGCCGGGGTTGCTCAAATAGCGTCGCCTACCATACAAGTGGCCTGCTGAAGAGCCGCGCGCTGGCGGTGGGGGATGTCATGGATTTTAAGCACGACAGAAACCATCGACAGGGACCTCGCGGGAAAACACCCGACTGGCATTTTCCGCCAACGACTGACGCCGGGCCGCTGTCCTTAACGAATGTTCCCGAGGTCCGCGAAGTTTTTGGCATGATGCCGGCCATGGCACACCCACCCCAAGAGCTTGCAGCGCCGCTACGAATCGGATTTTTGGGCTTAGGGATTATGGGCTTGGCCATGGCAGAGCGGTTGATTCGCGCGGGGCCTTGGGCGCTGTGAACATGGTGGGCATTTGTGAAGCGTTTGCCCTAGCTCAAAGCCAGGGGTTGAATCTGCAGCTTGTTGTTGACGCTTTGTCGGTGGGCGCTGGTGGCTCTTGGGCTTTGCAGAACTTGGGCCCCCGCATCGCCCAGGGCGATTTTGCGCCAGGGTTTATGGTGGATCTGATGCAAAAGGATCTGCGCATCGTGCGCGACACCGCGCAGGCCGCCGCGGTGCCGGTGCCGGGCGCCACCTTGGCGCAATCGCTGTTTGCTGACAACCAAGCGGAAGGCGAAGGACGGCTTGGCACTCACGCGATGTGGAAAGCGGTTACAAGGCGAGCGGCATCGCCCAAAGGCAACGCATGACGGTTCTGGTGTTAGGCATTGATGAAGCGGGCCGTGGCCCGGCTTTGGGCCCTTTGGTCATGGCGGCGGTGGCGCTTGAGCCTTCAGCGGCCCGTCGCTTGACCCGCGCGGGCGTCACGGATTCCAAACGTTTTGGTGCTGGCGACAAAGCGCATCAAGCGCGCAAGCAGTTGCTAAGCCTTATCGAAAGCGTGGCCTCGTGGATTGGTTATGCGATTTGCGATGTGCAAACTGTGGACGAGTACGTTGCGCGTGGCGCTTTGAATGAACTGGAACGCGAACGCGCCCGCGATTTGATCGGGCGCGCCCCCGCCGCCAAGCGCATCGTGGCCGATGGCGCGCGGATGTTCGGGCCGCTAGCGGCTGAATTTTCGCATTTGGAAGCCCACGATCAGGGCGAGTCCGCCCACGCCGCTGTGGCCGCCGCCAGCATTTGCGCCAAGGTGCGCCGGGACGATTTGTTTGCCTGCATCGCGGTTCGCTACGCCGGTGCGTTTGGCCCCTTGCGGGGGGGCGGCTACGTAAACCCGGGCACCGCTGCGTTCACAAAGGCGTATCGCAAGCGCTTTGGCGCTTTGCCTCCCGAAGCGCGTGGCAGCTGGCCGTGGGACGGAAATCCGCGTTTGTTCAGAGTGTGAAATGCCTGCGCTCAACGCGGCAGCACCAACAAGATCTCGTTGTCTGTGATGGTTTCTGCCCAACGCAACTTGTAGGTGAGGCCCGTTGAGCCAAGATCGTAGCGCGAAGCTTCGCCGGCCAATGTGGCGATGAGATGCGCCTGACACAGATTCCCCAGGCTCAAGGCCCGCAGGTCGTCACGGAAGCTCACTTGCAAGCCGCGGATCGTGTCGCCGAACGCGCCGCCCAACATGAAGGCCACATCCTGTTCGCCTTGTCTGGCAAACACCACGTGCAAAGCACCCCGCTTCGCCAAGCGGGGCACCATGTTGCGATAAAAGTCGCCGAACGGGCCGCGGGCAATGCCCACGTCGTCTCGCCCCTTCCACGACTTGGTTTCCAAGCGCTGGACACGCTGAAACATGGCCAATGCGTCTGTGGCCGTGGTGGGTTTGTGATGCTCGAAATGCACGCCGGCGGCCCGGGCGCGGCTTTGTGCACGGGTCAAGTTGCGACGAAAATTGCTGGAGCGGCGGGACAAGAAGCCATCGAAGCCACCTTCCAAGCTGGCCACATGGCGGCCGGCGCGGCCGTGGCGAAGCAAGCGAAACCGCTTGCCCAACACAGCGGCCACGCTGAGCAAAAGCTGTGAGTTGGCCGGCAAGCCGGCAAGCAACGTGAGGTCCCAATCGTCGCGGCAGCGGCTCAGCACAGCCTCCAGCCACGACACCAAAGCTACTGGATCGGGGCCTATCAAAGGGCACGCCAGGCCCCAACTGGCTTCAAGCGGCTCAAGATACCTTCCGCTGCCTGAGTGCTCTCCGCGCATGAACGCCAGCCAGCCCTCAGGGCCTTTGCGAATGGCCGCCTGTCGCGGCGGCATCAGCTCCTGCGCCGCTGGCAAGATCCAACATGACGAAGCACAGAACTGATCAATTTGTGGCGAGGCCGCTACATCGTCGTCGAACGCGTCGGCATTGCTTTGCAGATCGTGCAGGTCAAAGAAGCCTTCACCTTGTCCCAAAAGCGGGGGCTGGCGAGAACTCATGCGCGCGCCTCGTGCTTACACACCTGAGCGCCCCTGGCCGTATTCAGCAAACCAACGTTCAAACGACAACAACGTCCACAGCGCTTTGCGCCTATCTCTGCGACCCGATAGATGATCGGTGATAAGCCCTTGCACCGCCTGAGGATCGAAAAACCCTTCGCGTGTGAGTTTTTCGGGCGCCAACTCATCGCGCAGCAAAGGCGCGAGATCTTCTTTCATCCATCGTGCGACAGGGACGCCGAATCCCTGTTTCTTGCGATCAATGATTTGTTGTGGCAGCCGCCCCCGCAACGCGCGCTTCAACACGTATTTGCTCACGCCGCCGCGGCGGCGAAGCGAAGGGGGGATCTGGCAGGCAAGTTTCACCAAGTCGGTGTCCAGAAATGGCGCGCGCACTTCCAGGCCCACCGCGCTCGACGCGCGGTCCACTTTCACATTCACGTCGCCAGGCAAATAAAACCGGGCATAAAAATCCATCAAAAGATCTCGTTTGTCGCGCGCCGAACTCAACCCGATGCGCGTGTCGATAAGCGACAGCGGATCGGCGTCTGCAAGCGGTCGTAGATCCGGGGACAGCAAGCTGGCCTGCTCTTCAGGCAGAAACGACGCCATCCATCGTTGGTGGCGGCGTGGCCCCGGCAGCGGTCCACCACGCAGGAATTGGTTTAACTTGAAGTCCAGGCTGAAGTATTTCGTGCTGGCGGGAAGCTGGGCGGCCGCCGCTTGCACGGCCGCTTGCATGCGTTTTGGCAGATAGCGAAAATAAAGCTGGCCCCAGCGATCCGCGGCAAACGTAGGATAGCCGGCAAACAATTCATCGCCGCCATCGCCACCCAACGCCACGGTGACATGCTGCTGGGCGAAGCGGCTTAACAAAAATGTGGGCACGATGGAAGCGTCGGCCAGCGGCTCATCCAACAGCCGCGAGACTTGCGGCAACACGTTTAACATCGCTTTGGCGTCAACGATGTCCTCGTGGTGATTTGTGCCCAAGTGTTTGGCAACGAGACGCGCATGCGACGATTCATCGTAGCTGGGGTCGGAAAACCCAATCGAAAACGTTGTGATGCCCGCGCCGCCACCCAGCACCGCATGCATCGCAGCCGCCACGGCTGATGAATCAAGCCCCCCCGAAAGAAACACTCCCAAGGGCACATCAGCCACCAGCCGCTTCTCAACCGCGCGTTTCAGCAGCGCCCATACGTTGCTGGCCGCCTCGGTTGCTTGCATGGCCTCGTGCGCGGCGGGAAACGGCAGATCCCAATACCGCTGCAGATTCGGTGAGGCTGTGGGGTCGTGGTGGAGATCAAAGGCCACGCTTTGCGACGCATCCAATTTTCGTGCGCCTTCAAAAATGGTGAGCGGCGGGGGCACATACTCAAAGGTGAGATACCGCCCCAGCGCCTCAGGCGACACAGTGCGATCAAATCCGGGAATGGGCAGCAGCGCTTTTAGTTCTGATCCAAACGCCAACAATGGCGGCAGCCCAGCGCCGCGCCGAACCCGTGCGTAGTACAGCGGCTTTTTTCCCATGCGATCGCGGGCCGCAAACACCCGCCGCTTGCGTTCGTCCCAGATCACAAACGCAAACATGCCGTCGATTCGCGCCAGCATGTCTTCGCCCCACTGTTGGTAGGCTACCAACAGCACTTCAGTGTCGCAGCGTGAACGAAAGCTGTGGCCATGGCTCATGAGCTCGGCCCGCAGATCCAAGAAATTGTAGATCTCGCCGTTGAACACCACGTGAACGTCGCCCGCCAAGCTGGCCATGGGCTGCATGCCCGCGTCGCTTACGTCGATGACCTTCAACCGCCGGTGCCCTAGCCCCGCGCCGGGCCCAAACCACAGGCCTTCGGCGTCAGGCCCACGCGGGGCCACTGCGCGGGTCATCTGCTCAACAACTTGACGATCGATGGGCGCGCCCGTGGGATCGAAAAGCGCTGCGAGCCCGCACATCTCCGTCTTGCTCCTATCGCAGGCGTGACCGTTAATCCCCCATCGGAGGATTCAAGATCACAGGGGGCGGCTCATTGGCCACAACGTAAAAGAACCGCTCCTTAAAATCTTCCACGGTCATGTTTGAGATTTTTGCGTACTTCTCAAGCTCGATGAAATGCTCGAAGTCATCGCGTCGCAAACGAATCATGTAGCGCCTGGCGATGCCATAGCGGGTGGAATTGATGTCGATCATGCGCACGCGGGTGCGGCCCGTGACCGGATCCAACATGCGGGCAAACGGAATGGGTACAAAGTGTCCGCCCTGCAAAGACACCATCGCTGCGTTGCCGCCCTCGAACAAATACTTGGCGGCGCAGTAGCCCAAGTCGCGGGTGTACTCAATGTCAGTGGGCACGGGATCGGCGCAGCGCAATTCGTACCCAATGTCTTTGGAGACGATGGTGAGCTTAATGCCCAAGCGCTTGAGCCGCTCGTCGACCAAGGTCTTGATCCCGCGGCCCAGATCCAACTCTGAAAAGCGGATGTGGTCGTGTTCATCACGAACCACCGTGCCCAAACGCGAAAGCTCGGCTTCGGGAATGCTTTCAGCCAGGCCTTCAGCCAAGATGGCCACGCCATCGCGGCGTCCTTGTGCCAGCCGCTTGATCACCGCGCCCGCCAAAATGTCCACCACGTGATCCAGGCTGGTTTTGCCATTGGGAAATTCTTCCGGAATCACGGTGAGCGTGGCGCCCGCTGCTTTGCCAATGCCCAGCGCGAGATGCCCGGCTTTGCGACCCATGGCCACCACGAAGTACCAGCGTGAGGTGGTTTTGGCGTCCACCATCAAGTTCTTCACAATTTCCACGCCCATGTGGCGGGCGGTGGCGTAGCCAAAGGTGTCGATGTCGGCCGGCAGATCAAGGTCGTTGTCGATGGTTTTGGGCACGTGAATCACGCGCACCGATCCATTGGCTTTTTCAGCCGTCTTCATGGCGGAAAACGCGGTGTCATCGCCGCCAACGGTGATGAGCTGGCTGACGCCCAGTTTTTCCAGGCTGGCCACCACGTTGGCGAGGCATTCCTCGTTCTTCGTGGGATTGGCGCGCGATGTACCCAAATGGCTTCCACCGGAGAAGTGAATTCGGCTCACCTCTTCAATGGTCAAGGGGCGCACGCGGTCCAGCTTGCCCTGCATGATTTCGGAGAAGCCATCGCGGATGCCCAGCACCTCAACGCCCTGAAGCAGAGCGCGGATCGTCGCAGCGCTGATCACGCTGTTGATGCCTGGGGCGGGGCCGCCCCCAACGAGAATGGCGAGCTTTTCAGACTTTGACACGGATGGTGACTCCTTGCTGCTCAATCAAACTCTCAACCGGACAAATGATGTGCCCGGGACGAGGTCGCGATCAAATTACCATAGGCGCACGCGCGCGGGCACAGCGCGATGACGGTTCAGCGGGTTGCAACTCAAAAACGCGTGCTGTTGCGGCCTTCAACGGGAGGCGGCGGCTGGACGCGGGGTTGCTCTTGGCGGCGCTTGGGTTCGGGAGGTAGCTCATGCCGAAGTTGGCGAATCAGTCGTTCCACCTTGCTGCGTACGCCCGCGTCCTTTTCGCCGCGCTTGTGTCGCTCAAGCGTTTCGAGTGCGCCTTTTGTTTTGGTCAGGGCCAGCGCCACGGCCGCGTCGGTTCGCACCTGGGCTTCGGGGTGCGTGAGCCATGGTGAGATGATGTCGGTGGCGCGCCCATCCCTCATCCACCCCAAGCCCAACAGCGCCCGACGCAGCAGCGTGACTTCCAACTCGTCTCCTGTGCTGGTGGCCATGCGCACCAGTTGATCGCGTGCCACCACGGTACCTGAGGCGGCCAGGGCGTCGATGGCGCGGCCGCGAACCTCGCGTTCAACCTTGTCGTCTCGAACCAAGTCGATCAAAACCAGGTCTGCGTCTTTGCCCATGCTTCCCACCCGCTCGGGGGTCATGGGGCTCGACCCCTGTAAGGCTTCAACCACCCCAGCCTTGGTGGCGTCTTTGGCGGGGGCTGGCGCGCTGGCCTTTTCGGGCGGTTTATTGCGGGGCGCAGGCGCTTGCGCCCAGGCTGATGAAGAAGCCAAAGCAAAAGCCAAAGCGCTCAGATGGAAAAAACGCATGATCTAACTTTACCTTCTCTCGCGCGGGGGCGGGGTGGCGAAGCGCGCATTCTTGGGGTCTGCAGGGGGGCAGCACCTTTGGCTCGGCAGGGTTCTAGAACTGACTGGTAGGACTGCTGTGACTGACTAAACCGCGCGATCCGGCAGTCACAGCCTAAGCTATTGATTTTGCTGCCTCCAAGCACCTCACGTCCCTTGGCGCGCGACGTGCAATGCATGGGCTCGCCTTCGGGTGAGCGGAACCCCCTTCTGACACTCGAAAGGGCGTCCGGGACGGCGTGTGGGGACAATTGTGGGTCTCCATGCGCCGATCCGGAGGCATTTCGCGAGGCCGCCCGACGGGAGCCAGGCGGCTGTTATTGGCCTTCGTTGAATTCGCGAATCACCGGCGAATCCGCGGTGACGCCCATGACGTGAACGTTGTTTGGCATGCCCGCTGCACCGCTGAAGTTGCAGGCGGCTAGCGCATAGAACCACGGGCGGGTGGTGGCGCCCGGTTGATTCAGCAAGCGGTCGCCGTAAAACGTGCCTGGCGGGGTGCCGGCCACAACCGCGGGCCCAGCGTTGAGCAGATAGGTGCAATAAAGCTGCGCGGTTCGAGGGCGCAGGCCTACGTTTCGCCAGCTGACGGGCCACCCGGCGCCATTGGCGATGGATGTGGCGGTCCGGCGCGACTCGAAGGCCGCGTTGTCGGGGGACATGGGATAAAACGCGGCCGGCGATTCATCCAACGCGACGGCGCCCACCCGCAGCGGC
The DNA here is from genome assembly GCA_038257535.1 of Polyangia bacterium. Taxonomy (GTDB): domain Bacteria; phylum Myxococcota_A; class Polyangia; order Fen-1088; family Fen-1088; genus JAGTJU01. The sequence goes on from JBBSJE010000232.1 coordinate 7,207, forward strand.
AAATACGCGCCAAATTCCATCAGGTACACCTGCTCTTTGGCGCTCATCTCCGCCAACAAGGCCACCGCCTCGGCCCGCCGGGCGCGACCAATCCATTTGCCATAGCCGTAGTTGGCCATGGTCGCCAAGATGCCGATGATCACCACCACAACGATCAATTCCACCAGCGAAAACCCTGCTTCGCTGCGGCTGCGTTCTTTGTTGATTGCCAATGTCTTCATCTGGGTGGCTCTGGGGACATCCCGCCTTTCAGTCTGCACATCGGCAGATGGTGAGCAAAAGCTTAAAGCCCAACAAGGACGGCTGAACACGGCCCTTGAGCCAGAACCAGATTTTCTGCCACCCGGGGAGCCGCCCACTGGTGTTATAGTGCGCCCGCTTCGGAGGCAGCCCATGTTGAAACTCACTCATCTCGCACTCGTAGGTGCCGTTGTTGGCACTCTGTTCGTCCCCAATTCCGCGCAGGCGCAAAGCCAGGACCCCTCGGTCGCGGGGGCGGCTCCCCCGGTGGCTTATACGCAACAATTTGGCCTGTCGGCGCGCGGACGCTATGTGACCGTGCCTAGCTGGTTTTTGGGCCTTTTCACCGAAGAAAACAGCCCGCTGCACACGGGGGGCTTCATTCTTGAAGGCTTTCGCCGCAAAGAAAACTTCGACATCGCGGTGGGCGTGGGCTACCAGAATATGTCGCCCCCCGATGGCAACTGGCTGGGAAAAACCAAGGATCCCTCGGTTGATACCGATCTTGTGCAGGTCAAAGGCATGAGCTTGATCAGTCTTGAGGTTTCCTTCGTGTGGAACACGTGGCTCAACGAGTATTTTGGCGTGTATTACGGCGCCGGCTTGGGCTTGGGCATTCTCACCGGCAAGGTGCTGCGCACGTCAGCCGACAATTGCACCGCCGAAAACGTGGGCGATTTGAGCCAGTGCAAACCCAGGATTTGTGAGGGCGAGCGCTGCACAGAAGCGGAATTGAAGGAATCGGAGGGCGGCCGGGATGGTGGGCCTGATAGCCCTCGACGATTTAAAGAAGGTTCGGTTCCGGGCGCGTTGCCGATCGTCAACCTGATGACTGGCATGGCGTTACGTTTTCCCGAAGTGCCCGGGTTGGAATGGCGGGTGATTGAGGGTGGTTTTCACAACGCCTTTTTCTTGGGCTCCAGCGTCGCGTACCTGTTTTAAGCCTTGGCCCTATCCACAGGCGGCTTGAACGCCCCTTCGAAGCCGCTAAACTACTGAAGTAGGTACGGTTTTTGAATGTGTTGGTGGGTGGGGTGGTCAAATCTTTGGCCACCTTCTAACCAACACGGTTTCCCCACCCGGGGTGCCAAAAGGGGTAAATGCATGGCGCGACCGGCGACGTTGCAGATGATGTTCCCGCGATTCGAGACCGATGGGGTGAATCACACCTCCGACTGCCCTTGCCCCCGGTGTTTGCTGGGCAAACCACTGGGCGCAAAAGCCAGTGAGGTGGATAAGGCCCTCGTGGCGCTAGAGCGCATGAAGGAAAAGAAGCGGGTGAAGGCGCTCAAAATGGAACTGGCGTTGGCCGAGTCTGAGCGCGAAACAAAGCTGCTGCTTGAACATCAGCGGCGCGCGCACGAGCGGGTGGCGCAGGACGAGCGGCTTGAAGAGCTGCTGAGGCTGCGCCAAGCGGGGGTGTCTCCCGCCGAAGCCCTGGCGCGTATTGAATCTAAGACCGCGGCCGAACGCCGCCCCGCTCGCTCCATTCGCACGCCTGTGCCGTCCGAGTGCTGAGCCTTAGCGGCTTTCCCGCTGGGGGCTGGCCATCAGCGGCCGCTGAGGTAGGCTGCGCCCGGTGCTGGTGGTCCCTACAACCTTCAACATTGTCACAAGGCTGAAAGCCACCCCCCAACGTCTGCTCTGGGGCACAGTCGGCAGTTTCGCCTTGTACCTGACCTTGGCCGCCACAAGCTTCGGCCTGCGCCTGGAACACTTCGGCTTCTTCGCGCTGGTGCTGTTCGTGTGCGTGTGGAGCGAAGGCACCCGCCGCTTCTACAAAAGCGCCCTGCCATTCGTGATTTTGGCGCTGGTCTACGATTCGTCCCGTTTGCTGAAGCCCTTGCTGCAAGTGATCGCTGTCCACGTGCACGAGCCTTACAACTTCGACATGGCGTTGTTTTCGATCGCCTCAGCCACGGGGGCTTTGACGCCCAACGAATTTTTTCTGCAACACCATTGGCCGTGGGTCGATTTCATCACCGGCTCGGCGTACATCCTGTTTCTTTACGAGGTGCTGGCGTTTGCGCTTTACCTTGCGCTTTTCCGCCGCCACACGCCGGACAGCACGCTGTTGGCCCGCTTTGGTTGGACGTTTTTGTTGGTGAACCTGATGGGCATTGCCACCTATTACATCTATCCCGCGGCCCCACCTTGGTACGCCCAAGCGCATGGCTTTGGTCCTGTAGATCTTTCAACGCCACCCAATCCAGCGGCGGCCGCGCGTTGGGACGATCTCACCGGCATCGCGTACTTTCGGCACTTTTATGCCCGCGGCGCTTCGGTGTTTGGGGCCATCCCGTCGCTGCACGCGGCGTACCCTCTGGTGGTGTGGTTTTACGCCCGCCA
>JBBSJE010000233.1:0-9717 GCA_038257535.1 Polyangia bacterium
CCAAGGCCTCATCAAGCGTGATCTTTTTCATCGAAGATCACTGCATCTTGATCTCTCTAGCCTGTCATCTGCAACGTGTCATTTTGTCCACAGGATTTCCCGATCAATTTCGATCACTTAGCCGCTAACCGATCGGCATTGCTGCTAGGAGCGGTGTGGTTGTGATTTCCGAGTCGACAGCCTCCGTCGATGTCGGTTCTCGGCTCAAAAACGTTTCCGTGCCTCTTATCAGTCTTGAACCGGAACTGTGGGACGATCTGGCGATGGTCGCACCGGGCTGGGGAACGAACATAGGTGACTCGGCAGCCGAGGATCGCCTTTCGGTCATCAATCCAACCCATCCGTTGGCAGCAGGCTTCAGCGGTAAGGTTCGCGTCGTCAATAGTACCCAAAAATTCGGTTGGGCCAAACCGCCTGCAAGTGCGATTCGAATCGCAACACTTGTCAGTGCCGCCGACAAGGTCACCATATTCGGGTACGAGCTCGGGGCGTCGATGGTGGGGATATCCGCTCCCGCACGCCGGGTTGGATGGTTTGCCGGGCGCGACACCGCGGCGGCATTTGGGCCCGAGGGCTGGAAGTTGCTGGATGCGGCCATCACCTGGGCCGCCCAACCACAGGCTTTGTTGGTCGTCGGAAGGACTCCTCTGTCGACTGCAGATCAAACGTTGAAGGCGCGTTTGGAATCACCGCTGGGTTTTGAAGTGACCGTACGGGTGGAGTCGACGGTTCAACCGGCAGACTCTGCGGGTCGCGCGGTGGTGGTGGTGTCGGAGTCCACCGATTCAACCGCGCTGGGGTCTCGACTGACTGCTGTTGCAATTCCGGTTGTGAACCTTGAGCCAGAGAGTTGGGATGCGATGGGGATGACGGCTAGTGGTTGGAACGTTACGATCGGTGATCGATCCGCGCAGCAGAACGTGGTTGTTACGATGCCAACCCACCCGTTGGCAGATGGATTGACAGGCACGGTGCGCGTAACTCAAACACCGCAAAAATTCGTTTGGGGCAAACCCGGCGCTGGTGCCGTCAACGTGGCTAGTCTGTTCGGAGCGGCCGACCTGTCTGCTGTTTTTGGTTACGAAGCTAGTGCAGCCATGATTCAAAACGCAGCACCGGCGCGCCGGGTGGGCTTTTTCGCGGGAAGAGACACGCCGGCCGCCTTCACCCCGGAAGGTTGGCGTTTGTTCGACGCGGCGATTCGGTGGGGTAGTGGACTTGTGGATTTGAGGACGTCCGGCTGTGTTGGAGCGGCGGAGGGTGCGTCGTGTTCGGATGCGAACCAGTGCAACGGCGCGGAATCATGTCACGACGGCTGGTGTGTTGCGGGGACGGCTCCGAGCTGTGACGACAACCAGGTCTGTACGACCGATAGCTGCAACGCCGTTTCTGGTTGTCAGCACGTGGCCCTGGCGGAGGGCACTTCGTGTGCCGACGAGGACCTTTGCGATGGTGTCGAGACTTGTCGGTCGGGCGTTTGCCTCCCGGGTCCTGCGATTGTTTGTAACGACAACGTGCCCTGCTCAATCGATCGTTGCGAACCAACAACCGGTGCCTGTACGACCAGCCCCGCTCCAGCGGGCACCAGTTGCGGGGACGGCAACGTCTGCACTTCAAGCGGGCTATGTCAGGCCTCCTCTGAGAGTGACAGTGTGTTCGGGGACGCCGTCAACCCAGCGATGATCCGGGGACAGCTCATCGGAGGCGTCTCGACGGGAGATCCTCACGGTGTTGAGACCTTGTGCTCAAACGGCGAAAACCGGATCCAGCCGGTGTTCGGTGCCGACGGAAGTATCGAAAACGTTGCCTTGGGTGGCTCGAACTGTTCGTTCAACGTTTGCGACGAGGAAGAACGGTCGCTGGGCCCGATCAGTCAAACGCAGTTGCAGGAAGTCTCGGCCGAAGATCGCTGCGATGCCATGCCGGCTCCCGAGCTTTGCGCCGTCGATCCCACGACGCTGACCACGGCGTGCGTCAGTGATACGGATTGTGCAAAAGGCGAGGTCTGCACCCTGATTTGTCCCGACGATCGTCCAGACTGTCCGATCGAAGTACAAAAAAGGCTTTGTGGCACTCGGTATTCATTCTGCGGCAGTGCACTGCCTGCAGAAAATGGATGTCGCGAAATCCGTCAATGCGCAGAGCCAGAAGACATCGGCTCGCTCGAGCAGACTGTGCCAGCCAATGAGGCCCAGCTTATTGCCGAGACGCCGGTCGTCATACCGACCTCGGATCCGACGCCGACCCAGTACGATATGGGCGACTCCTGTGTACTCAATGCAGGATCGAGCAAAGTCGTTAACAACGATTTGACGGAGAGCAAAAATGGACACTCCGGCAACGATAAGTGGTCCGTCGACTTTGGTCCTGGATTGTTCAGCAAGATGAAATTCGATCCGATGGCCTTCGGCAACGCAGAGCTCGATCTCGATACGGGTGTCGACTGGCGAACCACCGTCAAAGTTTGGGGCGTTCCGTTCACGGTTCTTGGTGTCGATGCTCAGGCCAAGATGAACTTCTGCGGGGCGCACACGCACGCGATGGCCAAGGTGCTCGGGCACGACATTGTGCTCATTGATGAGGCAAGCGCTCAGGGTGGCCTGGTTCACCTGCCCTTGAACGGCCAATGTACGAATCTAGGGAAAGCCCTGACGGCCAAGGGCAACGAGATGAAAAAGGCGATGGCCGACGCCGTGAAAATTCAGCGCGCCTATCTTGAGGAATACGTCAATGACCAAGAGCAAAAGGTTAAACGCTGGGCGGAAAACGTCAGCCCTACTCGGGAATTCTGTCTGAAGACGAAAGAAAAGTTCCCTGACTTTTCGGCGACCTGTGAAATTTTCGATCCGCAAGAAGCACGCAACGCTGCGCAACGTTGGATCAAGCACTACAACGACGAAGTTCAATCCTTTGTCGATAAACAAAATGAGCGATTGCAGGCGCTGTTGACCTACAACACGAAGGGAGATCTACCGTTCTTGAGATACGACAAGCCTTTCACCTTGCTCGCCGTGAAGATGCGATACCCAATTGGTCCGATCAACGCACTGCTTGAGGTCGAAGCAGGTGGCCGTTGGGCCCTCAATGGATCGCTCGCCTGGGAAATCAAAACCAATCCCCCGGCTGATCAGAACACTGTTCCTGGTGCTTCGGTTGCCCTTTCTGGTAATCCCGCCGCGTCAGCTCGCGCCAGTGTCTTACTCGGTGCCGAGGTCGGGTCTTCTTACTTTGGTGCAAACGTGGGAGTCGTTGGCAACCTACACCTGGTCGAGTTTTCTTCGAAAATCGGTACAGGTTTGGCGCTCACCCGATCAAAACAGCCCGATGGGCGAACCGTTTATGCAGATCCAAGCTTTCCGCTCGGTGCGCGTGCTGAACTGTCGGCTGACACGTTCACCTGGACGCTGGATCCTTACTTCAACGTTGGCGGAAAAGTGAGCGTACTCAAGGGCGACATTGATCTGCAGGCGCGTGTGAGAGTGGTCTGGTACAAGAAGACATTTAAGAAAAAGCTCGCCAGCTGGCCGGGTTGGAGTAAGCCGTTGGATTGGACCGTCAAAGGTGGTGTTCCGCTGTTTCCGCGGGTGCCGTCCCCGTTTGATATCCATGCAGAGATCACCTTCCCTACCTTGCCTGACATGCCTCCGATTCCCGATAGTTTTCCCCGAATTTGGGGCGCTGGAGACGGCGGCGAAATTGGCAATGGACAGTCCCTCGGGTTCGAATCTGGGTGTGATCCGGACTGTCCCGGTGGCAAATTTCGTGGTGATGGCTGCACCTGTCCTGACAAAACCTTCGACGTCAACGGGCGTTGTATGACCTGCCGGGAACAGGGGCTGGTTTTCGTACCAGGGGGATATCTGCCAAATGGCGGAGGCTACGCGTGTGCTACCGAATGCCCAAATTATTGTGGGCGACCCTGGATACCCTCCAACGGCGAATGTTTGGTCGCGACCTTCCCTTGCAGGATCGATTGACGGGAGAGCGATACCCCATGGCCTTCAACCGACAACGTCTGAAAATCCTGTTGGCGTTGTCTGCGCTGGCCGTCTTGGCGGTGGGCGTGCTCAACGAGCGTGCCCGGAACTTGGTGTTTCGGAAACCGTCACGTTGGTCAAATCTGAGGGTGGGCGATCAATTCACCCACGACTTGGTCCTCGGCTCCGATGCTCGACGCGGTGATATGTCGTTCTTCTCATTCGAGTTGAAGGGTCGCTGGAATGTGACCGTGCTACGAAATGACACCAGGTCGCTACAGGTGCAGGCTCAGATCGAAACCGATTCGTTGACGGGAAACGCCATGTCCGTCGGACAGAACAGCGCACTCGACGAGGTTCGGCGCGGACTTGCCACGTCGGTCTATTTTACCTTCGATTCAGCCGGTGCCTTGACAGAGGCTCGGGTTCCCGCCGCGGTGGGAGGATTGGCCGCGACGATAACGCAGTCAGTGGCAGCTTATGTTCAACTGGTGCTACCTAATCGGGAAACCGATTCATGGCAAGTGGAGGAGAGGGATCGCTCAGGGCGATACCAGGCTGAATACAAATTGTTGGGATCCCGGAAGATCGAGAAACGAAAGCTTCGCTACGTTGATGCTCCCGGTGCTGCTCAAGGCCTGAAAACAGAAGTGGTGCGCTCTCTCGCTCTGTTCGAGCGCGACGGCGTTGGCCTGTTTGGGAAGCTGAACCTTGATGAAGTGATTGGCGCGAAGCAAGAGTTGCTGGGGTCGATGTCCGTCACCACACATTTCGCGCTGACGCGAACGGCGCAAAAGCACGACAGGTCGAAGGTTTCTTCATTCGTCGCAGAAGCGGGCCCAATTGAAGCAAAACCTATCGACGAAAAAGCGCCCGAGACCGCAGGATACAGTCCCGGTGCGGATCAAGCCCGAATCGCAGGGCGTACATTTGGTGAAATTCGAGGCCGTCTGGCCGTGGTCTCTGGTGACAAGGCCTCGGAGCAAGAGCGCGTCGAGCTCTTCAGCGCGCTTGGTGCGCGAATGCGTCGCGATCCCACCGCGATCGATGAAGCTGCGAATCTGATCGCAAAGGGAGCGTCGGATGCAGACAATCTTATTGCCGCTCTGGGTAATGCCGGTGTTCCAGCGGCTCAGCGCGTTCTTTCTGAACTGGTTGCTCAATCAGAAGCCCCCGTAGCCGCGCGGCGCTCGGCATTGCTTGCGCTCAGCCTGACACCGGATCCGAGTGACGAAACGATTGATCGTCTAATCTCCCTGATTGACGATCCAGAGTTTGGCCGTCAGGCCAAATACGGACTTGGTTCGTGTGCCTTTGATGCGCGTGAAATAAATCGCGACCGATCGTTGCGCGCACTGGCTCCGCTTTTCGAACGTATGGACAAGCTTGGTCCTATTTCTGCTGGCCCGGTCGCGGCGATGGCCGCCGATCTGCTCACCGCTGTGGGCAATTCGGGACTTCCCGAAATCGTTCCTTACGTGCAGCCATATCTGCAGTCCGATTCAGAAGCGCTCCGGATGGCGGCCCTCAATGCGTTGAGGCGCGTTCCCGGTTCCGCAATCGATGAGATCATGGCGCAGAGCATGGTGGGTGACCCATCTCCGCTGGTGCGATCAGGAGCCCTGATTGCCACTTCGGATCGGCCTCCTTCACCCGTTGTCGCGCGAGCATTGGATGCGGCCGTTCGCAATGAAAAAGACACCCATGTCCGCTCGACGGCGCTTCGTACGATTGTTGCGTGGCTCCCTCTGGAGCCATCGTTTCGTGGTACATTGGCCTGGATGGCTGAGTATGAAACGGACGCCTCGCTTCGTGACGTGGCCGTGGCTTATCTGTCTCGGGTAACGCCGTAAAACACATAGACTCAACTCGTTTGTACGATGCACGAGGAGGACCGTATGAATCGCTTGTCCCTGTGTTTATCTGTGACTTTTGCTGTCGGTCTTGCTGTCGGCGCGTGCGATACATCCGACGGTGGGGACGGAGGGGCAGGTGGAGGGGCGGGGACCGCGAGTGGCGGGTCCAGCGGAACGTCGGGAGGAGAGGGTGGTACAACGTCGGGTGGCTCGAGTGGTGCAGGTGGCGCGACCGGCGGTAGCGGGGGAAATTATGGTGGCGGTGGCGGTGGTGGCGGTGGTGGCACGGGGGGCACGGGGGGCACGGGGGGCACGGCGATGGGTGGGACGGGCGGGACATCCACTACCGGCGGGTTCTCTGGTGAAAGTTGCAACATGCTGGATGTGCAGGGAGATTGGATCGAAACAAAGTCGATTCCGTCGTCGCCGGGATTTCAAGGTGGCACGATTGTGCCCGGCCTTTACTACCTCACCTCCGCTTCCATCATCGACGGCCTATCCGACTCGCTTATTCGGTGGACGATAAGGGTTACGCCTGAGCCGAACTCAATCATGGAATGGTCGGTCGAATCTAAGGAGCCGGATGTTTTTGTCAGTGGCATGTTTAATATTAGAAAGCTCCGATACAACGCGACCTATGTCATCAACGGCAATAAACTCACGAGGACGCGGACGTGCAATCCGTCCGGAGGAGGTGTGGACTATGTCTATACCGCCGCCGCAAACACGCTCACGTTGGGTTACGCGAGTTTCGTCTATACGCTGACGCGGCAACCGTAGGATGAAACGATGTTGATGCGGCCTAGGAAGTCAGCGAGCCGTTTCACGGCGTTTGTGCTGATATGCATCGGCGCGTGCGGAACATCCGGCGACGACGACGGAGGGGCAGGTGGAGGCGGGAGAACCGCGAGCGCCGGGTCCAGCGGAACGTCGGGAGGTGCCGGCGGCACGACGACGGGCGGCGCGGGTGGTTTCACGCCAGGCGGTGCAGGTGGCGCGACCGGCGGTAGCGGTGGAAATAAAGGAGGCAGTGGCGGTGGTGGCGTGGGTGGCAGTGGTGGCACAGGGGGAACGGCGAATGGTGGAACCGGCGGCACCACGAGCACGGGGGACTTCCGGGGTGAAGATTGCAACGCGTTGGCGGTACAAGGTGATTGGATCGAGGCAACAACGATACCATCGTCACCCGTATTTCAAGCAGGCCAGCCCGCTCCGGGGTTGTACTACCTGACCTCGGTCGCGGTCGTTGATGGAGTCTCGCCAATGGTTGAGCGCTGGACTGTCAACATTACGCCTGAGCCCAATTCGATCATGGAGGTTTCGATTGAATCAAAGACGCTGGCTCCGCCGGTTATTAAGAAGGTTCGCTTCAACGCGACCTTCACCGTCGAAGGCAACAACTTGTTGATCAAACGAACCTGCAATCCGACATCTCCGTACTACTTCAAACATACCGCCACCGCGAACATGCTGACTTTGCGTTACTCGACCTTCGTTTACACGCTAACGCGGCAACCGTAGGGGATGTCGTTGAGTCGAGGCAAGAAGTCAGCGCGTTGGTTCACGGCGTTTGTGCTGATATCTATCGGCGCGTGCGGAACATCCGGCAGCGGAGACGGAGAGGCAGGTGGAGGTGCGGCAACAGCGAGTGGCGGAGCCAGCGGTGCGTCGGGCGGCGCGGGTGGCGTAACGTCGGGAGGAGCACAGGTATGGACTATGTCTATACCGCCACCGCAAACACGCTCACGTTGGGTTACGCGAGCTTCGTCTATACGCTGACGCGGCAACCGTAGGACGAAACGATGCTGATGCGAGGCAGGAAGTCAGCGAGTTGGTTTACGGCGTTTGCGCTGATATGCATCGGCGCGTGCGGAACATCCGACGACGGCGACGGAGGGGCCGACTTGAACGCACAAAACGGATGCGTTGCCGCTGTCGATGGCCCGCCGGATCGTGGTGGCCGCCTGCATGACGGCGCCATTGGCCACGATGTCGGGTGAGACAGGAGCTACATCGCCCGTGGCGTTCACGACGAGCACCTGGGGCACCACAACCATCGGATCGCGCTTGGCTGTGAACATGGGGACGGAAGAGAAGGGAAAGTCGTCTCGCCCCCGCTCCCAGCCAAGCGGCCACAGCACCCCCAACAGCAGGGGGAGCCCAACCAAGCGCGCGCGCCAGGCCAACCATGGGCGGAAAACGTCAGCCCGTCCCGTAGGACGAAACGATGTTGATGCGTGCTCCTGGCAAGATCTCGCAAGCGGGCAATAAGGCTGGCCGGCGAACCCGAGCTGCTTGGCCTAAAGCGGCGACCGCAAGACAACGCGGCGATAGCTGGTTAAAGCCGGCATCCCGTTGTCTGTCACCTCAAGCACCAAATGCGCTTCTTTTCCTTGAAAGCCCGTTGGCGCATGCATGGTAACGCGCGAGCTTTTGGGCTCCTGCAACACCAACTCACTCGTGAACGTGCCAGGATCGCGATAAACCCACCAGTGGTAACTAAGTTCATGCCCATCGGAATCCCAGGACGCCGACGCGTCTATCGTAGTTACGCCGTTTGAATTGAGCGTACGGTGCAGCACCTCCGTGCCTGCATCGCCATCAATCACCGCGGTGGGGGCGTGGTTGATGCGTTCGGGCGCGTGAACACACAAGTCCATGCGCGCGGCGAAATCGCGCTGAAAGGCATCGCGCCAACGGTACACGGCCTCCTTTCCTTCAGGCGCATCCATCCAATGCCGTGAGCCTGGCGTCCGCTGTACGAAGCGGCCACCCCAGCCTCCCAAACTAGGGTCCTCGAGCGAAGCCAGACCGCGCGTGGCACTTAACAAATAGAAAAATGACGGCGTGTCACCCTCAACCACGCCAGGCTTTGCACTCCATCCAGCGGGAGGGTAAGCGGCTCCAAGCGGCCCGTGACCCTTGCGCACGTTTGCCTCCAACCAGAGGCCATCTGCCAATGCCGAAGTGCTGCCACGGGTAAATGCCGTCATGCCTTGAAACGCTTGATGCGACGTAATGATGAACAGGTTGGGGAAGTTTTCTTCAATCCATGCACCCGTGCCATCTTGGTGGTCGATCATATAAACACGAATGCGGTTGATGAATTGTGCCAGTCGTTCTGGTTCACGTTCGCGCTTGACCCGCCATAGCGCTTGGGCCATTTCCTGCGTCCCACCCCAAAACAAGAACCATATGGGCTCGTCACTTGCGTCCACAATTTCCACGATGCGCTGTGAGGCTTCGGAATCTTTACCTTCACCGAGGATCGCATTTGCCGGTTGGGCGTAGGTACCGCTTAGGCCTTGATGCACCCGCATGCGCAGATCTGCCGCTAGAGGATAAGCAGGATCATGCACCCGTAGCGCAGCTTCGACCGCAGCGTAACGATCAAGCATATCTAAGATATTGCGCTTGTTGGCGACGTTGGCCAAGGTTCCGGCTGCGGCGACAAGAGCTTCGATACGAAATTCGTTGGCGTAGACCAAAAGCCGCACGAAAGATTGCAGGTCGTCCGGATCTGATCGTTTCTCCGGAGGCCCATAACCCAATGCGCCCGGGATAACGTCGATCGGAGGAAAGTCCGAGGACACCACAACGCGAGGCCGGTATTTGGCCGGGGTCGTTGTGGCCAATGATCTTCTTACTGGAGCCGCGGGGCGCCCACATCCGTTCCAAAGCATGAGCAGCAGGAACAGCCGACGCGCGCTTATTGGGCGCCGTGCACCGCCTGTTCACAGACACAGTTGCGGCTTTTTATCGCGAGCGTGCCGCAAAAACCTGCGGCAGCACCAATGCCGAGTGTGGCGGCCTCACGGTGATTCAGCGCGCCTCAAGCGACTTGCGCTGCAACCCGCACTTTCACACCGTGTTCCTTGATGGCG
>JBBSJE010000234.1:0-9496 GCA_038257535.1 Polyangia bacterium
GGCTTTCCAAGCGCGAGCGCTATTTGCCAGGCAGGTTGGCCACCAAGGCGCGGCAAACAGAGTCCCCGCATTTGACCGAGCGCGAGAATACGCTTTTGACGCTGATAGCGAGGGGCCTTTCCAATCGATCCATCGCCGAGTCGGTAGGCCTTGCCCCGGGCTCCGTGCGTATATACGCCAGCCAACTTTTTGAAAAACTCGGCGTAAAAAAGCGAGGAGAACTGGTTGCTATCGCGCTTGCGCGGGGACTTATCACGACGGGCCCAAAGCCCCGCGACGGGCGAAGCTAGGAAAACCTACTTACAGCAATAGCGCTCAACTTGCCTCCCGCAGTAGGTTTCTAAGAGGCCTTCGGCCTATGCGGCCATTGCGACGCGGGAGTTCAAAGCGGTTCATGCGAATGCTCAAAAAGGTGACTTTGGTTTTGTGGTTACCCCTGTGGGCGGCTGCTGGAGCCTGCTCGGACCTTATCGATTCCTCGACCGGCAAAGGCAAGCCACCAACTGAGCTGCCACCAGCGCCAGGCAATTGCGGTCCGCTGCGTGAGACAACCGCCCGTCTAACGGCCCGGCAGTACGAGAATACTTTGGCGTTTGTGACCGGCGAGCCTGCGTCGAAGTTTTCAACCCTTCCCAAGGCGGTGGCACTTAACGGAAATTTCTTTGACAACAACATTGAGTCGTTGGAAATTTCGCACGACCTCGTAGGCAGCCTGAGTGCAAACGCAGATCTTGCCGCAATCGGACTCGACGTGGCAAAAGCAGCGCCTTGTGCCCACGACAGCGCTGCCGAGCGAAAGCTATGTGGAGCCGCCTTTGTTCGAGCCTTTGGCGAAAAAGCTTTCCGCCGCCCGCTCTCCGATGCCGAGACCCAGCGATACGACACCTTCCTCGGTGACGCGCTTGACGAATTCGGCTACGAAGCGGCCGTTCGACTCACAGCGCGAGCCATGCTGCAGGCGCCCCAGTTCGTGTATTTGATAGAGGAAACCGAGCCGGGGGAAGACGAGGTGGAAACGCTGACCCCCTATGCCTTGGCATCAAAGCTTTCGTACACTTTAACTCAGTCCCCGCCGGACGAGGCTTTGCTGACCGCCGCCGCCGAGGGCGCTTTGCGTGATGAGAAAATTCTGCGCGAACACGCCGAACGTCTATTGAACCGGGGGAGCGCTGCTGGCGCGGTGAGCGACTTTTTCAAGGGATGGCTGCACATTCGCGCGCCTGATTACGAACGTAAACTGGCAGCCGCTGCGAATTTCACAGTGGAACAAAACGACAGCCTTCCCGAGTCGCTGCACCGATTTGCCCAAGACATCTTTTGGGAGCAGGGCGCACGCGTTGACAAACTGTTGTCGAGCCAACGCGCCTTCGTGAATCCGCCGCTTGCGGAACTTTGGAATACGCCCATCGCCGGCAGCGATTGGCAGGCTGTTGAACTTGATCCCAAGCGCCATTCGGGAGGCTTGCTAACCCAGCCGGCGTGGTTGGCGCAACTTGACCCACCCAAGGCGCTTTATCGAGGGATCTTTGTGGCGCGCCACCTGTTGTGCTCGTCCCCTCCTCCGCCACCCGAAGGCATTGTTCAAGAACTTGGTGACGAAAACAGCCGGCTCAATGGCAAGCCTTTGACCGACCGTCAACGGCTTGAGCTTTTGCACGCGAAAGGCTCTTGTGCGGGCTGCCACAAAGTTATCGATGAGCCCGGGTTTGCGTTCGAGCACTTCGATGAAGTGGGGCGCTGGCGTGATCTCGACAATGGGCAACCCATTGATGCCAGTGGTGTGCTTGAGTGGAGTTCTGATGTTGACGGCCCATTTGCCGATGGGCTGGAACTAGCCAAACGATTGGCGAGAAGCTCAACAGTCATGGATTGCGTTGCCACGCAGTGGTTCAGGTTCCTTCACGCACGTTCGGAGGATGCCGACGATGAATCCGATACCTGCACTTTGCAAGAGTTCTCCCACACTTTGCGCGAATCAAAGGGAGACATGCACAACCTGGTCCTAAGCATTTTGTCATCGCCTTCCTATCGAAATCGACCCTCGGCACTCAAGAGGCCGCAATGAAGAACGACCTGTCATCACCTGCCTTGCTGCGCGCCACGCGCCGCCAGATCCTGCGCACAGTTGGGTTGTCGGGGATTGGGCTTGGCACAGGCGCCTTGGCCTTTCGCCCTCTCGCCAATGCGGCAGACATTCCTAAGCGTTTGGTTGTGTTCTATACGATTGGTGGAGTGGACCCCGCTTGGGATCCTGTGGGCACGAAAGACAACTGGGAATTGAGCGCGCATCTGGAACCGCTGAAGCCTTTTAAGTCAAAGTTGAATCTGATATCAGGGCTCGAGTCGCGGTCATTTGGCCTGTTTGGCACCACGGGCGAAGGCGGGCACGAGACGCGATCGCAACACGCCTTGGCGGCTTGGCCACCAGCACCCGCCGCAAAGCCGGGTGGGGTTAGCTTCGACAATTTCATCGGCGAGAAGCTGCGGGCGATCGGCCGCACAGCGCCCATCGATCACCTTTACCTGCAATCAGGAGGGGCCGCGTCGGCCTATCACGACCGGAATTTGCGTCCATCGGTGCGCAGCAACGGGGAGATTCGAAACCCCGTGGAATCACCTGCGCAGATTCTGAATCTCTATTTTCCCACGGATCCGAAGGCCGATCCGATGGCGGGGAGAAAGTCAGCTTATTTGAACGATTTTCTCAAACGCGAATTTGAGCTTTACGCCAAGTCCGGAAAAATGGACGTTCAAAGCAAGCGCCGTTTCTCTGATCATCTCGATCGCTTGCGGGATCTCGAAGCTCTGCTGCCAGGCGGGGGAAAAGACCCTTCATCGGCCTGCGCAAGGCCCATGCCCCCTGTTGGCAGCAACCTTGCCGTAAGGAATCGCTTCTTTGCTGAAACAGTGGCCACAACTTTGGCATGTGACACCTCGCGCGTGGTTTTGATTGATATGGCATGGGCCGTTAACCCTGCTCTGGTCGGAGGGGTGTCTGAGTTCAACCTCGCGCCCGGGCTTGAAACCATCCACGAGCTAGGTCATCAGGTCCACGGAGGCTCGTTGTCCAACGACGCCAAAGCGCGAGAAAAACTTCTGCAAAGTTTCCGCTTGCAGTGCATCGATCCATTGGCACAGATGCTGGCGGCCATGGATGCGATCGAAGAGCCCGATGGCAAGACGCTGCTTGATCACAGCGTGGTCTTGTGGTGCCAGCAGTCCTCCGATGGCAATCACAACATGAAGGGGTTTCGCTACCTTCTGGCTGGCAGTGGCGGCGGCTACTTTAAGACCAACCAGTATCTACAATTGCCCGGACGCTCGATTACCGACGTTTGGGTGTCGGTCGCCAACGCCATGGGGATCTCGGATGTGAACGGAATCGCAAGCCCCCACGCCTACGATGGGCCTGTGGACGAACTGCGTTGAAGACCGATCGGCGACGGTTTGCAGGACTTGGAGTGCGCTGGGGCGAAGATGTGCGTGGGCGGGATGTGTGAATAAGCGATCGTAGACGACCTTGTCCCTTCCATGTCGGCCCGGGCCTACACACTGGCCGCCAATCCTTGATGTTGTAGGCTTCCCGCTGGGCAGGAAAGGGAGGTCGTTTGGGTTTAAAGATCGAAGATTATGCGCTGATAGGCGACTGCGAAGGCGCCGCACTTGTGGGGCGCGATGGTTCCATTGATTGGCTGTGCTTGCCTCGGTTTGATTCGGCTGCGTGCTTTGCCAGCTTGCTAGGAGACCCCAGTCATGGCAGGTGGCTGATTGCCCCCGACGCCGATGTGCGCCACGTGCGACGTTGCTATCGCGAGGGCACCTTGATTCTTGAAACAGAGTTTGAGGTGGCTGGCGGGGTTGTGGTGGTGATCGATTTTATGCCTGTCAAAGACGGCAAATCGAATGTTGTGCGCATTGTTGAAGGTCGACGCGGCAAGGTGCCAATGCTGTGCGAGTTGGTGTTGCGGCCCGATTATGGTTCCGTGGTTCCGTGGGTGCGCCACCAACCCGGCGGCATCACGGCCATGGCGGGCCCGGACGGATTTCGCCTGAGCTCGCCGGTTGATCTCAAAGGCAAAGACTTCGCTTCGGTCGCGCACTTCGAGGTGACTGAAGGTCAGCGTTTGCCGTTTGTGCTCACGTGGCATCCCGCCCACACGGAGGCGCCCGCGCTTTTGGACCCCTTCAAGGCGTTGGAAGTCACGTCGGCGTGGTGGAAAGAATGGTCGGGTCGCTGCGGTGACGACAGCCCTTGGAAAGATGCCGTTGTTCGATCGCTTATCACCCTCAAGGCGCTTACCTACGCGCCCACAGGCGGCATTGTGGCGGCACCTACCACCTCGCTGCCTGAACACCTGGGCGGCGTTCGCAATTGGGATTACCGCTATTGCTGGTTGCGCGACGCCACGTTTACGCTGTTGGCGTTGCTTGACGCTGGCTATGAGGAAGAAGCGCGTTCTTGGCGTGAATGGTTGTTGCGTGCGGCGGCCGGAAAACCTTCGCAGCTTCACATCATGTACGGAATCGCCGGTGAGCGACGCTTGCCGGAACTTGAATTGCCTTGGCTTCCTGGCTACGAAAATTCCGCGCCGGTTCGCACGGGCAACGGCGCTTATGATCAGCTGCAACTCGACGTGTTTGGCGAGGTGATGGACGCGCTTCATCAATGTTGGCGCGTGGGCATGCCACCGGGCGAGGGCGGATGGCACATCGAACGCGCCATGGTGGAATATCTTGAAGGGGCGTGGCACCAGCCCGACGAAGGAATCTGGGAGGTGCGGGGACCTCGGCAACATTTCACCCACTCGAAAGTGATGGCCTGGGTGGCCATGGATCGTGCGGTTAAAGGGGTTGAGATGTTTGGTTTGGAGGGACCCGTGCAAAGGTGGCGTGACGTGCGCGACAAAATCCACGCGCAGGTTTGCCAAGAAGGCTACAACAGCAAAAAAGGCACGTTTGTACAGCACTACGGTAGCGATTTGCTTGATGCCAGTTTGTTGATGATGCCGCTGGTGGGCTTTTTACCAGCCACCGACGACCGCGTGGTGGCAACGGTGGCGGGCATCCAACGCGAGCTGACCAAAGACGGATTTGTGTCGCGCTACGAGACTTCGTCGCAGATTGATGGCTTGCCTGCGGGTGATGGCGCGTTCTTGCTGTGCTCGTTTTGGCTTGCCGACAATCTTCAGTTGCAGGGGCGCCAGCAAGAAGCCAGAGAGCTGTTCGAGCACCTCTTGTCCGTGCGAAACGATGTTGGCTTGCTGTCGGAAAGCTATGACGTCAAGGCGCGCAGGTTGGTAGGTAATTTTCCGCAGGCGTTCTCGCACATTGGTCTCATCAATACCGCACGCCACCTGTCACACCCCGTGGGGCCGACGGGCGACAGGTGTTGATGCGGGCGCGAAAAGCTTTGCAGGAACGCGACGATAGTTATATTTAACTTGCGTGAAGGCGAATCCTACCGGGATGATTTCCCTCATTCGTGCTGTTGTTGCGGCGCTTCTGAGTTGCTGCGTGGTCTTGCCTGAGGCTTCGGCCGGTGTGCTGCGGCTCACTGATCTGAAAACGGAGTACCATCGCAACCCGCTAGGCTTGCACGTGGCGCAGCCCCGCCTCTCGTGGATCCTTCGCAGTGATGACCGCAACGTGGTTCAAACCGCGTATCAGGTCTTGGCGAAAAACGCCGTTGGCGTGCTGTGGGATTCGGGGCGCGTGCAATCTAGTGATTCGCATCACGTGGTGTACGCGGGGCCTGCATTGAAAGCCTACGACCACGTGGTGTGGCAGGTGCAAGTTTGGGACAACAGAGGCCGTTCCACTCGGTCTCGCGCAGCATCGTTTGAAATGGGGCCGCTTGGCGAAGCAGACTGGGACTCTGCTCGCTGGATAGGCAAGCCAGCCACGGAGGCGCCGCGTTCGGTTGCGTTTGAAGCGGCAAGCATGCGATGGCTGTGGTATCCGGAGCCGGGCGATCCGAAGGTGGAGGCCCCGGCCGGCAAACGTGGGTTTCGGCGCGACATCGACATTGCCAACAAAGGAGAGGTGAAGCGCGCCTTTTTTGCGTGCTCCGCCGATTCGGGCGCCCAGGTTTGGGTGAATCAACAACCTGTTGGCCATTGCGGCGGCGCTTCGTCGCTGGTGTTGTTGGACATCCTTGAAGCTGTGCGCGATGGCGGCAACCGCATTGAAGTGTTGCTGCGAAATGGCGGCGAAGCGGGTGGATTTGTCGGGCAAGTGGTGCTCGAACACAAAGGCGGTAAGGCAACGCGACTTAGCACCGACGGGCGTTGGCAAAGCCTGAAATTGCCGGACAATACCGAAGCGGTGCCGGCTTCGGGAGACTGGAAACCTGCACGCGAAGTGGCGCGGTTGGGTGAAGGAAGCTTTTGGAAATCGTTGAAAGCGGATCCCCTCTTCCCCGCGCACATTGAGCCGCCGGCTTATCTGCGTCGCGAATGGGTCTTGGCTAAGAAACCACGTGGGGCGCGTCTTTCGGCAACGGCCCTGGGCATCTACGAAATTGGATCAACGGCCAACGTGTGAGCGATCAGCACTTCGCGCCCGGATGGACCGGGTACGACAAACGTGTGCAGGTGCAAACGTATGACGTGACACGGTTTTTGCGACAGGGGCGCAACGTGATCGCCGCCACCTTGGCTGATGGCTGGTACACAGGTTTCTTGGGCTGGGACGGAAAACGCAATCACTATGGCGGCTACCCTCTGCGTTTTCGCGCCAGCTTGAAGGTGCTTGATGGTAGCGAAACAACCTTGGTGACCGATGCATCATGGAAAGCGGCGCATGGGCCGATTCTGTTCGCCGACTTTTACAGAGGTGAACACCACGACGCCCGCAAAGCCATGCCGGGCTGGACCAGCCCCAACTTTGATGACACCGGTTGGCACGCCGTCGACGTGGCGGACGAGAATAGAAATTTGGTGGGCACCGCGGGGGCTGAAGTGCGGGTGTCTCAAGAAATCAAGCCGCGACAAATCAGTAACCCACAGCCGGGTGAATACGTATTTGATATGGGGCAGAACATGGTGGGGTGGGTGCGGCTGCGGGTTCGGGGCCCTGCGGGAACCACCATCACCTTGCGGCATGCGGAGATGCTGAAGCCTGACGGCACCCTCTACACCGAGAATCTGCGTACGGCAGATTCAGTTGATCGCTACATCCTGTCGGGGCGGGGTTGGGAAGTGTGGGAGCCGCAGTTTACCTTCCACGGATTCCGTTATGTGGCCATGACTGGCTTTCCCGGACGCCCCAACCTCAACACCATCACAGGCCGCGTGGCACATTCTGACATCCCGCAGGCGCTCGAATTTTCCACCGACAATCCGCAGCTCAATCAGCTGCAATCGAACATTGATTGGGGTCAGCGGGGCAATTTTCTTTCGGTGCCTACCGATTGTCCGCAGCGCGACGAACGCTTGGGGTGGATGGGCGACGCCCAAGTGTTCGTTCGCACCGCGTGCATGAACCGTGACGTGGCTTCGTTTTTCACCAAGTGGATGGGTGATGTGAACACGGCCCAGCATGTGGGGGCGTTTCCCGATGTGGTGCCCACAATGCTGGGGCCCGGCGGCGCAGGCGCGCCGGCGTGGGGCGACGCGGGCGTGATCGTTCCCTGGACGCTTTACGAGTGCTACGGCGATACGCGTCTGCTGCAGCAATCCTTTTCGCATATGGCGGCTTGGGTGGATCGTATTGCGAAAATGAATCCAGACTTTCTGTGGAAGCAAGGTCGCGGGTCTGACTATGGCGATTGGTTGTCGATCAACGCGCTTACCGACAAAGAGGTTTTGGCTACGGCCTTCTTCGCGCACAGCGCGCATCTGGTGGCGCAAGCCGCTTCGGTTCTTGGCAAGGCCAGCGAGCAAGCACAGTATCAGCGCTTGTTCGAGAGCATTGCGCGTGCGTTCTTGCAAGCTTACGTGGACGCCAGCACGGGAAAGATTCGCGGCGACACCCAAACGGCCTACGCGCTGGCGTTGCGGTTTGGGCTGCTTCCTCACGATCTGCAAAGCAAGGCTGGGCAACATTTGGTTGCGAACATCAAGGCGCGCGACAACCACCTGTCCACGGGGTTCGTTGGGGTGTCTCACCTGTTGCCGGCACTGTCACAAGTGGGGCGGGATGACGTGGCCTATGCCCTGCTGACCCAAACAACCTTTCCTTCGTGGCTCTATTCCATCCAGCAGGGCGCAACCACAATTTGGGAACGCTGGGACGGATGGACCGAAGACAAAGGTTTCCAAACGCCCGGACTGAATTCGTTCAATCACTACTCGTTTGGTGCGGTGGGCGAATGGATGTACGAAAACATAGCCGGGCTTTCCCCGCTTGCCCCCGGCTGGAAACGCATTCGGGTGCGGCCGGTGCCAGGTGCAAACTTGAAGCGCGCCAGCGCCACTTTGCAAACCCCCTACGGACCTTTGGTGAGCCGTTGGGAGCTAAACAAGGGTCACTTCCGATTGCATGTGGTGATTCCAGCCAACACCACCGCCCGGGTACATGTGCCCGGAAAAGTGATGAAACACACCGCCACTTCGGGCGCGGTGCAAGCCCAAAGCGACGAGGGCGGGACCGTGTTTCCCGTGGGCTCGGGAGCTTGGGAATTCACAAGCACGATGTGAACGCGCCCGACGGGCAGTGTCAGCGCCTCACGACCCGCTTCGAGTGTTTTCCCGAAGGCTTTCGCGCCCCCCAAAAACAGCAAGGGCCGGTGGAACCGCGCAACTTGCCCCTTCCTTGGGCGCGCCCGCGGGAGGTATCCGTGGCCAAGCCTTTCGGGTTTGTCGAGGGTTTTGTTAACGAAGAGGCGCCGGGGGGCAGTTCCATACATGAAGGCAGACAGCTATTTACAATCACTAGGATATAGACAATTATTCGCCATGACTTAGAGCGGCCCGAGGGTAAGAGGCTGCTTTTTACCTAGGAGGAGCTCAGTATGCGTACGAAATTGTTAGCTTGTTGCGTCGCGTTAAGCGTAGTTTGGGCTGTTAGCTGCAGCACGTCCAGTGACGGCACGGATGACGGCGATGGTGGATCCGGCGGCGACTCAGGCGGCAAAGGCGGCGGCGGCAAAGGCGGGTCGAAAGCTGGCGGCAACGGCGGCAGCAAATCAGGTGGTTCCGGCGGCAGCAATTCGGGCGGCTCGGGTGGTAGCGTTTCAGGTGGCAGCGGCGGCGCGGACCAAGGTGGCAGCGGCGGCGTGGCCCAGGGTGGCAGCGGTGGCGTGGCCCAGGGTGGCAGCGGTGGCGTGGCCCAGGGTGGGACCGGGGGGACGGCCATTGTGTGCCCAAAGGTCAATACCCAGCTCGCCATCGATTTCGAGACGGACGACACCTTGTGGGGCGCAAACCGCATCGTGCCAACCGTCGCGCCCGCACTCTCAGAGGAGCAGAAGCACGGTGGCGCAAAGTCGATGGTTTTAACCCTCAACAGCGCAGACGGCGCACCAGCAACCGCGGGCGCCGAACGTAAAAAAGAA
>JBBSJE010000235.1:0-9468 GCA_038257535.1 Polyangia bacterium
CGCCCGGGTAAATCAACTTACCCGGGCGCGAGTCTCATGAGCAGGCCGCTTACCCTTCTAAGGCGTGCAGCTAGCAACTGTTAATGGTCGGCTGATGTAGTACCGAAGGCGGAAGTGTATCTCTTGTCCTGCGTCGAACGACCAGTTTACGGGCGCCGATAAGTCGGTGCCGCCGAAGGGTTGGCGCACCAACGTGGCTCGCCGATGGAAATCAACAGGAAAAAATAGGATCGACCTAGTAATTTTGTAGTCAACGGCATTGGCAGGACCTTCAATGCGCGCGCCCGCTGCATTCACAATCTCCACGTGGGTGTTGTTGAGCACACACAGCGGATTCATGCCGCTGGGGCTGTTGCCGATTACATCTGTGCCCGAGGCGCCGAATAGCACATCAATGCCAAACGGGTGGGCTGAAATGGCGCTGGTATGTTCAACCGGGAGCATGCCCACCGGGGTGATGCAATCGGGGGCGCCCAACGGCGGCGGGGCCACGATCACCTGTGTGTTGAAACTGGGTTTGATTCCAAAAATCGAGAACCAATCCACCGCGTGTGCTTGAGACGTGGTGCCAATTGGAAACGGCGGGGCTCCCCCTGGAACAACAAAACGCATACCGAAAATGCCACCCCAATCGGTGCCGACCGGTACGGGCGACGTTGGATCAAGGTCCGACGATAGGGTTCCAGACAGCGTACTTAGCCCACCGCGAACGTTGGTCACAGCGCAGCCCGTGGTGGTGGTTTCACCTGCGGTGAATGAAGCTTCACGGCCCGAGAATCCTAATGAAGGCTCCGACCAACCCGTGGTAAGGGAAGGGCTAAGGCCCACTTGGTTAAACGCGATGGGCACCTGATGGCAGTCGGATTCCGTAAAGGCGCTGCCATCCACGGCCATTCCACCCAATGCAACCATCGAATCGCATATGTCACGCATGACCAAGGGCACATCATTCATCAGCGCATTCGATGGCAACCGGATCATCGTCAAGAATCCTAGGGTCATCATCTTCGGGCGGCCAATCCCCCCCGTTAGGCCAGCGATACCATCGGTCAGCAACACGAAGGCTCGGTTGCTAATGCCCGAGTTGGTGTGAACGAAGCCGGAATCACAGGACCAAGGGAAAATGTCGCAGGTACCATCCCGTGGCCGATAGCCGGAAAAATTTCCCGGTTGGCCAAAGGTTCCTGGTGTTTGCATGTCGCGCAGAGCACCACCTGCCGCTTCACCAATCAACCAGGCGCCAGGTGCGGCGTCGGGAAAGATCAGGTTGCCAAACAGATCAGCAAACGATTCGTTGAGGGCGCCAGACTCATCTTGATAGTTTAGCCCCGAGGAGCTGTTGATCACGCCATGGGTAAACTCGTGACCAACAACATCGTTGCGGCCCAAACCTGTGCAGTAAAACGCTTCATTGATGAAGGTGGTGAAAAACGCGTTCGGACACGCATTGGTCACAAGGTTCACATTGATGTTTGAGACGTAGTTGCTGCCCCTGCCGTTGAGCCCCGACCAGCCAAGCGACCCAAAGGCTCCCGAAACGGCAGACATGGCTGTGCTGGCAAAGGGTTGGTCAGCGCTTGGTGGGATGACGCCGGTAGGCACACCGTCGACATCGACGGTCACATATCCCAAACGACCTAGTTCACTCGCGCCTTGTGCGTCGTTAACGATGTTTGCTGAGTGGCGTCCGGTTTTCGAATAGATCACCGCCCCGTTGTTGGCGTTCACGTAGAAGGTGCCGTCGCCAAGCTGAACTTCCCATGCCAGCACCGTCGTGAGGCGGCGACCCTTGATCAGTTCGCCCGGGAAAACCACAAGCCGGGTGTTGGGGGTGGCGTTCAGCATCTCTTGCACGAATTCAGCGGGTGCGTTCTTCGGCGCACTACGCAAAGTGTTCTGCACACGCTCTACGGCGTTGTTCCGGGTGATCGAAGCGGTGAAGGGCAGGTTGATGTTAGGGAGCGTATGCCCCGTTGCCACCATCATGTGGTTCGTCGACTCAAGCGTCATGACAAGCTGGCTGTCAACAACTGGAATGCCCGCGTACACCTGCTCCAAGCGAACGCTTCGCACGCCGGGTTGTAAGGCTGACTCAGACAAACCTTTGGAGGTGAATTGGCAGCGAGGCTTTCCCGTACGGTAAAGCGCAGGGTGATCGTTTAAGAAGCGGTAACCAGCTTCAACCGGATTGCGCTCACCAGGCAGCACATTTACGGGCACGCCTTCAAGCTTGCGGTAGCTGATGAATGCAGGCGGCGCGCTGGCACCCAAGAACAACGGCGAAAAACTGGGCAGGCCTGCCAAAAAGCCGAAGCGTGCGTCGCCCGCCACGGTCAACGTGCCCGCTTCACCCATGGTGATGCCACCTACCGTAACCGCTGCCGCATAGCTGTTGTTGCCTGTGGGCCAAGCCAGAAGCTGCGCTTGCACCAAGCCGTTACCATCTGGCGAGGGCACAAGCACTGGGGCTTGCTGCAGGGCCTGGTTTTTTAAGACCTCCGCGGGAACCAGCTGGTCAATTGGCTTGCCACCCACCGGCACGGGCATTTTTTCCAAAACGCGCCCAGGCGATGGTGCAATGCCATTCACCAACTGAACGATGGCACCCTCGGAAGAGAGCTGCACAGTCATGCGGCTGCCCAACACGGGCACTTTAACCACTTGCCGCGAGAACACCACGGTGGCATCGCCACAGCCTTCTTCGTTGGCGGGTATCAATTCGTTGATCGAAAGCCGCGGATCAAATAATGGCAAAAACTCCGCCAAGAACTCACGGGCCTTTGCGAAGCCGGTGTTCCCCGAAAATGGACCCGCCCAATGCAGATCCATATTCAAGACGATGCCTGTTTCGAGGTCAACCTCGATGCGCACGGGCGCACCTGACTTCTCCTCCAAGCGCTTCAACAGCGCAAGGCGCTGGCCATCAAGCAACCCACGGGCTTTGTCACCCACGGCAAAGCTGGGAAAGGGCGGAACTCCCAGTGTAAAAGGATCGGGAGGGATGTGTTTTTCTTGAACGCCGCCATCTGGATCGGTGCCAGGGAAGTTAACTGCCACGTTGGCACCGGCGTTGGCACGCATGGTGATCGTAACAGGTGTGACCGTGCCACGTAGCAGCTCAACTTTTGGCTGGTCGGAGACCCACGTTGCAAGGCTATTTGCACCCACCGAAGAACATTTTGTGCCGAACGCTTGCGCCGAAAACACGGCCGTCCCGGGCTGTAACCCATTGATCACGAACACAGTGCTATCGCCTGCGTTCACGCTGAAGTTGTGGCTGCTCGTATTCTTCCCTTCGACTAGAACGCGAATGCACTTGGCGTCTTCGGGTGCACGCGCCACCGTAATGCGCGCGGAAGCCAATCCAAGATCGTCCGTTTTGTCGTTGCCACCACAGGCGCCAAGCAACAGCCCAGCACATGCGGCGCTCCACCACCAAGATGCGCGTGAAAAGTTGCTGCGATCCCTTTTTCTTTTGTCATCCATGAGAATTTCCTCCACTGCCACCACGTTTTTATGACCGCCGCAACATCACTGCGGCCGCTTTGAGTGCGCAGTGTACCGGGATCGGAAATTGGCGCCTACCGGTTTGAAAACCAAACAGCGGATGTTGCATAGCCCTCACAAAGGCCATCAATGAAATGCAGAGGAGGTCATTTCAACGGCAACAATGCTCGTGATCTTGCTTACTGTACCGAGCGAGCCTGTACAAAGGCGAACACTCGCGACGCCGAAGATCTGCCGGCGGAGCGCCGGCTTTCTCACGAACGCGCGCGCCAGAATCGCGCCCTACTGCGGGCTCGAGGATCCGCCTCGCGCACGTAGGCGAACCAATGCCCGATGTCCTCACGCAGCTCGAATGCGCCGGGATACGATCAAATCTTTACGAGATTTCGCAGGCCTGTCGTCGATGGACAGCACCGTACAGACTCGTAGACAATTGCGAATTGGCCTCGGGACGAAGCCCAACTCAGCGCGCTCTCGTGGTGCGATACCACCTTCCAGGGCTGCATCGGCCACTTCGCCGGGGTGCGTGCACCGACCTTAGCGTCTGTCCTGCAGCTGCTCGAAAGTGCTTTCCAGCAACCTCTTGCATTTTGCTGCAGCCCCGTCGACGGCTTCGTCCAAGGTGGCTGCATCGTGCGTAACCGCGGTGGGAGGACGCCCCTCAACCCGAACTTCCAAGACGCAGCGTTTGTCGTTCTGGCCACTCTTGGCGCTGTTCTGATCGCTGAGATGAACCTCAACACGGCTAATCCGATCACTGAAACGGCTTAAGGCGTCTTGCACCACACTTCTTACTTGGTCGGCTCGTTGCTCGTGCCCGGAAATATTATTGTCGGTATTCACTTGGATGTGCATGCTTTGTTCCTGGTGCAGGTGGAAATTCGCTAGCTCAGAAGCGATAGGTGGCGGCAATGCCTGTTTTTGTGGGCATGCGGTCGGAGGGAATGACCACCACATTTCCGCCTTTCAATGCAACATGTTCGCTTAAATCGTCGAGCAAATCATCCACCTGCGGATGGCCCATCTCGGCACGTTCAAGGCTTCCCGTGGTTTCGTCGAAATGCCCCGGAATGTGCCGGTCGGCTTCTATCAACAGCGTTGCGATGCGTCCTGTGGTTGATGCCTTGGCCACCTCGGTCAAATCATCACTGCCCAGCCCCTTTCCGCGGGCCTGCGCAAACGCCTCGGCTTGGGTGGCAAGACGCGCCTGGTATACAGGCTCAACAACCGTCCAAGCGTGTTGCCGCAGCTGATCGAGAGACAAGGCACTAGGGTTGATCTTGACGCCTTCGGCGACAAGAAGCGCGTTTTGGCTCACCTGGTGAAACATGTGATGGTGTTCCGGCAAGGCCGCCAATATCAAAGGCAGCCCCGAGGGTTTTGAATGATGTTCCATAACGGCGCGATCAACCGCGCGAAAGAAACGCTCCATGTCGATGTCAACCTCGTCGGCTTTGCCCCCTTGGCCGTGATGCATTGGCGCGCCCCCGATTCCACCATAAGAGGCAACCGTTTGGTGCGGTTCAGTCAACTCGGCGCCTAATGCCTCGGTAATGGTTCGCGGAACCCCCGCAACGGGAGCAAGCTCGTCAAGCGCATGGCGGTTGCCTTCAAAGATGCGAATCTTGTCGAGGCTAAGCGCAAGCACCTGAAAGCGATCGACCGTCTGAAGGTAGCGCCGCAAGGGCTTGGTGTGAAAGCTGTCGGCCACCACAGCCAGTTCGGCAACATTCTGCGGAAGATTGTACGTTTCGAAAACGCCCGGGCCTGACAGAACAACCAACCCATCCAGAGTGTTGTTCCAAAATTCAGTGTCGCGCGCAAGCGCCTCGAACGGCTGTAAAAGTGGCCGCACATCAACGGCTGGATACCCCTGGCGCACAGACGCTTCCAGTTCCTTCACCAGATTGCCAAATCGAATGGGATCCTGCTGGTTGTCAGGGTGCCGCCTGTGCGTGGGCTGGTAAAGGGAAAGGCAAGGTGGCTTGGCCGTGGATGAAAGTTCGGCAAGCCGCTCCTGGGTCAAGGACCTCATCGTCTGTGCTTTGGTCATTGTCCTCCAAGGCACGCAAGAAGTACGCCAGATCTATCTGCACTTTTAACTTCTTTGAAAAAGCGGACCGATGGACTGATCTTTGGGCAAAAACAGTATCAATGATCCGGAACGACCCCATGGGGCGTGACGTCAGGAAAACCCATGGCCTGGGCAACGCTCACAAGAAGATCGGTTTGTGATCGATCCACGCGTACGGTCTTTCCCCCACGCAACGCTCCCCCCATGTTGCCGGCTAGAATAGACGGCAGGTTCTTTCGGCCATGGTCGCCCGATGAAAGGGAATGTTCGCTGCACCCATCCGGTGGCCGTCTGGCTCAAACGGACAGTCAGCGCCGCACGCGCGGCTGCTTGCAACGATCGCAGCCGCGATGAACGTCGACACGAAGGATTTCACGGACGCGGAGCCGCTGCGTCAGCTGCTAGCGTAAGATGAAGGCGCCTTGGGAATGCGGCTGATCGGGGAATCATCCTCAAGATGCCGGGCCAATCAACGGCGTTGCCCGCAATCCGCGACGAAGGCGGCCACGTCACGCGCGAACCGCTCCGGCGCCTCCCAATGCGGCGTGTGACCGACACCTTCGTAGAAAACCGACCTCGATGAGGGGATCGCATGCCCAAGCGCATCGGTAGCGCATCGATCGATAATCGCATCGCGGTCGCCCCAGATGATCAACGTCGGAACCTCGAGGACTACCAGTTCGTCCGCGTCGTCGTAGTCGAGAAGTGACTGGAAGGTCTCGCGCCAGACGCGCGCGGGTACCTTCAAATTCTCCGCGATCATCGCCTCCATGAAGGCTTTGTCGACGGGGCGCGCGATTGTTCCGGTTGCGAAGTCGCGCACGAACGTAGGATCGACGGGGTCGGTGAGGGCTGCGAATTGGCGCCCGGCGACCTCCACCGCTGGACCGGTCAGCCGGATGAACGATCCCTCAAGGACGATGCCCGCGACCCGCTGAGGATGGTCCAGCGCAAAGCGACGCGCCACGAGGGACGCCGACGAGTGCCCCGTGACAGCGACGCGCGTGATGTCGAGAGCGTTCAGCAGCGCATCGACATCACCAGCGTAGTCGCGAACGGAATACCCTGCGGCAGGCTTGTCCGAGTCGCCGTGACCGCGCTGAGAGACGGCGATCACGCGAAGCGACGTCGGGAGGTGCTGGAGCACGCTTTCCCAGCTTCGCCAGGAGTCCGACAGTCCCGGGAGAAGCACGAGGATGTCCCTCGATTCAGGATCACCCATGTCGATATAGGAAAGCCGCAGTTCCTTCGTGAGTGGGGCTGTCTTCGGGATTGGGGTCATGAAGGCTTTCGGTGGCGGCGGGCGATGGGTGAGGGCGGGGATTCCGCAGCTGCCGCGGTGGCTGCGGGCAGCGCATGCCAAACGAACCCAGCGCTATTCCGATGTCCCGCTAGGGCGATACCCGTTCGTATAGCTGCAGCTCTTTGTGTTCCACCCAGGCGCCTAACGCTGCCGAAAACTCCTTGAAGTGCGGGGTGCCGTGGTGGTGCACGTTCCAGCTTTCTTTGTCGTCGTACACCTCATAAAGGAAGTAGGTGCGGCGATCTTCAGAGACGCAGACGTCAAACTGATGGCAGCGTGGTTCTTGCCGGCTGGCTGCGGCATTCTTGCAAACCGCAGCTTCGAAGGCGTCTTCAGATCCAGGTTTCACGGCAAAGCGAACAACAACGATAAACATTTGGCGGAGTATATGGCACCCTCACGGCGCTTTTGCTTGCGCGACTTGGCTGCATACGATGCAGATGAAAGCGTTGTCGGGCGGAAGGCAGTCGCCGCGGGCGATCGAGACGTTGGCGCAACCTTCCGGGTTTTTAACAAACCAGCACGGAAACGCGGGATGAGTTGCACACGGCATCACGCGTTTCGCATCACCGTCAGGTTGTATAAGTCGTTCATCAACCAGGCTTGGGCACGAAGACCGCATTCGTGTAGAGGCCCAATGGCAACGATCCCGGTCGCACCATGTATCGCGACGCCCCGTGGGTTATTGCGCTTGTCCCGCCGCCAGCTGCGCGATCTCAGCGTCTTGCAGGGCTCGTTTGTGGATCTGAAGGTCGTCGATAGCGCCCACGAACTGGCCCCAGGTATCGCCGATGCCACAGAGAAGCAAAGGGGCCGTATTCGTCACCAGCCTCACCGTCAATGAGGCTTGGGCTTTGAGAGTCCCGTCAACGCTTACGCTG
The DNA here is from genome assembly GCA_038257535.1 of Polyangia bacterium. GTDB lineage: Bacteria > Myxococcota_A > Polyangia > Fen-1088 > Fen-1088 > JAGTJU01. Next base: position 7,766 of record JBBSJE010000235.1, read on the forward strand.
AGCGCATTGCCTGTCCGCCGGGCTGCGACGTGGTGCCAGTTGCCGTCAAGAGGCAGGTCGGCGGTCACCGTACTGGATGCGGTCCCCTCCCAAAGCTTGAAAGCCAGCTCGGGCGCGCTTGAGACCTTAAAGAGAAAAAGCTCAATGCGGCCTCCTGCCACCTGCTTGTAAACCAGCTCAGGATAGCGATCGGGTCCCACGACCATGGTGGACTTGATCCAGAGGCTGATAGTGAAGTTTTCTTCTGCCCCGAACTGCGTGGCGGCGGAGTTGGGAATTGAGACAGTGTTCGCAAGGCCGGTGCAGTTCACCGCAGCGCCTTTCTTGCCCTGGGTCCACACCATGTTGTTCACGGTGGTCGCCGCCGGATTGCCCGCAACTTTGTCACCAGCCGAGGTACCCTGGTTTTCATCCAAAGGAAAATGCGAGCTCAGCCCCGTTGTCACCGATAAAACGGTCACTTGTTTGTCTGCTTTGCCTTCAAGCGCACCATCGTTCGCGGTGAGGCGCACGGCGTAGGCACCCGGCACTGAAAAGCTCGCGGTGGTGGTCGCAGCCTGGGGCGTAGCAAAGCTGATGCTGCCTGGCCCTGAAACCTTGGACCACGTGAGCCCGAGCATGCCCGGCATGCCGTCATCGCTGACGTTCGCCGAAAGCGTCACCTGCGTGCCCACGAAGATCTGTGTGGGTGAAGCCTCCGCCACCGTAACCTGTGGGGCCTGGTTCTGCGGAACGCCCGCGCCGCCACCTCCGGCCCCGGCCGCTGCGCCGCCCGACCCGCCCGCGCCGCCTGCTGCGCCCGCTGCGCCGCCTGCACCTCCTCCTGCGCCTCCCGCCCCGCCTGCTGCGCCGCCTGCGCCGCCTGCTGCGCCTGCTGCGCCGTCCAACCCGCCCGCAGCGCCTGATCCGCCTGTTGCACCGCCGTTGCCGCCGGGGGCTGGCTTGCCGCCCGATCCGCCCGAGACGCCGCCGTCGGCTGATCCTCCGGTGCCCCCTGGGACACCCGGCATGGGGGCATTGTCACGGCTATCGGGCGCACCGCACGATGCCGCAAGGAGGCTCATGAAGAAGGCCAGTCTCTTTTTCTTGTTCATGGAAGCGAAGGCTCAACGCCCAGCTAAGAGACTTCGGCAGAAACGGCTACGCGCTAGAGGAGCGACGGCGAATCCCAGCTACTTGGTTCTTTTCCCTAGCTACCCGCTTCCAAACTAGCGCGGTCAGCGTTTGCCCTCCGCTTTGCGCAGTCCGTCGGCATGATTGTCGCAGGTCCCAACAGCATTCGGGAATGGGACTGGTACGGGGGGCGAGACAATGGCACAGGGTGGGGAAGGCGGAACGACGCTTGGGCCGAGACGGCAGCATGAGCAGCCTGATGCTGAGCGCCAGCGTGGCATGCGTCAACGGGTGGAAGCGTTCGATTGGGCAAACACGCCCTTGGGGCCGCGTTCGCGGTGGCCGTGCGCATTACGTGCCTGCGTAAATGTCCTACTGGACATGTCCTTTCCCACGTTTATGGCGTGGGGAGACAAGCTGTCGGTGATCTACAACGATGCCTTTGCACACCTTCTTCGTGATGCGTGGGACCCACTAGGCTCATCCTTTGGCACCGACTGGCCGCTCGAACGGGACAAGCTGCTCCCCTTCGTCCACGTAGCGCTGGACGGCGGAGCCAGCAAGCTAGAGGATTTTGTGCTCAACCTACG
>JBBSJE010000236.1:0-9442 GCA_038257535.1 Polyangia bacterium
GATCACGCGACCTTGCCGATCCCGCGATACCACTTGATCCACGCCCTCAGTCGCCAACACAGCCGCGATGAGATTTTGGGAACCTTTGCCTTTGGCCGGGTACGCCACAAGATCTTCACGGGGCACGCGCTTTTGAAAGTCGCCAGAGTTGGCACCACTTCGGGGGTTGCGCACATAAAGGTAGTTGAGGCTGTTGCCGTTCACCAACAACACAACATCGGTGTTTTGCAGCCGCTGCGTGACATCTTCGTTCAAACCAGCCTGCCAAAATCGCGTGGCCTCTTCGCGATCCACGCGCACCCCCGCGCGCTCAAGCGACGCGCGAAGATCGACATTGCCGCTCACATTCACCAACCCATGATCGGTGATCAGCGCATAAATGCGATGAGGCTCTTGTTTCCGCGCCGTGCTGGCCGCACGGTACGCGCCAATGAGGCTGTCAACGTGCTTGAGCAAATTGTCGTAGCCCTCGTCCATGCCGTAAATGTGCGCGTGGGCATCGGGCGATGTGAAGCTAAGCCACTGCACCTTGGGCTGATGAGCCAGATCCGCAATGGCGTGCTGAAGCACGCGGCGCTCGGCTTCGTGCAGATCCGGGGCAAACCGCGCGCCCAGCAGCGGAATCCGTTTCAGGATCAGCGGCAGCCACCAGTGATTGCGATACTTGGCCATGGTGAAATCCCAGCCAGTGAGCACCTTGTGGCGGACGCCGCGGTCCACCAAGGCGTTGATAGAATAGCTGTGTTGCGGCGCCACGCGTTCAAACAGCGTCTGCGGGTCGCTCGCCAAATCCTCATTCATGCGGAGGTTCGAGCGTCCCACGTAGTTCCGGATTTGCCCGCGGGTTCGCGCGCGGTTGAACCAGCGCAAACCCAAGATCCCGCTGCGTGATGCATCCCGTGCCGTGAGAAACGGGTAAAACCCATAGCCGGTCATGCTGGGGAAGGCCGAAATTCCATTTTCAATCAGCGTGCCCTGCTTGACGAGCTTTGCCATCTCAGGAAGCTGGCCCGCGTTAAACAGGCGCTGGAAATGCGCCTGTGAGAGACCGTCGATGAGGATAAACGTCAAATACGGCGTCTCAGCGGGGGCGCCTGGGGGCGGCAAAGGCTTGCGCAGCCATCCCCAAAGGCCAGCCAGAATCAGGGCGACCAGCGCAAAGGTGCCAAACAGCCGGCGTCGTTTCACCAAGGCCCCGTCTTGCAACACCAAACCCACTTTTGCAAGCCGCCGCGAAGCCAAAAGCCGAAACCTCCGTCAAACCCAGGCATCCTAAAGCCCGTTCTGGTACACACCGAAATCCAGGCAGACCCGCGAATCGAGACCTTGTGGCGAGACCCGCAAAACCATATCTGATTGTTGCGGCCGTGGAAGCGGCCCTCGGGCGGCTGGCGTCGTTGGCAGCGCGGCGACCCGTGGGCACCTTGCTCCTGACCTTGTTGGTCACCGTTGCGGCCGTGTTTCCCGCTCGGCGCTTAACGCTCAACGCGGACCTCATGGGCTTGCTGCCCGAAAGCTTTGAAAGCGTAAAGGCGTTGCGGGCGGTGAAGGATAGGTTCGGAGGCTTTGGCTACGTGGCGGTGGTGGCCAGCGGTGGCTCGCCCGGCGCTTTAACCAGCTTTGTCGATGACCTAGCCCCCAAACTGCAAGCGCTTCCCACCATTCGTTACGTGGATCACAAGCGGCCGCAGGCGTTCTTCGAGCAGCGGTTTTTGTACTTCATGTCGCTTGAAGACTTGGACGAACTCGAAGAGCGAATTTCATTACGCTCCAACTGGGAAAAGCGCCAAAAAAATCCGCTCTACGTGGCTTTGGATGACGATCCAGCCCCCGAAGTGAAGCTTGATGATTTGGTCGACAAATACGGGGGCGCGGGGGCGGGACGGCTCGCGCGCGTGAAGGAGCCGTACTACTTGGATCGCGAGCGCGGCATGATTGCGCTGTTCGCCAAACCAGGGGGCATTGGTTCAGATCTAAATTTTTCCCGGCGCGTGGTTAATGACGTCAAAGCCACGGTGGCGGCGATGGATCTATCGAAATACGGCCCTGATTTCCAGGTTGCCTACGGGGGCACGTTCACCAAACGCGTGGACCAACAAGACCTCATCACGAAGGACCTGCGGTTGACCACCCTGGTGGCGATTGTTGCGATCCTGCTTTACGTGGTTCTGTATTTTCGCCGCGTGGGCGCCGCGCTGTTGTTGTTTGCGCCACTGCTGGTGGGGTTGGTGTGGACGTACGGCGTGGCTGGGCTGACCTTTGGCCGTCTCAACATTCTGACCGGCTTCATCGGCGCCATCTTGTTGGGCCTGGGCATCGATCATGGCATTCATCTATTGGGCCGTTTTGAAGCTGAGTTGAAAAAACGAAGCTTTGCTGACGCCATCGCGCACGCGTTTGGTCGCACGGGGCGGGCGGTGGTGCTGGCCGCACTGACCACTATTGTGGCGTTTTTGGGGCTGGCCATCTCAGAGTTTCGCGCGTTTCGCGAGTTTGGCCTTCTGGCCGCGTTGGGCGTGACGTTTGTGGCGTTGTCCACAGTGCTAATCTTGCCGGCCGCTTTGTCTCTGTTGTCTAAGTGGGGTTGGAAGCCGCGCGATCGCGGCCCGGGGGTTATGGCAGGCCTGATGACCAGGCTTGCCCGGCGTCCGGGTGTGGCCACAGCGGTGGCGGCGGTGGCGTTCGTGGCGCTGGCCCTCACGTCGCTCAAAGGCCAGTTTGATTACGACACCCGCTCACTGGCGCAAAGCCATTTGCAGTCTTTCAAACTGGATGCCGATCTAGATCGCTTGTTGGGCTATTCCATGACCCCGATGGTGGCGTTGGCCAATGACGCTGAACACGAGCGCGCCATCGTGGAAGCGTTCCGTGCGCGGAAACAGCGACGGGGCGAATCCTCTGCCATCGATCTGGTCACCGCCAAGGGCGACTTCGTGCCCGTGGGTCAGCTTGAAAAACAAACCCGCCTGCGCGCGATTGCCAAACTGATCGAGCCGCTCGAGGTCAGCGACTTTGCCGGCGAAGACCAGAAACGTTTTGCAACCTTGAAGCAAGCGGTTGCCGCTCCACCTTTCACCTACGCCGACATTCCCATCGAGATTCGCCGGCAGTTTGAAGGCGCTGATGGGGGCAATGGCGGCAGCTTCGTTTTGATTTTCAGCAGCCTTGATCTGTCTGACGGGCAAAACGCCATCCGGTATGCCGACGAAGTTCGCCGGGTGCCGTTGCCAGGAGGCAAGAGCATTTCCGCAGCCGGTGAATCCTTGGTAATGGCAGATGTGTTTTCCCTGGTGTCGCGCGAGGCGCCGCCGGTGATGGGCATAACCTTGGTGCTGGTGTTCTTGTCGATGTGGCTGCTTGTGGGCTCGTTGCGAAAAAGTTTGCTGTGTTTGGTGCCGGCGGCGTTGACGATGGTGGGAACGTTTGGCTTGTTGCCGCTTTTGGGACTTTCATTCAACACCTTGAACGTCGTGATGATACCCGTGCTGTTCGGCATCGGCGTGGACGGCGGCGTTCACCTTGTGACGCGCAGAAGCCGGCCCGGTCAGCGCGTGGGCGCGTTGGCCGAAACCGCGCAGGCGATTATGGCTGCGGTGCTCACCACCTCGTTAGGGTTTGGCGCTCTGGTGTTGGCTGATCACAGTGGGCTCAATTCCTTGGGCTTGGTGGCGCTGGTGGGGCTGGCCATCAACGCCGTGGCGTGTGTGGTGGTGCTGCCCGCAGTTTTGCTTTGGATGAAGGAACCAGACTCGTCGGAAGGCGAGGGCGCGTTGGCCGATTCCGCCGCTGCCACCTAGGGGCAAATTGCCGATTGGCGCAATGCGCCTTTTGCGCCCAAAACTCGGCTTGTCGGCTTGACGGTGCTGTAGCCGGTGCTTACGTTGCACCCAAGTTCGCAACGCGTTTTGGATCATTGGAAAGGACGGCTAACTATGGGAAGAATCATTGGTATTGACCTCGGGACCACGAACAGCGTGGTGGCCATTATGGATGGCAAGGAGCCCAAGGTCATCCCCAACGAGGAGGGCAGCCGTCTAACGCCGTCCGTGGTGGCCTGGGACGATAAGGGGGAGGTCTTGGTGGGACAAATCGCCAAGCGCCAATCGATTACCAACCCAGAAAACACCATCTATTCCGCCAAGCGCTTCATCGGGCGCCGCTTCGATGAGGTGCAGTCAGAAACCCAACGCATTCCTTACAAGATCGCCAAGGGACCCAATGGTGACGCCCATGTTGAGGTGCGCGGCAAGAAGATGTCGCCCCCCGAGGTGTCCGCCCGCGTGTTGGGCAAGCTGAAGCGCGCCGCAGAGGAATTCCTGGGCGAAAAAGTCACCGAAGCGGTCATCACCGTTCCTGCCTACTTCAACGACGCTCAACGCCAGGCCACAAAAGACGCCGGCAAGATCGCCGGTCTTGAGGTCAAGCGCATCGTCAACGAGCCCACCGCGGCGGCATTGGCGTATGGCCTCGACAAGAAGAAGGACGAGCTGATTGCGGTGTACGACTTCGGCGGTGGCACCTTTGACGTTTCCATCCTTGAAGTGGGTGAAAACGTAGTTGAAGTTGTGTCCACCAACGGCGACACCCACTTAGGTGGCGACGACGTTGACGCCCGCATCATGCAGTGGCTCACCGACGAGTTTAAGAAGGATCAAGGCATCGACGTCTCGAAAGACAAGATGGTGATCCAGCGCCTGCGTGAAGCCGCTGAAAAGGCAAAGATCGAGCTTTCCTCCGTGATGGAAACCGAGATCAATCTGCCCTTCCTTACGGCCGATGCGTCGGGCCCCAAGCACCTGCAAATCAAGCTGACGCGCGCCAAGTTCGAGCAACTGATCGAAGACTTGGTCAAGCGCACCATCGAGCCCTGCAAGAAGGCGCTGTCCGATGCAGGCAAGAAGGCGTCTGACATTCATGAGGTTGTGTTGGTGGGTGGATCCACCCGCATTCCCATGGTGCAAAAGGCGGTCAAAGAGTTCTTCGGCAAAGAGCCTCACCGCGGTGTGAACCCGGACGAGGTTGTGGCTTTGGGTGCGGCGGTGCAAGCCGGCGTGCTCTCAGGCGAAGTGAAGGACATGCTGCTGCTGGACGTCACCCCCCTGTCCTTGGGCATTGAAACCCTGGGCGGTGTGATGACGGTGCTGATCCAACGCAACACCACCATCCCCACCAAGAAGTCTGAAACCTTCTCAACGGCAGCCGACAACCAAACTTCGGTTGAAGTGAAGGTGTTCCAGGGCGAACGCCCCATGGCCAGCGACAACCGCTTGCTGGGCAAGTTTGGTTTGGAAGGCATTCCTTCGGCGCCGCGTGGCATGCCGCAGATTGAAGTTACCTTCGACATCGACGCCAACGGCATTGTGAACGTGTCGGCAAAAGACAAGGCCACCAACAAAGAGCAGAAGATCACCATCACGGCGTCTTCGGGTCTGGGCGAAAGCGACATCGAGCGCATGGTGAAAGAGGCGCAAGATCACGAAGAAGAAGACAAGAAGCGCAAAGACGCCATTGAGAAGCGCAACAACCTTGAAGGCTTGGTGTTCAGCGTTGAAAAGCACCTGGAAGAAAACCGCGACAAAATTCCTGAGGCGGAACGGGGCGACCTTGAAACTGCTTTGAAAGAAGGCAAAGACGTTTTGGAAGCCAACCGAACGCCGAAAGAGGCCGAGGTGTTCGAGGGGCCGTTCGAGCGGTTGCAGAAGGCGTCGCACAAGATGGCTGAGGCGCTTTACAAGGCAGCGGGAGCTTCAGGCGGTGCTCAAGAAACGGCTTCGGCCGACGGCGCGAGCGCAGGCTCAGGCGACAAGGATGACGGCGTGATTGACGCCGAATACACCGACGAGCCCAAGAACTAAGCGCTCCCGCGCACATCAACGGCCTTGAGCTTCCTACGGGGCGGCTCAAGGCCGTTTCATTTTTCGTCTGAGCAGCGCCCTTAAGCCTTTCAGGTGGCAGCGGGACGAAGCTGCTACGCTAGACGCCCTCGCATGCGACAGATCCTGGTAGAGCTTCCCTCGAAAGCCCTGGCGCTTCTTGCCTTGGTGTTGGCCTTGGCCGCCTTGATCCGCGATGTGGTTCAGTTCCGGCGCGCGCGCCGATCGTTTTCGTCCACCCCTACGCTTTTGGTGGCGGGCGCTTGGGTGCTGATGGGGTTGCGAGGGGGGGCCTGGGTGCCTTCTGCAGCGGTGCTCGGGGAGCCCTGGGATCCCCTGCCGATCTACGCCTATGGCGTTATGCTTGGCACATCTTTGGTGGTGGGCTGGTTTCTCGCGATGCGGTTGGCCGACAAAGACGGCATACCCAATGAGCAAGCGGGCGCGATTTACATGTGGACGGCGGTTTGGGCGATCGTGGGCGCCCGGGTTCTGTACGTGCTCACCAACATGACTTCGTTTCGCTCGCTCACCGAGGCGTTCATGCTCCAAAAGGGCGGCATGGTGGCTTACGGGGGCATGATCGGCGGCTTCTTGGCCAGCTGGTACGGTTGCCACAAGCGCAAGATCCCACTTCTCAAATGGGCCGATGTCTCGGCGCCGGCTGTGGTTTTGGGCACGGGCATCACGCGCATCGGATGCTTTCTTTACGGCTGCGATTATGGGCATCGCACGGATTTGCCCTGGGGCGTGGCGTTTCCCAATGGCAGCCCCGCGTGGGACGATCACATTCGCAACGGTTGGATCGCCGCTGAGGCGTCAGCGTCGTTGCCTGTGCACCCCACACAAATCTACGAATCGCTGGCGGGATTTGCGCTGTTTGGTTTGCTGATGTGGCTGCGCAAACACAGGACGTTCTCGGGGCAGGTGTTTCTGGGCTGGGTAATTGGCTACGGAATTTTGCGGCCGCTGATCGAAGTTTTGCGCGCCGATGACCAGCGGGGCTCGGTGGGGCCTTTGTCAACGTCGCAGTTCATTGGGCTTACGGCTGTGACCTTGGGCTCGATTCTGCTGGTGTTTCTGATTCGCCAGCATCGCCGCGATCCGGCGTCGTTGCGCCTTTGGGAGCCGGTGCCGGTGGTTGAGGCCCGCCGGGAGGAACGTCGCCGTTAGTGCTTTTGTAGGCGCGGGGGCAATGGGTTGCGCCGCCGCGCCGCATCCCTGGTATAAAGGGCCGCGATGGAGGCCAAAATATGAGCATGAAACGCAATGTGGGATCCCGTGGCGCATCGCTGGGCGGTGGCGAAGGTCCCGGCAAAGTCGAGCGGCAGCAACTTTTCGACGACTTGAAAAAGCGTTCAGAATCCGGGGCGGTGTTTACGCCCGTTGATGTGGCCTTGGCGGTGGGCGCAGCAGAGCCTCAGGTGGCTCGCGCGTTGATTGGTTTGGGTGCAGAAGGCGTTCTTGAACGCGTGGATGTGGGCAAGTACAAGGCCACGCCCATGAGCGATGTAGATATTGGCGAGTTCATCAAAGTTTTCGCCCGTGCCTCGAAAATGGATTCCACACGCATGCGGGACATTTCCGAAATCGAGCGCTTGAAGAAGAACAACGATGTGATGCGCGGCCGCTTGTTGCGCGCGCAGGCCGAGCGCGATCACTACTTGGCGGCGTTGCAGAAGAACAACATCGACCCAGGCCCCTTGCCTGAAACACCGGCTTTGGCTGCCATCGGCGCCGACGCGCCCACTCCGGGCCAAGCTTAGGGCCATGAGCCACGACAAACCCTGGCACATCACTTTGATTCGCCATGGCTCAGCGGGGGAAGCCGCGCGCGACGAGGACCGATCCCTCACGCGCGCGGGCCGTCGCGAAGCGCGCAAGGTGGGGCGGCGTTTGTTGCGCACGGGCAGCCGTTTCGACGCCATTGTCAGCAGCCCGCTTGTGCGGGCGCTGCAAACGGCCGAGATCGTGGCGGCGCGTTTGGATCACGGGGGGGCTTTTTTCGTGGATCGCCGCTTGGAGCCCGAACGTTCGCCGCGGGCCGTGATCGAACTTTTGCGTGAACTGGCTGTGGGACGCAGGGTTGCGTTGGTGGCCCACGAGCCCATTTTGTCGTCGCTTGCGGATTTGCTTTTGGGGCGCTCGTTGGGACGCGGCTTGCAAAAAAGCGAAGCGCTTCGCATTCGTTTGCCGCAGGGTTTGGATAGTCCTGGGCAGCTGCGGTGGTCGATCGATCCCGCTGCGGGCAAACGCAAACCAGTAGGATCGTGATGTTGCGGCGTAGGGCATGAATCAGCGAATCCGCTTGGTGTTGCGGCCGCCCGCCTTGGCGGGTGGTGCTCGTGGCACGGAACGCATGGTTGAAGCCGAGGCGGCTCAAGGCGAGGTGCGCTTAGGACGCGGGCCTGATCTTGATCTCACGCTGCCGTTTCCCACTGTTTCTACAGTGCATGCGCGCATATTCGCCTTGGACAACCAGTGGTGGGTGGAAGACCTCGACAGTGTGAACGGCACATGGGTGGGGCCAAGGCGCATTGGTGCCCGACGTCCCGAGCCTTTGCGTGCGGGCGATGAATTGCGCTTGGCGGACATCACGGTGGTGTTTGCGGGCGTGGCGGGTACCACACTGCCTCCTGAAGCCTCGAAGAGCGGTGAGGTGCATGGCACCACCACCATTGCGCGGCGTTTGGTGGCTGACCTATTTGGCGCCGTTCGCCCTACGGAGGTGGCGGTGTTGGAGGTTGTCGCGGGGCCGGATCAAGGTCAGCGTTTGCCTCTGCCTGACAGTGGGCGCACGTACAGGGTGGGGCGGGGCGCTACATGCGATTTGGTGTTGAGAGATCCCGATGCTTCGCGCGAACATCTGTCGCTAGAGCGCCGGTGGGATGGCATTTTTGCGCAGGATTTGGGCTCGAAGAATGGCGTGTCCGTTGCGGGGCGCAAGATTGCCGCGGCCACGCGGGTGGGTGACGGTGTTGAAATTTCTTTGGGTGTTACACGCATGCGGCTGGACGATCCGGAGGATCGCTATCTGCGGTTGATGGAAAGCCACCCTGAGGCGCCTGCAGCGCCCGCGGCAGAGGCAGCGCCGCCACCTAGTTCGTTTGCAGTTACGGGCAGCAGTGGGTATAGGCCGAAGCGACGCACGCTTAGCAATGTGCCGCCGGTGCGAAATACGACGCAGAGGTTGACGTTGCCGCCGAGGCGGGGGGCTGCGTTGTGGATCGCGTTGTTGGCGGGCGGGGTGTTGTTGGCGTTGGTGGGGTTGGTGTTGGTGCTGGTGTTGTAAGAGGGGGGAGGGCTCGGCGCGGGTTGGCGGGTTATTCCACAACTGCGATAAAACGGTTTCGACACTGATTGATCGGGGTTTTTGCGCGGTTGGATGCGTAGAGGGGGCGGTTCTTCCCCTGGGGCGTGTGGGAGATAGGATATCGAGAAGCGTACAAATCACGTTGAACTAAGCCGCTGACGCGGCGGTCTTTCATAGACACGAGACGCGTGAGCCCTGGGTGAAAGCGTTGAGGAGAATCCGCCGAGATCTTGATCTTTCTACCACAGAAAGGACA
>JBBSJE010000237.1:0-9433 GCA_038257535.1 Polyangia bacterium
GCAAATTGGTTACAACCGCGCCGCCCGCATGGTGGAACAAATGGAACGTGAAGGCATTGTGGGGCCAGCCAACGGCATGAAACCACGTGACATTTTGGCCCAGCAGGGTGATTACCTGGCTGCTCCTTGAAGCAAATGAACAGCGGCTGCCCCCAGCCCGTCCTACAAAGGGGGGCACTGGCGGCGGGGGGCCAAGCTGTCGGATAGGATGGGTTTTGAAATGTTTACGCACACATTAACGAGTGTTTTGTTGAGCCTGTGGACCGCGGTGTCGGCCGCGCCGACGCGGCCATTGGCCGTGAAACCGGAACCGCGGGTTGCCCAAATGGCTCCCAGCGCGGGCAAACCCGCGACTGCCAACGTGTCGGCGGCGCCCAGCCAGGGACTGCCACTAGGCGATGTGGTGGCGAAGGTGCAAAAACATTACGACGGCACGCAAAGCTACAAAGCGGAGTTTGAACAAGCGCAGCTCAACGCCACCTTTGGCCGCACCACCCGCTCGTCAGGCGAGGTATTGTTCAAAAAGCCGGGCCGCATGCGCTGGAACTACAGCAAGCCTGAGCCCAAAACCTTCGTGTCCAACGGTGACGTTTTGTGGCTGTACGAACCTGAGGACAAGCAGGCTTTCAAGCAAGATCTGAAGGGTTCGCAACTGCCCGCCGCGCTCGCGTTTCTTATGGGCAAAGGGCGGTTAGACGATCAGTTCAACATTGAATTTGCCCCCAAGCTTGCCTACGGCCGACCGGGCGATTACAGGCTGTCGCTCAAGCCCAAACAAGCTCAGTCAAGTTACAAAGCGATCTACTTCATTGTGGATCCGGAGACCTTTCATGTTCGGCAAACCGTGTTGATCGATTCGCAGGGCAACATCAATGATGTGACCTTCACCAACATGCAGATGAACAGCAAGTTGGCGGATGCGACGTTTCAGTGGAAGCCGCCCGCGGGCGTGCGCGTGATCGACGCCGCCAAGGTCAAACCTTAACCTCACCCAGCCTTACGACCGACCACCACAAACTCGTTGTGCACGAACCAGCGCCCCGCGGCCTGGGGCAAGGGAAACGAAGTTTGTTGTTCGGGTGTCACTTGCACCTCGCGCAGCAGCGATTGCAAGGCCTGCCCATCGAAATACTCCACGTGGGTGGGGTCGGAGGCGAACCCTGCTTTTTGCGGCACGATCAAAACCACGCGCCCACCTGGGCGCAGGTAAGGCAGATAAAGCTTCAGGAGCGCTTCGGCTTGCGCAAACCGCATGTGCTCAACCACATGCGCCAACAGCAAGCTGTCAAAAGTGCCGGGTTGGGCGTAAGCGCTGCGGGTGAACGCTGCCGGTTCAAACGCGGTGAAGCCCCGACGTTGGGTAAGTTCAACCGCTCGGGGGTTGAGATCCACTCCCACCCCATGGCCGCCGCTGTTGGCCAGGCTGCGACCCACGCCACAACCAATGTCCAGCACGAAGCCTAAGTGCAGCCGTTGCAGGTACCAGCGGTAAGGCCTTTGCACGTCAAGCAAGCGCTTCCACCACTTGCCCCCGAGGCGTTCGAGGCGCTCGGCGTACGCGGGGTCATTAACGTCAAGCGGAGGGCCCATGGAAGCGCGAACCCAAGCTGATAGCGCCTAGTATCCTCACTGTCGACAAGGGTCTTGCGAAGCGTCCCAAACGGCGGGGTTGTCGGCCGCGATGGCGTAAGACGAAGCTGTACAGGTAATGTACATTACATTTGTTGCCACGCAGAGGCTGGCGCCCAGGCCGTCCATCGCCCGCCGAGAGTTTTGAGCGCCCGTGACAATTCCATGCCCTATGCTTGGAGCCCATGCCCAGCACCGAGAAAAGCCCGCCTTCAGGATGGTTCCGTCGAACGTTGCTGCAAATTCAGCTGGGCGCGTTCTTAGGATTGCTCGCCTGGGGTCTGCTGGGAGGCTCGGTCATCACGTGGCGATACCGACCGGCGGCCGATCAGGCCATGTCGTGCGCGCCCAGCGTGCATTCAGCGTTGACCGACTTTGTGCAATTTCAGTTGTTGGCGGTGGCCGGCGGCGCGGCCCTGGTGGTTGTGGTGGGAAGCTTGGGGCGGCGGCCAAGCGCCCGCGCCAAAACGTAAGCCCGCGCCTCGCAAATGAAAAAGCCCCGACGGGGTCGTCGGGGCCGCTTCGGTGGGCACCGTGGGGTTTGCCTAGCCAAGGTTGTTGGCGGCGAAGTCCCAATTGATAAGGTGCTTCATGAAAGTCTCTACGTAGTTGGGGCGCGCGTTGCGGTAGTCAACGTAGTAGGCGTGCTCCCAAACGTCGCAGGTCAACAGGGGCTTTTCGCCGGTACGCACGGGCGTGTCGGCGTTGCTCGTTTTCATGATCTTCAGCTTGCCGCCCGCTTCCACAAGCCAAGCCCAGCCTGAACCAAACTGCGTCTTGGCCGCCTCAGCAAACTGCTGCAGACAGGCGTCCACGCTGCCAAAGTCGCTGTTGATCGCTTCTAGAAGCTTGCCTGTGGGTTGGCCGCCCCCGCCTGGCTTCATGCTGTTCCAGTAAAAGGTGTGGTTCCAAACTTGGGCCGCGTTGTTGAACACGCCACCGTCCGTGGTCTTGATCAACTCCTCGAGCGACTTGGACGCTTCGGGTTTGCCCTCGAGCAGCTTGTTCAAGTTGGTGACGTACGCTTGGTGATGTTTGCCGTAGTGAAAGTCGATGGTCTCCGCGCTGATATGGGGAGCCAGGGCGTCTTTCGCCCAGGGCAGTGCAGGTAGCTCAAATGCCATGGTGCTGTCCTCTTTCGTTTGAGGTTGTCGTGGTTGTTGTGACGCGGAGCGAGCATACCAGTAAGCGGGTGCTTGTCATGTCGTTCACGCAACTGGTGCGCGCGCGCGTTCCATCGGCTATAGTCCGAAGCGATTGCGCTTTGGGGGCGAACTAGGCTCGACGGGGGGAAGCAAAGCGTTTGTCGCGTGCCGAGGCGCCCGAGGCCTCGTAAAAACGGGCATAACGAATCGCGAACGACAATGCGTTCGCTCTGGCAGCCTAAAAAACTGACCGGACCGTGAACTTGGGGGGTGCCTGTGACCCAAGGAAGCGGCTAACCTAGCGGGCTTGGCGACGGTGGGTGCCACCCGGCATCGTCGCGACACAAACGGGCGGCTAAGTGTGCGAGGGCCTGCCCATGGGCGCTTTCACATCGAAAAATCAATCACGGGATACGCACGTAGAGGCAGGCGTGGAGCCCTTCCGGACCGGGGTGCAATTCCCCGCGCCTCCACAAGGCCGGCCCGGAATTTCCGGGTCGGCTTTCGGTTTTCAGGGTGCTGTCTAATCCATCAAGTAGAAGACCGTGATCGCCAAACAGTGAAAAGCCTCGTCGGATGATTGGGTCACGATGGTTTCAACGATCTTCCAGTCTTGGTGATCGCGAATCCACGTGGTGACCTTCTCGCCGAGGTTCTCACGCTCTTGCGCCATGGTCGCCGAGAAGACCTTCACGCCGTTAAAGCGAGCGGTGGTGGAATTCTGATTCTGCGACATAACGTTCCTTTCGTATCGGTCCTCTATCTAAAACTTGCTCAAAACTTGCTCAAAACTTGTCTGATCCCTACGCGTCCCGTCTCGGCCACAGGCACAAGGCCGGCGTCTCACAACACATGCTCAGGTTTTTGCCTGGGTCACAGCTGTTGTGAGCCTTACGGGCCCCGTGACCAAAGTGACACTCCCTATAGCAGCGTTTCGACCACAACGGCAATCCCCTGTCCGCCCCCAATGCACGCGGCGCCAATTCCATACCGTCCTTGGCGTCGCCTTAATTCGTAAACCAGGTGGGCCAAAATGCGCGCGCCCGAGGCCCCCAGCGGATGCCCCAACGCGATCGCGCCCCCGTTTACGTTGGTTTTTTCTCGCGGCAGCTCCAACAACTTTTCCACCGCCAGATACTGAGCCGCAAACGCTTCGTTCACCTCGATGAGGTCCATGGCGGCCAAAGTGAGGCCAGCTTTGTCTAAAGCTTGCTGGATGGCCGGCACAGGACCCAAGCCCATGAGTGTTGGATCCACGCCCACGGTCGCCCAGGCCACAATCCGCGCCAAAGGTTTGACGCCCAGCTGATCACAACGGGCGCGCGAAGCCAGCACCAAGGCGGCGGCGCCGTCGCTGATGCCCGAAGCGTTGCCTGCGGTCACCACGCCATCAGGCTTAAATGCCGGCTTCAGGGCTTCAAGGCTTTGCAACGTGGTTTGCGGCCGAGGGTGCTCGTCGGCCGTGACAGTGACTGGTTTTTTGCCCGTGCTCACCTCTACGGCAATCAACTCGTCGGCAAATCGTCCGCCGGTGTGCGCTTCATGCCAGCGCTGCTGGGACAGCAACGCGTATTCGTCGCAAGCGGGTCGTGATACCGCATGCAGCGTGGCCACGTTCTCCGCGGTGGCTCCCATGGAGCAGCCCGCGTAGCTATCCACCAAGGCTGACCACAAGCTGTCTTCGAGCGGTGGCGCCTTCGCGAAAGCCAGCCCCCAACGGGCGCCGCGAATCACGTGAGGGGCCTGGCTCATAGATTCGGTGCCGCCCACCAGGCACATCTGGGCCTCGCCCAGTTGGATCAGCTGCGCCGCCGAAATCGCCGCCTGGAATCCCGAGCCGCACAAGCGGTTAACCGTCAGGGCGGGTTTTTGCACAGGCACCTGGCTGCGCAAAGCGATGTGCCGGGCGCAATACACATCCTCAGGGGTTGTTTGCAGAACATTGCCGAAGATGGCCTCATCAACCACTTCGGGACGCACCCCGGCTTGTTCCAAAGCGGCTTGAGCCGCGAACACACCAAGGTCCGTGGCCTTTAGGGCTCGAAATCCGCCACCAAATGCCCCGAACGCTGTTCGCTTGGCCGCCACCACCAGACAGTCAGTCGCCTCGTTTCGCCCCTGCACGCTATCCTCCACCTTTTCGGACTATCAGTTTTCTGCCCGCCTCTCGGTTATAGGCTTTCACCTAAGGGCCGTCAAACCACCGGCGAAATGCCCAACTCTTCGCGCAGCTCCAGGTGCTCAATCGACAGCACGAACTCAAGATAGTCCTCGAGCGCCTCTGGCCCTTCTTCCTCGGAAACGATGCGGCCCACGCGCAGGACGTCGCCGCTGATCAGAAGCCCCAAACGGGTGGCCGTGCGTCCCAGGCCGCGCGCCCAAGCCGAAAGATTAATGGCCGAGCGATCCCGGACGAGCCGCGCGCCAAGCTCCCCTAGCCGCACCTTCACCGCCGGATCTCCTGCTTCGATCTGCGCCATCAGGGCGGGATCAACCTCGCTGGGCGAAAGTGTCTTGCGCCCCAGCGCCATGCAGGCCATCAAGAATGGCTTGAGCTGCCGTCCCGAGCGGGACGATCCGGCAATGCGGCCTGCGGTGCCAAACGACATCGCGCGCCCCAAGCGAAAGCCTAACTCCACCGTGTCCTTCGATTGCAGCAGCGAGGGGCCCACGAAGATGGCGTACGGTCGCGTATCGGCGAGGCGGGCGTCCCCCTCCAGGGCATCGTAAGCGAACACGCGTTCAGGTGGCGGCACCTTGAGAACGCCGCATACGTACTTCAGCACGCGGCGAAACGCTTCGGGGATCTCTTGCGGCGTGAGCGGTGCTTCGCCGAACAACCCCATGTCTTCATCAGAAAACGGCGCCAACAGCCCGCTGCCGGCGAGCAGCGCAAACAACGATTCCAGATCGCCGTCTTCGGCCGGGTGGCGTGCCTTCGCAAGCAGCCCGCCCTCGATGGGTTGCGCCAAGCGCCCCAACACCCGTGGTTTGTGCTGATCCGCCATGTTGATCTGAGCGGGATTGCCCAATCCGCGCAGCACCATGGCGGCCGCCGTCACCGTGGCGGCGTCGGTTCTGCCCACCCGCAAAAACAAATCCAACAGCGCTGCGCCCACCGCCCCATCGTAAGGGCGCAAACGCCATTCGGCGGCCAATGCACGCGCCAATTCTTTCCAACGCGCCAGATCTTGCTGGTTCAACGCCACAACTTTGCGTTGGAGTTCCAGATCATCGGGCGCCAAGCGCGCAGCCATTTCGTAAGCAATGCGTGCCGAGGCAAAATCCTCAAACTCATTTTCGTAAAGCGTGGCAAGGTCGCGCCACAGCTGTCGACGCAACGCCAACGATCGTTCACCCAGGGCGCGAATCAAGCGTCTGTAGATGCGTTCGGTGGCGTGAAACTCGCTGTAGTTGGCGTAAATGTTGGTCAGGATCTCCAGCGCTTCTGCGCGGCTGGGGTCCGATTCCAGAGCTTTTTCCAAAGCGCTGCGGGCCGTGTCTTCATCGCCGGTGGCGGCGGCCAAACGACCCAAAAACTCCAAAGCGTCAACGTGATCCGGGTCAAGGGTGAGCGCGTGCTCCATGCGCTCACGCGCCTCTTGCGCCCTGGCGTCGCCATGAGCCAGGAACAAGGCCCAGCCCAAAAACGCATGATACGTGGCTTGATCGGGGCCTGATCGCACCGCGTCCTCAAACACCGCGATGGCTGGGCCCAGCTGCCCTTCCTCCAACAGCGCGCGGCCCCTGGAAAACACCAACTCGGCACCCAGCAAGTCACCTTGCTTGTCGGGTTGGCCAAGGCTTTGGTCGTACCCTGCGCGCAAACCGCTGTCGCACAGCACCTTGAACGCACGATTGTAAGCCCCGCGAACGTTTTCAAGCTTGGCGGCATCGGGCCCAAGGTCAACCCCGGCAAATATGTCGGGCGCAAACTTGCGGGTTTTTCGCTCGTAAGCGGCAACCACTTGGTCAAGCCCGGCGTCGCGGTCAACGCCCAGCAGCTCGTAAAGCGTCTTGCCGTGAATTTCCAGGTATTCGCGCAACACCACCTGCCGTGGATCTTCTTGGCGCTCTTGCGCCATGGCGGCCATCACTTGCGATTGCGCGGCTTCGGCCAACGCCAAGCGCGCCAAGGGTTCAATTGTGATCACACCCGAGTCTGAAGAGTCCATCTCGGCGAAAGGGGCCGCGTCGCGAGAGATGGCGTCTAGCGCGGACTCTTGACTGTCTTCATAAGAAAATCCCATCTCGACTTCAGGGTGCGCCATCCCCGAAGCGGCCGCCGGCAACGCTTCGCTGCCCAAGCGCTCTAAAGAGAACGAGGACTTTTCGGCCTCTTGCGGGGTGAGGGTGGCAAGCCCTTGCGGCGCCGCAGGATCGAACTCGGCCAGGCCACAGAGCGAAAGCGCCTCAAGCGCCAAGATGACCGAGGACGCGTCTTGCCGAAGCGCAAGCGAGCCCACCGTGGGACGCTGGGCAAGCGCTCCTGGCACATCGTCACCGAACACTTCCTGAAAGATGTTGCGGTAGCGCTGAAAACGCGTTGAGAGCCGCACCGGGTTGGCGCCGTGCTGTTCAACGAACCTTTCCAACAGCAAGTCGGGCGCGGCGGTTTTCTGCAATCCCACGAACAGCAAGCGCGGAATCTCCAGCTCATGTTCGATCACCCGCTCCATAAACTCGCTGCCCTTAGTGAACTCGAACGCGCCATCGAGCCAGCGCAAACAATCCACCACGCGCTTGCGGGCCTGGGCGCCCAGGTATTTAAGGACATCCTCGGGAGACAACCATCCTAGCTCCACCAACACAGCGCCCATTTTTTGTCCGCGGCGCTTCATCTCTGACAGCAAGAACGTCAGCTGCTCCTCGTCCAAGATGCCACGCGCTTGCAGCAACGAACCCAGCGCCTCTTGTCGCAGGTTCGATTCCGAACCCACGGGTTTGCCGTCGCGAATGAAGATCTCTTTGCGAACTTGACCGCGACGCAACACCAAGGTGCCGGTGGACTGAGCTTCAAGATGCTCGATCAGCAAGCGGGGAACGGGGCGTTCGGCCAGCGACCCACTGTGAGCCAACGCAAGGTCAATGGGCGCAGAGACCGCCGGAGCGATGTCATGCGGCACAGCCCCAAGTTCTGATGACGACGGGGCAGGGGCCGTGGTGGCGGCAGCGGCATGGCCTATGTCAACGGTGGGCACCCCCATCATTGTCATGGGACGCTTGTGGGTCTGTAGTGGCGGCTCCGGGCGGGGTGAGACGACCGCCTGGGGAGATGATAGGCCCTGGGGCGCCACGCCAAAGCCGCGCGTTGCCCCGGCGGGCGCAGAGCTGGCGGGTGCCGCTGGCGGTCTGGCGGGTGTCGCTGGCGGTTTGGCTGGCGTCGCCGTTTCGGGCTCGTCAAGCAGTTGCAACACCGCCGTGGCCACGACCGCAGGGTCAACTGGCTTCGCAAAAAAACGCCCGCCCACTTCGCCAATCAGGGCGTCGATTTGCGCCGTGTCCTTGGCCAAGCCCGACACAAACACCAATGGCAGGTGCTCGGTTTCGCTGTCGGCTCGAAGCGCTCGTGCCAGCTCGAACCCGTCCATGCGCGGCATGAACAGATCGACAATCACGGCATCAGGCAGTTCTTTGTGAATTTGGGCCAGCGCGCGCTTGCCGTCGCCCGCGCGCGAGGTTTTGATTCCTCGATTTTGCAACCTCGGATCGTTTAGAAGGCCGCGTTCCAGAACCTGCCGTGAGATGGGATCGTCATCCACCAACAGCAGATTCAGTTTGGGCTCGGAACCTAAGGCCATAAAGGGGTCCTAAGAGGTCGCTTACATCTCGCTACGATTTTTTCGCTTCCCCCTCGACCGTTTCATTCACGTCTTCTTCTAGGGCCACCCGCTGGCCGCTGGCCGCTGGCAGCGCGCCCTGCTGGGTGGGCGCCGCCAATCCCATTTTCGATTTGAGGGCGGCAAGCGCGTCGTCGGCGCCGGCGCCTGTGGATTCGAGCGCTTTGAATTTCTGCGCCAAGGTGTCACCTGAAAGCTCGCCACCCAATTCTGTTGAAGCCTCCGCTTCGGCCTCAATCTGATCTACCTTGTGGGTCATGCGCTCAAACGCATCGAAGGCGCTGTTGTCTGAAAGGCCTTGCATCGTGTCTTGAATAGCCTTTTGTGCTTCAGCGCGCTTTTGCCGGGCGATCAGCACGTTCTTCTTGCGCTTGGCTTCTTCAATGCGGTCGTTCAAAGTCCGCAGTTGATCTTTAAGCTTTTCAACGGCTGCCTTTTGCAGTTCCCATTGTTTGCCGAACTCCGTTGCCTGCGCTTCGTGCTCACCCTTGCGCTTGAGCGCTTCGCGGGCCAAAACGTCATCGCCTGAGCGGACGGCCAACATCGCTTTGCGCTCCCATTCGGCGCTGAGCTCTGTTTGCTCTTCAAGTTGCTTCTTCAGCCGCTTTTCGTCGGCGATCGATACAGCCACCTGCTTTTTGGCATCAACCAGCTGGCTTTGCATATCCTGCACCAGCTGGTCCAGCATCTTCTTCGGATCTTCAGCGCGCGAGATCAGATCGTTCAAATTCGATTTGATCAGTGTTCCCAAGCGAGAAAAGAAACCCATGATTGTTCCTTGTAGATGTAACGCGATGGCTAGCGATCGGCCGGCTTAAC
>JBBSJE010000238.1:0-9420 GCA_038257535.1 Polyangia bacterium
AAACGGAATTCCCGTGCGCGCCAGCGCGCCCTCATGGTCCGACCAGTTGTTAAACGGCTTTACCGAGATTTCATCACCGGGCATCAGCAGTGGCGCCCAGCGCTCGCGGAACAGAGCAATCTCCGCTTCGGTCTGCTTCATGGCAATGATCTGAAACACCACGTGGGGCCCCTGGCCCACCTGGGCACGCCTTTGCAAAAAGGCCGCGACGTTTGCCATGGTGGCATCGTACCGTGCACCCAAACGCAGGCTTTCGTAGGTTATCTGCGTAGCGCCATCGAGGCTGAGAACCAAATAATCGAGCCCACTGTGCAGTAGTTTTTCCGCCCTTTCGCCATGCAGCAAGGTGGCGTTGGTGCTCATGATAACTTCGCGAATGCTGGCATGTTGTTTGGCGTAGCTTGCAAACTCGGCCACGTGGGGATGGATGAGCGGCTCGCCCCACAAATGCAAAAACAATCTGTCGAGACCATGCGGCGCGATCTCATCGATCAAGCGGCGAAAGGTGGCCAAAGGCATGATGCCGTTTTTGCGGCTCTTGCTAGGCGTGGGGCACATTGGACATTCCAGATTGCACGCACTGGCCGATTCAATGGCAATGCGCCGCGGAAACGAGGGCGGCCGAGCAAACTTTGCCTTTAAGCCCGCAGCTCGCAGCCGGCCGTACGCATCACCAAGAACCTGCCCCGGCAGGGATTTTAACGCTCGCATCTTTCCCTAACTCACCAGAGCCATGACCTACGCTCGCACAGCGCCCCTTCACGATACCACAGGCGTTGCCAGCCGCCTTTTCCGTCAACAGGTCATGCGGATGCTGGATATGCGCTCATGTGGGCGCCTCATGCCATGCGCCGCCATTGCGGCCTAGGCTTACCCAACCCCAACCCCAACCCCAACCCCTACACCTGAACACCTGCGCCCCCCTTCTGCCCTATCTATTGACCGAATCTATCCTAAAAAGTAAAGTTTCGACCCAATGGGCAAAAACCGCCATGGTGTGAGCTTTGCCCACGTGGCGGTCGTGAGTGTGAAGGGATGTTGTTAACGTGAGCGCACAAAACTCGAATGGCTTCGAAATGACGGAACCTAACCTGCGAACCGACCCCGTCTGTATCGGCATTGACGTGGGCTCTACCACCGTGAAAGCGGCCGTTGTAGACCCCGTAACGCACGAAATTCTTTGGGCTGATTACCAGCGCCACCAAACCAAGCAAGCCGAGAAGGTGCTTGAGATGTTGGTGGAGATCGGCAACGCGTTTCCCCGCCTGCGGCCCGAAAACATCCGCACGTTTATAACGGGATCGGGCTCCTCTCCCATGGTCGAGCCGCTGGGCTCGAAGTTTGTGCAAGAGGTCAATGCCGTAACCCTCGCCGTAGAAAAGCTGCACCCCGACGTGGGATCGGTGATTGAGCTCGGCGGCCAAGACGCCAAGATCATCATCTTTAAAGAAGGCAAAGACGAGGAAGGCAACCTCACGGGCAAAACCGCCATCGCCTCGATGAACGACAAATGCGCCAGCGGCACCGGCGCCACCATCGACAAATGCTTCATCAAGGTGGGCATGCCCTCGGCCGAGGCCGCCGTGTTGCGCTTCGACGATTCCAAGCTGCACCACGTGGCGGCCAAGTGCGGCGTGTTCGCCGAAACCGACATCGTGAATTTGGTCAAAGCCTCGATCCCCAACAAGGAGATCATGTGCTCGCTGGCCGACGCCATCGTGATGCAAAACCTTTCGGTTTTGACCCGTGGCAACACGCTTCGCCACAAGGTGCTGCTGCTGGGCGGCCCCAATACGTACCTGCCGTTTTTGCAAGATTGCTGGCGCAAGCGCATCCCTGAAACCTGGGACGCCCGCGGCTACGACTACCCCAAAGATGCGCCGCTCGACGAGCTCATCATCGTGCCGGAGAACGCCCAGTACTACGCCGCGTTTGGCGCGGTGATGTACGGATTGCACGAAGCGGCCGAGGTGGGCAAGTACCGCGGCCTTGATCCTTTGAAGGAATTCATTTTCTCCGGGCGAAAAGTGAAACTGGGCGCCAACGCGGGCCCGCCGCTGGCCCGTGACACCTCAGAGCTGGCGGTGTTCCGCGAGCAATACAAGATCCCCGTGTTTGCGCCCGCCGAGCTTGTGCCTGGCACGGTTGTGCGCGGCGTGATCGGCATGGACGGCGGCTCAACATCGTCGAAGGCCGTGTTGATCGATGAAAATCGCAACATCCTGAAGAAGGAATATCAGCTTTCCAAAGGCAACCCGATTGCCGACACCAAAGAGATCCTGGCCCGCCTGCGAGATTGGGTGAAGGAGCAAGGTTGCGAACTTGAGGTGCTGGGCTTTGGCGCCACCGGCTACGCCGCCGACGTGCTTGAGCAGACGGTCAAGTCAGACGTGAACATCGTAGAGACGGTGGCGCACATGATGTCGGCCACCACCTACTTCGGCGACATCGACGTGGTTTGCGACATTGGCGGCCAAGACATCAAGGTTCTGTTCATGCAGAACGGCGACATCAAAAGCTTTCGGCTATCGAACCAGTGCTCGGCCGGCAACGGCATGTTGCTGCAGGCCATGGCCGATCAGTTTGGCATCAAAGTCACCGACTACGCCGAAACCGCTTTTGGTGCCGACCTGTCGCCCAAGTTTAGTTACGGCTGCGCGGTGTTCCTCGATTCCGATCGCGTGAACTTCCAAAAAGAGGGCTATTCCAAGGAAGAATTGCTTTCGGGGTTGGCCCAGGTGCTGCCCAAGAACGTCTGGCAGTACGTGGTGCAGATCCCGCGCATGGCTTCGCTGGGAAAGCGCTTCGTGCTTCAAGGCGGCACGCAATACAACTTGGCGGCCGTGAAAGCCCAGGTTGATTACATCAAAGAACGCGTGCCCGAGGCCGAAGTGTTCGTTCACCCGCACTGTGGCGAAGCCGGCGCGATCGGCGCCGCCTTTGAAACTTTGCGCGTGGTCAAGCGCCGCGGTTTCAGCACCTTCGTGGGCATGGATTCGGCCATTGGTATTGAGTGGAGCAGCAAGAATGACGAAAGCACCCGCTGCAACTTCTGCCCCAACAACTGCGCCCGCACCTTCATTGACACCGTAACCCCCGCTGGCGACAGCGCCCGCTACATCAGCGGCTTTTCCTGCGAAAAGGGCACAGTGGAATCGAAGGAGGCCATGTTGGCGCTGACCTCCGATCGCAAGAAGCTGAAAAAGCAGTTCCCCAATATGGTGGATTACGAAGGCAAGCTGCTGTTCCGCCACTTCTACGATCAGGCGCCCATGCCTGAAGATGGCAGCAAGAAGTTGGATGTTGATGTTCGCCGCACCCTTACTGGCGTGCGCCGGCTTGCGGTGGAACGAACCTTTGAACGCAGCGGCGAAGACGCTTGGGAAGCCCGACGGCGCACCCGCATTGGCATCCCGCGCATCTTGAACATCTGGTCCACAGCGCCGTTTTGGCGCACGTACTTCGAGACTTTGGGCATTCAGAAGCAAAACGTGGTCTTCAGTGATGAGACCACTGAGGAAATTTGGCTTGAAGGCGGCAAGTACGGATCTGTGGATCCCTGCTACCCGTCGAAGGTTGGCCAAGCCCACATTCACAACCTGCTGTTCCATCACCACCGCGATGACAAGCCGCTGAATTACATTTTCAATCCCTCGCTCACGCACGTGCCCTCGTTTATCGAAAAGGCACAAGATCACTCGGCGTGCCCCATCGTGGCGGGCACACCCAACGTGCTGAAATCGGCGTTCACCAAGGAGATGGATTTCTTCGCTCAGCGCGGAATCATTTACTTGGATCCCGCCGTGACCATGATCGAAAAGCACTTGTTGCGTAAGCAGCTCTTCGAATCTTTGCGGGGGCCGCTGAACATCACGGAAGACGAATCGGACTTCGCCGTTGATGAAGCGTTCAAAGCGCTCGAAAAAATCGACGAAGAAATGCAAGCCAAGGGTCGTCAGATCCTTGACCAAGTGGAGAAGGAAAACCGCATCGCCATCTTGATGGTGGGGCGCCCCTACCACCTGGATCCCGGATTGAACCACGGCATCATGGAAGAGTTCCAGATTCGGGGTTTCCCGGTGCTTTCGATCAGGGCCATCCCGAAAGACAAAGACTATTTGATGCGCTTTTTTGGTGAAGACATCAAAAAGGGCGTCATCGAATCGCCGTTGGAAATTGGCGATGTGTGGCCCGAGAACTATTCGGCCAATTCGTCGCAAAAGGTGTGGGCGATCAAATTCGCCTCACGCCACCCCAACGTTGCGGTACTGGATTTGTCGTCGTTCAAGTGCGGGCACGATGCCCCCACCTACGGCATCATTGACAGCGTGATGTCCACGTCGGGCACGCCTTACTCGGCCTTGCACGACATCGACGCCAACAAGCCCGGCGGGTCGATCAAGATCCGCGTGAAAACCTACGCGCATAGCTTGGGCTTGCAGATGGAGCGGCTCGAAGATCTCGAAAGCATTAGAGAAGATCTTCGCCAGCGCATCGAAGAGAAGCGTTTGCAGCTGCTCGAGCTCAAACGCCAACAATTGGCGGACCGCCGCCTGCGCGACGAGAATGTAGAAAAGCAGATCGCCGAACTTTCTGAACGGGTGCGTGCGTACGCGGATGCCCGGGCAGCAAAAACGGCGGCAGAGCAAGCCTCGGAAGCGGCCGACGCCGCAAAAAAGGCTGGAATTGTCAAACTGGGTATAAAACGGCCGGGCACCGACGGCATTGCCAGAATCTAGCGAGTGCGGGACGTGGGAGATCATCATATGAACAACGAAAACACGCAGAACGCAGACAACAAATTCAAACTACCCATCGTGAACGCCGACGTGGCGAGCATCGGGGGGATGGATCTGGACATTGAAGCTGAGCTTGCCCATTTTGAAGCCGAAGAGTCGGCCAAGCTGGGGCTGAAGATCGACACCGAGCAATGGTACGACGCCATGATCGATCCGCAGTTCACGCGCACGCAGCGTGAAACCACAACCCTGCTGGTCTCTGGCCTAACCGCCGCCCACGACTTCTTGGTCAAAGGCGCGCTTTCGGGCATCGGCTACAAGGTTGAAGTGATCGATGTTCCTGACAACGATGCGCTTCGCTACGGCAAAGAGTTTGGCAACCGCGGCCAGTGCAATCCCACCTATTTTACCGTAGGCAACCTGGTAAAGCACCTCATCGAAACCAGCGAACGCGCGGGCCTCACAAAAGAAGAGGTGGTGGAAAAGTATGTGTTTCTCACGGCCGGCGCCTGTGGTCCCTGCCGCTTCGGCATGTACGCCACTGAATACCGCAAGGCTCTGCGCGACGCAGGTTTTGATGGCTTCCGCGTGATGTTGTTTCAGCAAAAGGGCGGCCTCAAGCAAGCCACCGGTGAAGAAGCGGGGCTGGATCTAAACCCCAAATTCTTCATTGGTCTAGTCAAGGCGCTGATGGCGGGCGACGTGATCAACGGCATGGGTTACCGCCTGCGACCCTACGAAATTGAGACGGGCGCCACTGACGCCGCCATCGCCAAAGCCAAACAACACTGTTACGACGCGCTTGCGAACCGCACGTCGATCCTGGGCGCCTTGCTCAAGGGTCGCAAAGAGTTTGCGAAGGTGAAACTAGATTGGACGCGTGTGAAGCCGCGCGTCTCCATCATTGGCGAGTTCTGGGCCATGACCACTGAGGGCGACGGCAACTACCAGTTGCAACGCTTTTTGGAAGGCGAAGGGGCCGAGAACGACATTCAGTTCATCACCAACTGGCTGCTGTACATGCTGTGGGAAGGTCGCTACGACACCAAGCTGCGCGGCGAGCTGCGTGGCTTGGACGACGCCCGCAAGAGCTTAAAAGATTCCAAGATCGGTAAAAAGCTGTTCACGCTGTTCTTGGCCGACGGAGCGATTCGCGCCATGTTCCACATCTTCGGCGCCGCTGTGGGCTTCCGCGGTTACCACCTGCCCGACATGGACGTCATCGCCGAAACCGCACATGACCACTACAACAACCAGCTGCGCGGCGGTGAAGGCCATATGGAAGTGGGCAAGTTCATCTTGAACGTGCTTCACAACAAGAATCACATGACGCTTTCGGTGAAACCGTTTGGCTGCATGCCTTCATCGGGAGTTTCAGACGGCGTGCAAAGCACTCTGACGGCCAAGTTCCCGCAAAGCATCTTCTGCGCCATTGAAACCTCGGGTGACGGCAGGGTCAACGTGTATAGCCGCGTGCAGATGTTCCTCTTCAAGGCGCGCTTGGCCGCGCAAAAGGAATACGAGGAGATGCTACAGAACTTGGGCGTTACCAAGGAGCAGGTGACTGAGTTCTTCGCGAAACACCCCCGCTACGCTTCGGGTTTGCATCGCTCGCCCCATGCGGCCGCCGGCACCGCCGCCGACCGTTTGGCCGAGTTTGCACCTTACATTGGCAAGCCCGAATGGCAGATTCCACTCCTGCGCATCAAGGACAAGGCTGCGCAGGCGATGGAAGCCGCCAAGTTGGCGCCAAACTGGATCGCCAAAACCCGCAAGAAGCTGGTGGAGAAGAGCCCTGTGCTGTTCGCCCAAGCAAGGGAAGAATGGCAAGACGTGCGACCTTTGCTAGCTCAGAAGGTCAAGCAAGGTACCAAGGCGCGTGTGGATGCCACGCTGACCAAGCTGGGTTTCGCGGGCGACCGCAGCGAGAGCACCCAAGCCGCAGCCTAAACCGCGGTTTATTCGGAATCGACGCCTCGGGGTGACACGCCCCGGGGCGTTTTTTATTGCGCGGCGCCCGGATAACCCTCGGGACCAAAGTGCGTATTTGATTCGATTGAAGGCAAGGCTCTAAGCCGGCCGGTGGGCGTGAATGCAGCTCGGGCAAACCTGCACTCCATCGAGGATGGTGTTGCATCGCCCTAAAGCAATAGCTGTTGCTTCCGGGACAACAGGTGTTGTGCGGGACGCAACACATAGGGTCGAAATCAAGGGTTTTTCGGTCCATTTTTGTACCTCAGATTACATTCTTTATTGGCATTCTTTGTGCAGCTTGGAGCGCCGAAGGGAATTCTCCCCTCAAAGGGCAAAGCGCGGGTGACCGCGTGACGCAAAACCACGGGGCTCATCGAGCCGGCCGGGTCGCAAGGAGACACATGAAGTCACGTATTTGGGTAGGTGCAGTTGCTTTAGGCGCAATCGCTGGGTGTGGCGTGCCAGGTGAAGGCGATGGGATGACCCTTCAGGATGACCCGTTGAGCCAGGCCGTTGCCGCCACCAATGGCCTGCGCGCCATCAATGGCCTGCGCGCCACCAATGGCTTGGTCGCCACCAATGGGCTTAGGACCACCAACGGTCTTGCCACCACCAACGGCTTGCGCACGACCAATGGCCTCGTCAGCACCGAAGGTCTCATGACCTCGACGGAGGGTCGGCTAACGGTCGACTATATGGTCAAATGCGCCTTGCCCGCAGGTGACTACATGGACAAGGCCGACAATACGGGCCTCATCCGACGCTATTACGGTGCTTTGGGCCTAGGCACGGGGTGGAAGGACGGCTCTTGCGACACCAAGTGTCAAGAAGCGGTCAGCGCTTGCATGCTGGCCCACCTCAACAGCACGGGAGCCAATGTTCCCATCTGGGTGAATGCGGATCCCGTCAAGTTCCCGCACATCGGCTTTTCGCTGGCGTACGAGTCCAACAGCGACAAGAACTTTCACGAAGGCGTCTACGTGGGCAACGTGTTCACGAACCACAAGGCCCTCTACGCCCGCGGCAACGCCTTTAAGGGCCTGATTGCAGGTCGGCTTGGAGCTTCCAGCGAAAATCCCTACCAGCCGATGCCTACAACCGGTTCCCACGACGGGGTGTCGTTTATCGGCATTGCCCAGGCAGGCTGCCAAAGCGTAACAACGCCGGATGGCATTCACCAGGATTTTACTACGTGTGACAAGCGCGACACCCACGGCGGGACCATCGTGGGCAGGTGGGACCACGTCGTGTCGGCCTACGTGAACTCAAACTACAGCGGCTCGGCGTCGCAAAACTTCCTAACCAAGACGCTGAACTTCGACAACGCAATGGGGAACGGATATCACCTAACCACGTTTGCTTGGCAGATGAAGACTGTTGATGGCTTTGACTTTTCAAACAGCATCAAGAGGAAGGCCAGTAACAAAGGCATTCTGGATGGATTCGTTATCCGCAACCGCACGATGATTTGCACTGACGATGACATTGTTTTAGCAAAAAACGGTGGCGAACCTTTCTCCTTGGTTAGCACTCGGCTCGAGGACCGTTGGTCCACCTACGGCGGCACAGTGACAATACGCATCTACCGCAAAGGTGTGCCCCTCACCGTCCAGACCGCAACCTTTCCGAGCGCCGGCGGCACCACCAAGACCTTCAGCGGGATGGACAACGTCATCAAGGTCGAATTCTCCAAGCCCAGTGGTGGCCTGTGCTTGGATGACCTTGTGCTCAAGACATAGATCGCAGAGCCAGCGTTCCCCCCGCGCCTTGAACTGCCTTTTGGTAGTCTCAAGGCGCGGCTTTTTCGTGCGCGACGGCCCGAATCTGAATTGCGCGTGGCAGCCTTAATGCCGGGTTTCGCGCCGAGAAGCGTCGTCGAGAGATCGCTCAATGCGCTCCCACGCTTCGCGGCTGGCGTGCTTGGCGCGGTCCCAAGACAAGTTTGAGCTTCCGCGCTGGCTATCCCAGTCGCCTTTGAGTTCCGACTCGACATCGTCGAATCGACGTTCCGCGGGATAACGGCTGCGTGTTTCCCATCCATACCGATACGCAGGACCGAAGTCATCGTAGGTAGCCCCCGCAGCGTATGTGCGCTTGTTGTAGTTGTTTCGCCAAAATTCATCTTCGGCGTCAGGGTCAATGCTCGCAATCGCGCGCCCTGCCGCAGCGCCACCCGCCAAACCGATGGCCCCACCCACAAGTGCACCCACAACATTCCCTACGCCCGGAACCACGGTTCCCACCGCAGCCCCCGCAGCGGCTCCAGCGGCGGCGCCCACGCCTGTTCCCACGGCGTTCTTCTTGTCCTTGTCCATCCGCTCTGACTCTCGATTTTCTCGCTGGTTCATGGTCCTTCTCCTGGTTGGGTGTCAGATATCGCCGCTGAAACTACGCACTTGGTAAGCGATCAACGTTTCATCGTTCGTACCAACTTGAAGGCCCATAAAAATGGACCTCATCGTGCGCACAGCGATACTGTCCCGTGACGGCTGAGCGCGGCTTGAGCCGGATTTGTTTCCAACCGTCCACCACGGGCGCGCTCACGCGCAGCGCCAGGCTGGTGTAGCATCCAGCTGTGCATCCTCGTGCTGACACAGCCTTGCTGACGGCGTTGGCCTTGCTTGCCTTCGCTGGCAATTCGCTGCTCACGCGAGCGGCCTTGGGGGCCGGACACATCGACGCGGCCGCTTTCACGGCCATCCGGCTC
>JBBSJE010000239.1:0-9390 GCA_038257535.1 Polyangia bacterium
CGACTGAAGATGCTGGCTTCCGCACGCAAGTCGAGCGTATTATTTGGCGGCCGTTCAACTAGAGACGATAGTTGGGAACCTGAAATGCTTGAAGCACAGCCCTTAAAGAAGAGTTTGGTGGGAGGAACCATGCGTAAATTAGCCCTGTCCGTAGCCTGTTTGTCTCTACCTTTTGTGATCGCAGGTTGCGGTGACGATGTTCCGGCGAATCTGGATGCGACGGTAATCTACGTTTTCCCCGATGGCGGCGGGATGTCGGGTGAAGGTGGTGTTCAGCCTGACGGGGGCGGGGGCGCATGTCCCAGTGCCACGTTCCTTTCGCCCATGATGGGCACAACGTTGACGGCGGCTAACGACAAGGACGGCGACGCTTGCGTCAATGGATTTCAGGTGGACGTGCAGCTCTCCGTGGCTGCCCCTGATGGCACGCCTGTCACATTGCTGGTGGGAAATGCTGTAGTAGCTGGGCCTGTTCTCGTATCGGGAGCGGTTGTAACCTTCCCGAATGTGCAACTTGGCTCTCAAGGAATGGCGAGCCTTTTCGCACAAATCGGAAACGCAGGATGCTCAGCTACCGCCACATACGCTATCGATTGCGGCGTTCCTACCTGCTCGATCACGGCTCCGCCGATCACGCCTGCAAAACCAAAGTTGAACAGTACGGACCGCTCTAGCTCACCGGGATCGCCTTTCCAGGTGGCGTTTGAGGTATCCACAAACGTGGCTGATGGGCGGCCTGTCGTTTTGGACGTGACTAGAAAGGACGACCCCACCATGAAAACCACCATTGCGGCGGTTGCCATGGGAGGCAAGGCTTCGTTCAATGCAACTCTTTCTCCTTTGAATGCGATATCGGAGGATCCTGCTGTACTCACGCCAGATACAACGTTTGTGGTCTCTGCAACGTGCACGGATGCTCAAGGAGTTGTGGGCCGTTCAGCGCTCAACGAATACGTGGTTGACGTGGTTCCTCCCGTTTTGACCGTAACAGATCCATTGACGGGTACATTCTTCGGGCCCGCCGATTCTCAAGCTGAATTCAAGCTCAATGCAAACGGGCAGTTCAACGTGTGCGCAACCACCACCGCAGCTCACGCCGACGCCACCAATCTCCCCGACGCTATCGCCAAAGCACAAAACTTGTGTGTGAAGCGAGGCATGGCGGCGGAGACCTGCGTGAAGATGGGTACGGTTCCCGAGAAAACATGCATTCCGGTGACATGCCCAGGCGGGACACCCTTCAATTTAAGCGTGTCTCTTACGGACGCCGCAGGCAACACGAGCAGCAAAACGGTTACTCAAATAGCCTGCGCTAGCGATCTGCCTTCCGTGGAGATCGTGTCGCCCGCGAGCGATGATGGGTTTACGGACCCCGCAAGGCGTCTCCTTGCTGCTTCGGCTGACCAGGCATTTAAAGACCTAAACCCCACGGCGCCTGGGGCGCAAACCAACGTGGTGGCCTGCACGGACAAGGCGGTAGCCACGGCTGAACTCTGGGTTGGCACGGGTGGGGGCCAACTGGCAAAAGCTGGCGAAACTGTCACGGTGGTGCAGGCCGGTCAGGGTGAGTGCAACGGAACCAACCTGGGGTACGTTGCGAAGTGGAACTCGGTAACGGTGCCCGAAAGCGCCATTGGGGTAGACGGCACGATTTCGGCGGCGACGATCTTAAGAGTGCGCGTGACGGACGATTCAACGGCACAAAACCAGAGTGATCCGACTCAACTTTGGGTGGACTCGTCGGCTCCGACTGTCCTTGAGCTGAATCCTGTAGATCTCTGCCAGCCCATTCAGTCGGCAACGAACGCAACGTTGAACATGATTTCGTTTGCCTTTAATCAGCGGGTCAGCTCGGGAACCCTGACTGTCGCCAACGATTCAACTGGCACCGTAGAGTACGCCATGCCTGTGTTCGCAGGCCTTCAGGGGACTTTCGCCAACGTTGTTATGCCGCTTGGATCCAACCAGGTGAGCGCGGTCTTTGTCGATAGCTCCGGAAATCGCGGCTTGCTGCGCTCTCCCTGCGAGGTAAGAGTGGGTCAAATTCCGATCATCACGTGGTTGGAACCTGCGCCCGGCAAGAACCTCTGTGGGGCATCGAACAATCTGACAACGTGTGTTCCGGATGCTGACGCGGGCACGCCTGGATGGCAGGGGACAGTGCGTGCGAAGGTCGATTTGGCCGGCATGCCAGCGACCACTGGGACGTTCGTCCTTAACATCGCGGGTACCGATCTTCCAGAGGCCATGATCGGAGGGAATGGCGAAGTTGTGTTCGGAAACATCACTATTGCGGACGGAGCCGCCGTGACCATCAAAGGAACAACGTCGGACCTCAATGGTACCGGCCCCGGCGTAGCGACGCGCACGCTGATGGTTGATACGGTCCCACCCGCTGGAATTCAGATGCTGAATGTGGCGGTGAAGAACCGGCGGGAAACGTCATTTACTGCTACATGGCAAGCGCCTTCGGACGGAGGGGGCGCAGCGGCAGGTTACGACGTGCGCCTTTCGACGTCAGGCATGAGCCCAGCAAACTATGAGACGGCGACTCCGATTCCGTTCTCGGGAGTGCCGCAGGCCCCCGGTGCTGCCGATTCGCTCGACATAACCGCCCTAATGATTGAGAAGGGCTACTTCCTGGGCGTTGTGGCTGTGGATGCCGTTGGAAATCGAGGCCCACTCGTAGCCACTGAGCAACAATTCAAGGCAAGCTTCCGCTTCGCGGTCTACGACCTCCCGAATCCACGAACGAATGAGAGGTTCGGGTCTTCGATTGACGGAACCGAGGACCTTGATAACGATGGATACGCTGACATCGTGGTTGGCTCTGTTGGGTCTAGCGCCGCGAATGTCGTCGGTCGTATGGCCGTTCTGTGGGGTGGCCCTACCGCGGACTTGCAAGACCCTGCCAAGAGACTGAGGACCGTTATTGAACCAAGTAACGACGACACAGGTTTCGGAACCAGTGTGATCGTGCTGGACTTGGACGGGGACGGAAACGAAGAGATCGTGGTAGGAACTTCAACGCAAAAGGCTGTGGTCATCAAAGGTAGGGCCCCTGCTGCTTGGGCCGCTTTGAAGGGAGGCAACATTGCACTAACACCTTCTGACGTGGTGGATCTGCCTGGAATCACTGTGGGTTACGGCGATGCCGTGGCAAAAGCGGGCGATTTTGATGGAGACGGAGCTCCCGACTTTATCTTGAGCCGCAACAGGTCCAACACCAACCTGGGTGGGATCGATGTCGTGTTGGGACAGCCCGGCGGCGTCTTCTCAGGGACTCGTCGCATTGCAATCGAAGGGACTGCGGCTACGACCCTATTCGGTAAGCCTGCACTCGGTATAGGCAGATTCTACCCCGGTG
The DNA here is from genome assembly GCA_038257535.1 of Polyangia bacterium. Classification (GTDB taxonomy): domain Bacteria; phylum Myxococcota_A; class Polyangia; order Fen-1088; family Fen-1088; genus JAGTJU01. The sequence continues at coordinate 3,368 of JBBSJE010000239.1, forward strand.
GAGGATCGACGATTCTGGTCTCGGCGCCATTCGACCCAAAGACACCAGAGCGGTACGGAAGGGTTTTCGCTTTCCACGGTTTGGCCGAAGGGCAAAGCTACGACATCGGCTCAGCAAAGGCGTCGATCGCGGGGCCTCAAGTTTCGCCAGCATTTTTTGGTCAAGCTTTGGTGAATCTTGGGTCTTTGGGCGGCGGTCGATTCGGCTTCGGAGCAGGAGGGAACAGCGCTACCTTGCCGGGTGCGTTTGGACGCGGCTACATCTCAACCCACTTTTCAACGCTCGCCGAGGGCCCGCTTGCCGGGCCTGCTGTTGTGCTTTCGTCATCGGCCACTGCTGCCAGCCCCGACTATCTGGCCAATGTCGTGGTCTCCTCGGTACTGCCGGGGACGAGCACGGCTGTGCCGTTCGTTGGCGACACCCTTGATGCAGTTGTTGGTGACATGATAGTTGCGAGCCGCACTGAAGCCTCTGGACAAGCTGGGAGCATCTACATCGTCCAAGGGCAAACCCTAGCCGCCGCACCGGCCGGTGACATTGACATCGCGACTCAGGCGAGTGTGGTGATTAAGATTTCCGACCTTGTCGGTGACTGGAAGGAAACATCTTTGTTTCAGACCAATGGCGGTCTTGTACGAGACTTTGATGGTGATGGTTGGGGCGATTTCGCCATTGGTGAATATCTAAACAGCACGACTGTCCCGCTGCCTGGGCGAACCTTAGTGCTTTGGTAGGGACGTCTGAACCGTCGTCGCCGGGAGGGTGCCTCTTCATCTTTGCCACCCTTCCCGGGGCGCTGAAAACAGTTCTGGATCGCATCAACAGCTTTTGCGCAACCCGCAAGGGCGTTGAGACGTTTGAAGACCCCGATGGGGCAGTGGTGTTCTTACGTTGGGGCCCACGCAACGAGACAACCTGGGATTTTCAACGGACGGGGCCTTCTCGCGGCGTGGCTTGCTGCGCACCTAGGATTCAGCGCGACTCGCCTACCCACAAGTTTGTCCACTCATTATTTTCATCTGCCGCGGAGTGTACCTCGCGAGAGGAATTCAACGGGCCTCTCGCGTTGCTCAGCTGGGATGCGCGCAGGGGTGTGCTGTCGGCTCTGGTGGATGCCATCAACCTGCATCCGCTCTTTCGGAGTTCGCTAGCGGATCTCATCCTCGTATCAGATGACGCGGACGCCCTCGTCAGATTTCTTGGGGTGGGCGCGACCCCAAGTCCGTCCGCCATCTCTGCCTACATTGAGAGGCAAACCTACGCTTTCGGGAGATTCATAAAAGAAGTTGCTCCGCTTCCCCCTGGTTGTGTGACCAGATGGCATGGGGGAAGGCTTTCTTACAGGAATTACTGGCGACCCGTCCCTATTGTTCAACCGACCACCTTCGAGGAGAGTTGTGAGGAGCTTTGGCATCGAGTCAAAGGTGGCGTCCGCCTCGCGACCAACGGCGCCACAAATATTGCGGCTGAACTAAGCGGAGGGCTCGACTCTGGAGGGGTTTGTTGCGCATTGGACGACCTTGTTACGCAAGGTGATGCCTCCCGGTCCGCCACCGCGGTCTCCGCTGTCTTTCCGAATCACGTGTGCGATGAAAGCGCTCGAATCAACGAGGTGAAGTCCCACTTCATCAGTTTGGCGCATCAGACTTGGAATGGTGCAGAGGTCAGCCCCTTAGACCTTCCCGAACCGGGTCTTGCCTGGCCGGACAGCGGAGTATCGGGGGTATTGGGAGTGGCCGAGCGTTCCTTGTTAGTTCAATTGAGGTGCGACACCCTGCTAAGCGGCTTCGGAGGCGATCAGATGTTTGAGGACCGCGCGGTTCTCTTGGACTACTTCTCGGCAAACGATGCCCCAGGCGGCGCTGCTGCCACTTTTGGATTCAATCATCATCGCCTGAAACCTTTTTTAGGCGCTTTGCGACGCAAACTACTCCCTCACGTACGTGTGAAGTCTTCTCTTGGAAGTCCACAATGGGCGCAAGGGGCGGAGGCGTTGCAGGTACCGCAAATAGATCTTCCACAATTAGACAGCGCCGTGGGAAACTCGGTGTTTCAAGTGGTTCGCGGCGCGACGATGGCTGCGCAGGTAATGAAAAGGCGCGTAGCTTGGCACAGGGCCGGCGTTGAATGCTTCATGCCTCTATTGAGTCCCAACATAATTTCGTGGCTTGTCATGATAGAGCCTCGAAAAAGGGTGAACTCCCCACTCTGGCGCAATCTCTGGCGAGCAGCTATCGCCCGTCGCACGTCCAACCATTGGGCCCTGTCACCATCGAAAATGAAATTTTCTCCGATAGTCATCGACCGGTTCAGAGCGCTAATTGGGGCGGCGAAGGAAATCTTCACAGACCCCTCTCTCCGTTCGGCGGCATATTTTGACGTTTCAGGCTTGTTAAACAGCCTCAGCGAATTTGAGCGCCGCTCGAGTTTTCGAGAATGTTATTGGCTTCGCGCAGCATTGGCAGTTGAACTCTGGCTTAGAAAGCTTCCTTAGGGTACCATCTCGCATTATGGGTGAGCCGATGGAGTCGAGTCCTGAACTAGAGCCTTGCGATGATAAGGGCCTTCCTTACGAAAAGCCCTCGTTGCTTGTCGTAGGCAACCTGCGGGACCTTGTCGCGGGAAGCGGGTTTGATTGTGATTCCGAGCTTGGCGAGGGAGTTCAGGGAGGCTGCAGCTAGCGGCGTTTTTGTGCGCCCCGTGATCGGATGCCTCCTGCTTCCCCTAGAGCTGATAATTTTGGAAGGGAAGCGTCTCACGCGCGGGCCTCAGTCCGCCGTTGAGTTTGCGAGGTCCCGAAACAAGGGCCTTCATTCCCCGTTGCCCTTGAGGGCGCTCGGAGCTCTCCTGCGTTCAGTGGAAGGAAAGAACTCCGATTGCTACCGACGTGTTCTGCTTGAGTTGTTCCTATGTCGCAGAGCCGTGTCGCAGACTGTAAAAGTCGGACTGCGTAGAAAATCAATCGGCCACGTTTGGTTCGACAATGACGATGACGAGGCGAACTACGACCTCGTTCTCACCTTTCCGCCTGTTGGCGCTTGAGTGCACGTCGTCACCGACCTACCACCCAGGCCGCTTTATCTAACCCACGCAGAAGCACATAGCGGAGCAGAAGCCACGGTGGCACCAATGGCCGGCCCGTGAGCCGCGGGAGTCGATACAACATATCCAAGTATTGCTCCCCGGTGCCATGCCGATCCTTACGTTTAAGGCCGGGTGAGGTTTCGACCCACCCCTTGGCCCAGCGAAAGGTTATTCGCTGGTAGTGCGAATCCAAAAACGAGTTCGGCTCAGGCACCCGAGCGCCCCGTCCTTCTAGAGACTCGAACATAAGCGCCATCGGAACCTGCAGCCCATGCTGCCTCGACCTCTTTTTCACTGCCTGCCAGTCTATTTCTCGCGCCCTCACCAACTCAGCGATGTCGTTCAGGTGCCTGCCATCCAGATCAAAGCCATGGTTCACGTGGTGAATGGCGCAGAACAAAATCTGATCTTCCTCATCCAAGGAACAAATCGCATCGCCATCGGCTGTTGAATAAGTCTTCGCCCGCCTAGCAAAGGGCAAAGTGCATGAGCGGTAGTGCTCGGAGAGCGCTCGATGCAAGTCCAGCGGCAACCCACCGTGTGCCGCCGCGAAGCTCCACTCCTTGTCACCGAGATCTGATGTTGCGCGATAGCCCTTGACTATTTTCCTTTCGTATCCCGCCTGTTGCAGAGCTACCGCGAGTTTCCTGAAGGCCGCACCAGGACAGAACACATCAATGTCTGCACCGTGCCGGGCGCCCTCCCCACCATAAAGGATTTCATCCGCCCACGCCGCCTTCAGAAAAATCGCGCGGACGCCGGCCTTTTCAGCGATGCTCGCAATTTCTCGTCGCTGCGCCCGCGCGACAACCGACCAGCCAAGGTGCAAGAGGTTCTTGTTCATGGGCGCCCTCTAAAGCTGCTCATGACCCACTAAGCGCCGCCTCAATTCCTTCTCAAGATCAGGCACCCCATCGGGCACAAACAGCTGGCAAACAGGGACGTGCGACAACAAAGAGGTCACCCACGCAAAGCGATCCAGCCAATCTTCCCGTGTGCCTGTGCCAGTGAAAGTTTGGCGAAGTACAAAAGCAACCCCTTCATAATCCTGCAACGCCTCTGTGCGCAATCTAGGCGTTCCCTTTAGCCTCTGGTTCACATCCAAAAATTGAATCGACGCAATCTCCACGGTTGTTCCGTTGGCGGCATCACTAAGCCCCGTCGCTACCACTTCGTCGGAGATCAAAAGCCGTGAGGCTTGCTCCGAAACCCAACCATTCACGGCAGCCTCCGCGTGTTGAAACAACTCCATCTTGCCGGCCTTGTGAACCAACACGGCTTTGTCTTCACACACGAATTTGGCACCATAAGCCTGCGCCCAAAGTTGTGCCGTTGTGGTTTTACCTGCGCCACTGGGACCAGAAAACAGAAGTGCGCGCCCCGCATTCACCACCCCCGCCGCATGCAACGTTGGCACGCCCATCATCGCCAGCAAGTTGGGCGAAAATGACCATAGATGTTGCTTCCATTCCAACTCGTCCAAAACCGCCAAACGCGTTATCACCCGTGTTTCTGTGCAGAAGTGAAACAACCTTCGGGTGCCCAACAAAAAATCGAATCCGCCGTTGGGGGCAGGCAAGATCTCGTAAGGCGTGGGCCCTACCGCCGGCCATTGTGAGTTTTGGATCACCGTGCGATTCGCTTGTTGAGGCTGCAAAACAGCCTCAACAACCTCACCCACCTGGCTGCTCGGAAGTTTTGACTTCTCAACAACCGCCGCAATGATGCTTTCTCTCGCTTCGCCACGAAGGAACTCACGCCAAATTTCCGATGCTGATGAATTCATCGAAAAGAAGGAGCCGGTTTCGAGATCCAGCAAGGTCGCGCCGCCCCTGCGGGCTTCAGCAAACGCATACCGATCAGTGAATGTTGTCCGCAACATGCAGCAGCGCCAAAGAGGTTATTTCCTCACCGAAGGGCGTGATCGCAGCAACTTCGCTTTCAGCAACTCGGCGATGAGTGTTTCCACATCATGGCGTACTTGCACCTCACTCACGCTTCCCCTCGCAATGGCCCCCAACGCCTGGGCCGCAGGCTCCCCGCGCTCCAAGGCCTTCCAAACTAGGGCGCCCGGTTGATTAAGCTCAAAGCAATTGCCATCGCGCGCATTCACAATCATGACAACGTCATCGACGGGCTTCGCGGTAACGCCATCGGCTGGCTGGAAAAGCTGTTCCAGCAGTTCTGTCGGCGATTCTTTTCCTGTTTCAGCCATCAATCATGCGGCGGATTTTTCCGGCTCCCCTTACGGCTCCAGCATACCACTGCGACAGCGCTGCCATCGCCTAGTGCCTACGACCGTGCAGGGAAAGATGGCCCCCATGTTCTATTGACTAATTAAAGCCCGTCTGTATGGTGTGCGGCGAAAAGACACGCCCATGAAATCTCAGGCCCTGGCCCTCCCACTAACGATTTCCCTCCTCCTATGCTCCTGCGACGCGGCACCGCCGGATCAGGCTGACTTGGCGGCTTCGCCCCAAGCCTTGGTGAGCGGTTCCGATGACCGCATTGAAGCATGGCAGGCGCCCGAACCCCTCTCACGATACGCCTATAGCGTTCCCGCCCTCTGGGTCAAAAGCTCCCTCTCCAAGCAAGGGACGCAGTGGACCGCCCAGGCTGGGCGATTGACGGAGTCTATCGAGGGACCCATCTGCAGCAACGAGAAGTTTTTTGGCAATCCCAGGGCCGCCGGGCTCGGTTGCACCGCGTTCTTGGTAGCGCCTGACATGATCGGCACCGCGTCCCACTGCCTTACCCATTGGCTAAGGACATGGCGAGACTGGAAGGTGGTCTTCGGTTACCAAACCAACTATTCATACTCAAGCGTGAGCCACCTTGGCGCCACCTTCCGAGACGCCGACGTGTACGACATCGTCGAGCTTGTTGGTGAGAGATACTATGCCGGGGCTGATTGGGCCCTGCTGAGGCTCGATCGTGAG
>JBBSJE010000240.1:0-9365 GCA_038257535.1 Polyangia bacterium
AGGCGGAGGCACCGGCTGACACACTTTTTGGCGTGGAATTTCAGACTTCGGGGGGCCCTGGCACGCCTTTGCGCTTTCAAACCGGGGGGCAGCCAACAACTGACGCGGATTCGGTCAACCGGCTGCTGCAAGACCGGGCCTTGAAAGCGGGAGCCCGGGTGGCCAGGGCAGGCGGTCTTGGCTCGCACAACTCACGCGCGCACAAAGTCTACGGCGCGGCCGCCTCCCTCGAGTTGGCAGGGCCAAAACCATCGATCGCTGCAACGCGACTAGAGCCGGCGCGCTTGGCCGCTTCGCAAGCGACGGCGCTGGGACTTGATGACCAGCCCCACAAAGCGGCAGGCCTGCAGGCCTCCCCAGTTCGGCATCGGGCGCACGCGGCCTATCGGCAGATTGCCAGCGCGGGTCTCGCATAAGCCTTGCCAAGCGCGCGGTTTGCGATTGCTCAGTGGGGGCGATACGCTGCGCACGCATGCTGTTTCGCAAGTTTCCCCCACGCACCCTGGCCATGTGGGCCGTGGTGATCTGCGCGCTGAGTTCATCGGGCAAAGCCGCCTTGGGCAACGGCGTGCCTCGACTCACCTGGTACGGTCAGTCGTGCTTCTTGCTGGAAACCTCAGCGGGCACCAGGGTGTTGATGGACCCGGTTGCCCCCAGCGCCGGCCACATCCCCAGCGAGGGGTTTGCGGCCGACTTGATCACCATCAGCCACGAGCACCCCGATCACAGTCACATCTCTTTGGTGACCGGCGCCCCACGCATCGTGCGAGGTCTCACAGCCGACAAAAAGGGTTGGATGAAGATCAATGAAAAGTTCCGGGACCTTTCGTTTCGAACCATTGGCGTTTATCACGACGAAGCACTGGGAAAGCAACACGGCCTCAACGCCATTTTCGTCATCGAGACCAATGGCCTGCGGGTGGCTCACCTGGGGGACTTGGGACACAAACTTTCCGATCAACAGCTTTCGGAGCTGGGACAAGTTGACGTGGTTCTGATTCCCGTTGGGGGCGTTTCCACGATCGACGCCGATCAGGCCGCCCGGGTGGTTGACCAGATCCGCCCGCGTTTGATCGTGGTGCCCATGCACTATCAAACGGAGGTCGAATCCACCAAAGACCTCTCATCCGTTGACGCCTTTCTTTCGGGGCGACCGCATGTGCGCAAGGTGCAAAGCAATAGCCTAACGATCAGCGCTTTGAAAAAGCGTCCTGGGGCCGAGGTCGTGGTTTTGGGTGCCCCTTGACGCCTCGCTCATTGGTTCCCGGTGGAATGGGCAGGCCAAACACCGCACAACGGGCGGCGCCTGACTTGACGTTCCGCATCCCCACGACCAAGCTGCGGCCGAGGTTTTTCTTGAAAAGGTTCTTGCTTCGCGTGCCCCTTGGCGGCGTCTTGGTTTTGGCCACTTTGGCCGCAAGCGCGCCTGCAGCGCATGCTCAATCGGAAAGCGGCCTGGCTTCTCAGCGATATCGGTCGCCGAAACATTGGGCGATGGAACTGCGTTTTGGGCCCTACCGCCCCGACGTCGATGGCGAGTTTGCTAACTTGCCAGCCGAGGAGAGGCCGCATGCCCAGTATTTCGGCACCGGGCGAAAGCTACTGTCCCAAGTTGAGTTGGATTATCAATTCTTCAAAGCCTTCGGCTCGCTGGCGTTGGGTGTGTCGGTTGGCTACTTCACCCAAAAAGCCAGCGCCTTCGTTGAACCTGCTTCGGGCGATGCCGACGTGCGCTCCGGGGATTCCACTAGGTTGATGCTCATCCCCACGTCGCTGTCGCTGGTGTACCGATTCGATGTCTTGGCCTTGCGGGCAAACATTCCGATCGTGCCTTACGCCAAAGCTGGCCTTGATTGGGTCTACTGGTCGGTGTCGGATGGCAATGGGCGCGTGGCCAATGGCACCATGGGCGGCCGCGGACGCGGCGGCACCACCGGTTATCACGGCGCCGTGGGCCTGGCCTTCATGCTGGATGCCTTTGATCCCGGTTCCGCTCAGGAATTTGATGCGGAAACTGGCATCAATCACACCTACGTCTTCGTTGAGTTTCGTCACTCTGAGATCAATGGGCTAGGCAAACAGAACCGCTTGCACGTGGGAGACACCACGTGGTCTGCGGGTTTGATGTTTGAGTTCTAGATGTCCACGGACACGGCCCCCGCCCTGCGCACGTTGCGCATGGTGGTTGAATACGACGGCACGGACTTTTGCGGTTGGCAGCGACAACGCGCTGACCGCACGGTTCAACAGTGTATTGAAGAAGCGTTCGAAAAAATGTTGGGGCATCCGGTGGCCGTGCGCGGTGCGGGTCGTACCGATGCCGGCGTTCATGCGCAGGGGCAAGTGGCCGCCGTCGATCTCGTGGAACGCATTCCCACACTGGGTTTTTTGCGCGGCCTCAACTCGCATTTGCCACACGACGTGGCCATTTTGGAGGTGGCTGAAGCCGCCGACGGTTTTGATCCTCGGCGGGCCGCGCGGGGCAAAATCTACCGCTATAGCATTTGGAATCATCCCATTCGATCCGCGATTCAAAGGCGCGTGACCTGGCACATAAAACGCCCCCTGAATGTGCAGCTGATGCGAGACGCGGCCGCACGCCTTGAAGGCGAACACGATTTTCGCGCCTTCAGAGCCGCCGATTGCGAACGCCCTTCAACCCGCCGGACCATGCGACGCGTGCACGTGTCGCGATCTGGGGCCTTGATCACGATCGAAGTCGAGGGCACCGCCTTTCTTAAGAATATGGTGCGGATTATGGCTGGCACGCTGGTGGGCGCAGGCCACGGCGCCATATCGCTGGCCCGCATCGATGAAGCGTTCATTCGCGGCGAACGGACGTGCGCGGGTGTCACCGCGCCGCCCATGGGCTTGTGTTTGGCGCAGGTGATTTACTGAGCCACGGCGCGAACGGCCGCCTCATCCTCGCCCAGCCGCGCCGCCACGCGCCCGCGCACCTCCTGCGAAACTGCGGCTCTATCGGCATCGCCCAGACCCGCGGTGGGGACGGGCGCCGCCAAGATGATTTCCACGGAACCCGGACGAATCCACCAGGTGTTCGGCGGCAACAGATCGTAGGTGCCCTTGACGGCCACGGGAACAATGGGAACACCCGCGGTGATCGCGAGGTGAAAGCCACCCTTTTTGAAGGGTTTTAGGCGCCCGTCGCGCGAGCGGGTGCCTTCGGGAAACAGCAGCACAGAAACGCCCTCACGAATCCGCTTGGTGGCTTCCTCGATGCTTCGACGCGCGGCATGTGGATCTTGCCGATCGATGAATACGAAGCGCCCGGCACGCAGGGCCCATCCGAAGAACCAGATCGACCCCAGTTGTTTCTTGGCAATCATCCTGACCCTGACCGGAAGCACGGCGTACAAGGCCCAAATGTCGGCCGCAGAGATGTGGTTCGACATGAAAACATATGGTTGCTTAGGATCGAGCGGGGCCTCCTGTCGCAGCGTGATCCGCATGCCGGTCAGCCAAACCAAGGTCTTGCCCCAAAGGTGCGCCAATTGAATGACTTTGTCGCCAGAGCCATCAAGCAGCCGCCCCCCGTAAGCCAGGAAGCAGAAAATAAACGTTGAAACAGCAACCAACAACGTATTGAAAACGCTACGTACGAACAGCAAGACGGTCGCATCGTAGCCTCGCCTCAGCCGTTTTCGGAAGCGGTTTTCGCTGAGTTTTCAAAACCGCGTGGCAGCCGGTTTTCGCAAGGCCTGGCCATCCAAAATGGCTCTCACGGTCAACAGCAGATCATGGGGTGAAAACGGCTTGTGCACGAAGGTTTCGTGGGGCGACATATGGCCGGTGTCAAAGATGCTGCTGTCAGAGTAGCCCGACATAAACACGACCCTGAGGTCGGGACGATGCACACGGACGCGGTCCACCACCTCACGCCCCCCCAGGCCCGGCATCACCACATCCGTAAGCAACAAATCGCAGGGATCGCCGCGCTCAAGCAAACGCAACGCCTCCACCCCGCTGGCGGCTTCCAAAACCCTGTACCCTTGCTGGCTTAAAAGCCGGCGGGCCAGATCGCGCACCAACACCTCGTCCTCCACCAAAAGCACCGTTTCGTTGCCCTTGGGCAGCGAGTGATCGGGCTCAACGGGCCCCGTCGATGGCATTTGATTGGGTTCATCCGGCAGCTTGTTAACGAAGCGCTGCTGCAGCAGCCGGCGCTCGGTGGCGTCCACACCCATGCCGGCCAGCAACGTTCGGCCCCCAGCGTCGCGCAGAGGAAACTTCAGGCTGAAAAACACGGTCTCGCCCTGCGGCCCCGGGTAAACCTCTTCCACAGCCTTGGGCACGCCCGTGGTGAGAACCTCTAAATCGCTGGCACGAATCGGTTGTGCAATTTGCGGCGGCCACAGCTCTGCATCGGTTTGTCCCTGCCACGACGTGGGATCAATCCCCACGCTCTGGGTAAACGCGGGGTTCATGTACAAAAATCGCCCATCTTCGTCTTTGAGGAACGCGATGGCGGGGCTGTTTTTCATGAAAGCATCGAAACGCGCCTCGCTGTCACGCCAAGCGGCTTCGGCGTTTTTTCTTTCCGTGATGTCGATGCAGTAGCCCGTGCATTCGAAAGGCTCGCGCATGGGATCGGCGTCGGGCAACAAGCGAACTTCATTTTGCAGCCATCGGTACGTGCCATCGCGGTGTCGAAAACGGTATTCCCAAATCCGTGTTCCTTCGGCCAACAGGTCCACCGCCGACCTTTCCGGAAGCCGCGGCCTATCGGCGGGATGCAGGCGGGACAGCCACAAACCTGGATCGCTGAGGAACTCGCTGGCCTCGAAGCCAAGCACCCGCCTTACGTTGGGACTGACGTACGAGAAAGTCCAAAGCCGGCCAACGGTGCAGGTGTAAACGATGGCGGGGTTGTGTTCAAGCAAACGGTCGAGCGTGCTCACGCCGCCTCGGCTCATGCCTCCTGGCCACCCGCCATCGCTCATGCGTTCAAGTCCCTTTTGCCTTGGCTTTCATGGGGGGTGGCGAACCAGCCTTGTCAGCTGCCGCACCACCGTCGTCAATCTCAACCAAAATGCCATACACAATGCCCAAAAGCGCCCCGTACAGCAGCGGAACCTGAGCCCACGGACGCTCAGGCACATTCAACGAAGCGGGAAGGGGAATCGTCAGGCCGCCCAAAAACTTTCGCACACCAAACAAAATGAGGCTGCAGACAGCCGCGCCCACCAAGCCTTTGACAACCGGCGTCCACAAGGTTTCCTGACGCCACAAGGGCCGGCCACAAACGATGCCGGTGACAAAGCCAACGAGGGCCGAGACCAGATACCCCGACACGCCAGCGCCAAGGCCCAGCTGCAAAGCCCCGTATCCGAGCCCTGCCCCTACGATCGCCCCTTTACCCAGGCCAAGTATTGCGCGCACCATTGCTGTCAGTATAGCAGCGCGCGACCAAACGTCGCTGACGCAGACCCTGCCGGCGGAAGCCAAATCCTTACAAGCGGCGCTAATTTTTGGCCAACATGCCGTCCAGCGACTCGAGCGCCCGAACCGAGCTCCGAATCGCCTCCCGGTAGGCGCCGGGGCGCCCTACGGGCTTGTCGCGAAGACCTTTGACCTTCATGGGGTCCATAAAAGACCCATTCAACGTGAGCCCAAAGTGCAGGTGCGGCCCCGTAGACAGACCCGTGGTGCCAACATAGCCGATGATCTGCTTTTGCTGCACTTTGGCTCCTGAGGAGATGCCCTTTGCAAACTTGCTGAGATGGTAATAACGCGTGGCATATCCGTTGTCGTGACGGATCACCACGGTGTTTCCCGAACCGCGCAGCATGCTGGCCTCAACAACCTTGCCGTTCGCCGCGGCCCAAATGGGAGTTCCCGTAGGCGCAGCGTAATCAACGCCCAGGTGGGCCTTGGTCATATGCAGCACGGGATGGAAGCGCTTGGGATCAAACTTTGAGCTGACGCGAACGTAGCGCAGCGGCGTTTTCAGGAAGCTTTTGGTGATGGCCTGACCTTTGTCGTCGAAATAACCTTCGCGGTTGTCTTCGACGTAACGGAAGACACGAAACTTTCCAACTTTGCCGCCATACTCAGCCGCCAAGATGTTGCCGTAGCCCTGGAAGCTGCCTTCGAGGTAGCGCTTCTCGATCACAACCTTCCAGTGGTCTCCAGGATGTTGGTCGGTGTAAAAATTGATGTCCCACGCGAACAGGTCCACAAGCCGCGAGACCAGCGAGGGCGATTCGCCCGCACCTTGCACGGACCCATAGAGGGACGAATCAATCCGGCCCGCCACACTCTCAACCCGCGTTTCAACTGGCTTTTCGTGCTTCTGGGCCAACCAAGCCCCGTCCGATTGCCGTCGAACCACATACGTCACCACGGCGTTGGGCCGATATTCAAAGCGCTCGGGCTGCCCCTCGTCGTCAAAGGCCAAATTGTACTTGTGCCCCGGCCAGATGTTCTTGGGGTCGACCAACTTGGCAAGCGCGGACGAAACGGTCAGCGCCACTTCGCCAAACCCTTCGCGCGACAGCATGGTGCTGAGGGTGTCGAGCTTCCCAAACTCCCCCTCAACCACGCGGCCTTGGTCTTCTGGGCTTGGCCCCTGGGCCTCTTCTGCGGCAACTCCACCGGCCCCTACCCCCTGCGCTATGTCTTGCACCTGGTCGTTGCGTTCATCGCCCAGCTGCCTATTGATAGAGGATGCTTCCAGCAAGTCAGTGACGGCGGTGTCTTTCTTAAAACAAAAGACGTAGACGTTGATTCCCGTAAGTCCCGCCAGCAACAGGCCCAACCGCATCGATCCACGCAGTTGCGACCCGCCGCGCAACGAAGGTCGGCGTCGGCGTTTTCTGGGTGATTTCGGTATAGGCACGCTACAAGACCAGCACGATGAGTTGGGATCGTCAACTTAACATCTACGTTCTTTAGGCTCGCCGACGACCCCGCAGTTTCTCTCCCCGGGCGCGGCGCAACATATGACGGGCGTGCTCGGTGGCCTCGGCGCTGGGTTCAAGGCCTCCCAACATACGGGCCATTTCGTCTTCGCGGTCGCGTTCGTTCAATTGATGCACCCGCACAAAGGTTCGCCCTGCCTCTGTGTGCTTCTCCACTTTCAAGTGCCGGTCGGCGAAGGCGGCGATTTGCGCCAAATGGGTTACCGCAAAAACCTGGCGTTGGGCGGCGATGGTACGCAGCTTGATGCCGATCACCTCGGCCACCGCGCCCCCCACCCCCGTGTCCACTTCGTCGAAAACGTAAGTTGCGGTGCGATCAGCCCGCGCCAGGGCTTGCTTCACAGCCAACATCACACGTGACAGCTCGCCGCCCGAAGCAATTTTGGCCAGCGGCCGCGGGGGCTCGCCCGCGTTGGGCGCAAATTGAAAACAAACCCGATCCTGCCCCCGCGCCCCCAAGCCCTCCTTGGGCCCCTTGTCTTCAACGTCAACCAACACCCGGGCACCCTTGAGTCCCAGGTCATGCAGGGTTTCGTCTATGGCCTTGCCAAGCCCACGGGCCACCTGGCGCCGCCGCAACCCCAATTCCGTTGCCAAGGTTTCCGCGCGTTCTCGTGCCCGTGCCAAGGTTTGCCGCCGCTCGGCCAGGCTGTCTTCGTAAGCGCCGAGTTCATCCAGCGCATGCGACAACTGGTCGCGGCTGTTGAGGGCGGCCTCCAGCGTGCCGCCATGCTTGCGCGCCAAACGCCCCAGCAGATACAAGCGGTCTTCGATTTGCTCAAGCCGCATCGAATCCACTTTGACCGCGGACGCGTAGCGCCCCAAGTCGCGCGCCACATCCTCAACCAAGCTTTGGGCTTCGGCCAACCGCTCAGCCGCGCTGGCGAAATCGGGATCGATGCGGCCCAACATTTCGAGTTCGCGGGCCACGGAGCCAATCATGCCCACAGCCGCCGTCTCATCGGAGTAGAGCACCTGCTCGCCCCGCGTGGCCGCTAAAAGGAACTTTTCGGCCCCTTTGACCCGCTCGCGTTCCACTTTCAGCAGCTCATCTTCACCCGCAACCAAATTCGCTTCTTCAAGCTCACGGATTTGAAACCGCAGAAAATCTTCACGTTCGGCACGGGTTCGCGCGTCCGCCTCGAACACGGCCACATCAGCCTCGGCTTGTTTGAGAAGCTCATGCGCGGCCTGCATGTCTTCGAGCAAGGCCCCGTTGTCGGCAAAGGCGTCGAGAATGGCCATTTGGCTCTCGGGATCCATGAGCGACTGCTGATCGTGCTGCGACGTGATGTCGATGAGGCCTCCCACAGTCTCGGCCAACTCGCTGACCGTGGCCAAACCGCCCCCCAGATAGGTTCGGCCTTTGCCGCTGCGGGGAACGATGCGCCTAACCAACAGCCCCTCGTCCACCTGGCGACCCTGCGCGGCCAAGTTGACCAGACGCTCATCGTCGGGAGGGAGCGACCAAAGCGCTTCAACCTGCGCTTCGTCCCGGCCGGTTCGTACAAGGTCCGTGCGCGCGCGGCCGCCGCGCAAGAGCCCGAGCGCATCCACCAGGATGCTTTTGCCCGCGCCAGTTTCGCCCGTAATGACGGTGAACCCTGGACCCAAGGGCAGTTCAAGTTCCTCAATGAGTGCGAGACCGGAGATCCGAAGGAATGACAGCATACTGATTACCCGTTCACTGGTTGTCTGTTCAGTATTATCGGATCTTGCGCGGATTTGTTGCTAGTTTTTTTTCTCCTCCGCGTTTTTTTAGTACGCGCGCCGGGTCGAGCACCGGCGGTTACGCCTGGCGCTCACCCCAGCGCAACTTCTGTCGCAAAGTCGCGAAGAAGGGGCTGCTCGGACGATAGAGTCTGAGCGGCTGGGCGGCTTTGCTCACTTCGATATGCGCTCCAGGCGCCAGCTCCCGGTTCCATTGGCCGTCCACGGTCAAACTTACGTGGTGGGCAGACACGTTGCGCACGGTGAGGCGACGATCCGCCCTCAACACCACGGGTCGGTAGGTCAAGGTGTGAGGACAAATGGGCGTAAGCACCATCGCATCCACTTGAGGGGTCAATATGGGGCCTCCCGCCGCCAAGCTATAGGCGGTGCTTCCCGTGGGCGAGGCCACGATGACGCCGTCGGCCTTATAGGAGGCAATGGGGTCGCCGTCGGCCTCGGCATCCAACTCAAGCAACCGTGCCATCGCACGGTGGGTGATCGCGGCCTCGTTGGTGGCGTTGCGCTGGAAAGTTGCTTTGCCGTCTTCGGAAACCGTCACCGCCAAACGCATGCGCTCCTCAACCGCAAGCGACCCTTCCGCCGCCGCCTTGAGAACCTCGGCCGCTTCGGCTGAACTCCAGTGGGTCATGAAGCCCAGCGAGCCCAGGTTGATGCCCAACAGCGGCACACCGTGGTCGGACACAAGGCCAG
>JBBSJE010000241.1:0-9330 GCA_038257535.1 Polyangia bacterium
ATTGCCTCCGCTGGCCATGATCGCGGGCGTGTGTTTGGTGGTGACTTTCTTAACCGAAGTGACCAGCAACACCGCCACCGCCAACGTGCTGATGCCTGTGCTGATGGCCGCCGCGCTGGCCGCTGGCATTGATCCGCCTTTGTTGATGTTGCCGGCCGCGCTTTCGTGTTCGTGCGCGTTTATGTTGCCCGTGGCCACGCCCCCCAACGCGGTGGTGTTTGGATCGGGCCACGTCACCGTGAAGGAGATGGCGCGCGAAGGTTTTGTGCTGAACCTTGTGGGCGTGGTGGTGGTAACGATGTTTGCTTGGCTGCTGCTTTAAGACTGCAGATGCCGAAACAGGCTTTCGTGCAGGAGGCTTGCCACATCGGGGCGGGGAAAACCTGCGGCCTCGTGAACACCCGCTTGATGTTCTTGCGCCATGCCTTGCGCAAAGGTTGCGATCGCTTCCAAACGCGCCTTCTCAACGAGCGCGCGCTGCTCTTGTGACAACAGCGGCCGTAGCCACGCATCGATCTCATGCCCCAGCGCCGCGTGATCGGCCTCGTCTTGCGCAATCACGCGCATCGCAGCCGCAATTTCAGGATCGGTGGCCGTCTCCGCTTGGTAGGCCGCCACCAACGCACCGAAGGTTTCGCGCACGCAGCCCTCAACGGCGTTTTCGCGCGCCAGCTCGAACAACGATTTCGGTCGCGACGCGGGAACATGCAACGGGCCGCCAAGCTGACCACCATGTTTATAAGCCAACGTGGCTGTTGCCTGTGCGTGATCAATTTCATCCCCCGCCGCGCGCAGCGTCCACGACACAAGCCGCATGGGTGCATCCAACGCAAACAGATCGCGCGCCAGAATCACAAACGCCGGCACTGAAGCCGCTTCAAGCCGCGCCGATTCCGCAAGAAAACCGCCCAGGCCTTGGGCGCCTTGTGGCGTTTCTTTGCCGCAGAAACCTGCGGGCATTCGCCCCACTGCACAACCTGGCATGGGTGGCGGAACGCTGACGTCCAACTCCACCACCTTGCCATCGGCTTCCACGCGAAGCAGATGCGTGTTGCTCACGCAATCTTCCCTGGGCCTGTCTGCAATGACTTCAAAACCACCCGCGGGCAGTGCTTTCACGCCTGTGCCACAACCCACGTGAAATTCGCCCATCTGCACAACCAGGGCGGCTTCATCGGCCGTGTCAATGGGCGCCAAAAACTCTATCAACGCTTGTTGTGTGCTGAGGTCAAAAACGCCGTCCCCGCGGGTGGCCAGCAGTTGGGGATTGCATATGGCGGGGCCGCAATTGAGCCGTTGGGTCAGCGCGCTGAAGGCCTGGTTGAAGGCCTCCGTGCACGACTGGGGATCTGTTGCGTTGCCGCACAAACGGCCCTGTTCGACAAATTGGTAAAGTTGAAAGCTAAAGCGGAAATAATCTGCGGGTGGGGTCGCCTGAAGACCCGGCAGGGGGTTCCATACCTTTCGCTGTTGGGTCTCCTCGCACGCCCTGGGCACGAAACCCTCGCGCGAAAACTCTTTCACCACACCGCCGCCTTGCCCGCCCATACCCGCGGTGCCACCAGCACCTGCCGACCCACCCACGCCCGCGGTGCCCCCAGCGCCCGCCGAGCCCCCCATGCCCGACGCCGCCCCGGTGCCCGCGGTCCCGTCCATGCCCGCCGACCCGCCGCTGCCCCCAGTCGATTCCGGATCAAGGGGCGCACTGGCCGCGCACGCCAACAACCCCAGGCCCCCCACGCCCAGCAGCGCCTCTTGCAGCGCGCTTTTCAATGCCGCCCGAAGCTTTTGCGACGGAGCCGCGGCCAAAGGAAGCGCTTGCGGGGAAACGTGATGCTCGCGGTTCATGAGTGGCTTATCCTGCTGCATAAAGAGGGCCACCAACGGCCGCCCTTTGTGGCCCCAGCCTCGACGCCAACCAGAAATCCTACGCGCGCCCAACCTCAGGCATCCCGATCACCCCCCGTCAGATTTCTGAGGCGGCTACTTCACGATTTCGGCAGTCGCCTCAACGCCCACGGGGCAGTGATCCGACCCCAAGACCTGCGGCCAAATAAACGCCTTTTGCACAAACGGCATCGCCGCGGGGCACGCCAGCACATAATCAATGCGCCACCCCACGTTGCGGGCGCGCGCCCCCAGGAGCTGGCTCCACCACGAATAATGCCCCGGTTCAGAGTGGAAATGGCGAAAGCTGTCCACCCAGCCGGCCTTGATCCAGCGGTCGAACTCGGCACGCTCTTCGGGCAGAAAGCCGCTGGTTTCGTGATTGCCTTTGGGGCGCGCCAGATCGATCTCCGTGTGCGCCGTGTTGTAATCGCCCATGATCAAAACCCGCTGGCCCTGCTTGCGAAGCGCCTGCACGAATGTGAACACCGCCTCGTAAAACGCCAGTTTGTAAGGCACGCGGCTGTTGTCGCGGTCTTTGCCGCTGCCTTTGGGAAAGTACACGTTGGCGATCACCAGGCGTCCGAAACGCATCCATTGAAACCGGCCTTCAACATCGAACTTGTCTATGCCCAAGCCGGCTCCCACCTCATCGGGGGCGCAGCGTGACAGCATGCCCACGCCGCTATAGCCTGGGCGCACGCCGGCCGTGTAGTGCGTGTGCCAGTCTTTGGGTGTTTGCACCTCGGGCGGCAGTTGGTGTGAAAACGCACGCACCTCTTGCATGCCCACCACCTGGCAGCCCGCGCTGTTTAGCCAGGGCACAAAGCCTTTGCCCACGCACGCGCGCAGGCCGTTCACATTCCAAGAGCAAACTATCCAGTCTTGGTCGCGCTTTGATTTCGGCATAAACGATTACAAAAACAGATCAGGAAACAGCGGAGCCTGAGGATCTACCGCATAGCCTGAAAAATCAGCAACGCCTTCTTCCCGCAACACGTCTTCATCAATCAAAAACTGGCCCGTAACGCTGCGGCTTTCGCGGGTGAACACGCTCCACGCGGCGTCGGCCACAATTTCGGGCTGGCGCGAGCCGCGAATGCTTTCGTCGCCGCCCAAGAGGTTGCGCACCGCCGCCGTGGCGATCATGGTGCGGGGCCAAAGAGCGTTCACAGCGATGCCGTCGCTTCGAAATTCTTCTGCAAAACCCAACACGCACAAACTCATGCCGAATTTGCTGAGCGAATACGCCACGTGGGGGCCGAAGTGCTCAGGCTTTAGATTCAGCGGCGGGCTTAGCACCAACACGTGTGGGTTTTCGGCTTTGCGCAAATGCGGCAAACACGCTTGGGTGCAAAGGAAGGTGCCGCGCGTGTTGATCGTGTGCATCAGATCAAAGCGCTTCATGGGCGTGTGTTCGGTGCGGGTCAGCGAAATGGCGCTGGCGTTGTTCACCAGAATGTCGATGCCGCCGAAGCTTTGCACAGCCTTTTGCACCGCGGCTTGCACCTCGTCTTCGTTCCGCACGTCCACCATAATGGCCAAGGCCTTGCCGCCCGCCGCTTCGATTTGTTCGGCGGCTGTGTAAATCGTGCCGGGCAGCTTGGCATGCGGCTCGGTGGTTTTGGCGGCCACCACGATGTTGGCGCCGTCGCGGGCGGCCCGCAAAGCAATGGCCAAACCAATTCCGCGGCTGGCGCCGGTAACAAACAAGGTTTTGCCCTTGAGCGATCGGCCATCAGGATTCGGGGTTGGCTGTTGTGACACGTCCATACCTGCATCATCCCATGCTTTGTCCCCATTTTCTTGGTCACCACGCTCATGAACCAGCTCCCGTGGCTTGCTTGCCGCGGTTTTGCCCCGTACGGTTCCCAACCGCCCGCGCATGGCCACCTCGCCCAACCCCACCCGAACGATCGTTCAAGCCGATGCCATGCAGTGGCTGCGCGAGAGCCCTCCGCTATCCGGTGCCAGCGTGATCACCTCGCTGCCCGATGTCTCGGAAGTGCCCGATCTGGGCTTTGCCGGCTGGAAAGCGTTTTTTCAAGCGGCCGCGGCTTTGGTGGCCACACGCGTGCCCGACGACGGCGTGGCGATCTTTTTTCAAAGCGACATCAAGCACGAAGGGCTTTGGGTAGACAAAAGCCATTGGGTGCAGTGTGCGCTTGAGGCCGCGGGCATGGCGTTGCTGTGGCGGAAGATCGTGTGCCGTCGCCCGCCCGGCACCATTACGTTCGGGCGACCGAGCTTTTCGCATATGTTGTGTTTTTCGCGTGATGTGCGCGCGCCCGCGGGCCGATCCACCGCCGATGTGTTGCCCGACGCCGGTCACATGCCCTGGAGCAAAGCCATGGGCGTCAACGCCTGCGTAGACGCGTGCCGATTCGTGGCGCGTGAAACTGCGTGCCACACCGTGGTGGACCCCTTCTGCGGGTACGGCACCGCGCTGGCGGTGGCCAACGCGATGGGGCTGCACGCGGTGGGCGTAGACCTAAGCGCGCGCAAATGTCGGCGCGCACGCAATTTGCGTTTTGCTGTGAACGCTGAAGGCAGCGTTGACTTCGTCGACAACGCCGTGCTCGAAAGCGCGCCCGCATGAACACTTCCGCTGTGGCCGAACTGCCCGACCGCCGTCTCACCTGCACGCGCTGCTTGCGGCCGGTGCTTGTGTGCGTGTGTAGCCACGTGCCAAGTTTGTCTACGGTGAACACAAATGTGGTGCTGCTGCAGCATCCGCGCGAAAGCCGCAACGGCATTGGCACCGCACGCTTGGCGCATTTGGCGTTGCCGGGATCGTTGCTGAAGGCAGGTCTAGATTTTTCGCACGACGCCGACGTACAAGCCACAGTCACCGCGGCGCCCACATTCGTTTTGTTTCCTGGGGAAAACGCGATCCCGATCAGCGCTTTGCCCGCGACAGAGCGTATCACGTTGGTGGTGGTGGACGGCACGTGGTGGCAGGCCAAGAAGCTTATCAAGCTAAACCCTTGGTTGGCGGCGTTGCCGCGGGTGGCGTTTTCCCCCACGCGCCCCAGCGATTACCGCATTCGCCGGCAACCAGCGGCGCATTGTGTGTCTACGATCGAAGCGTTGGCGGAAGTGCTGTCGGCGCGCGAGCCGGCGGGGAAAGCGTTCGAGACCTTGCGTGATCCGTTTCGCGCCATGGTGGAACTGCAGGTGCGGTTTCAGCATGAAGTGTCGTCGTCGCGCCACCGTTCGCGGAGCCGTCCGCGTGACAAGCGACGTGCCACGTTGCCCGAACGCTTGGCGCCGCTATGGCCGCGGTTGGTGTTTGTGCAGGGCGAGGCGAATTCATGGCCCGCGCGACACCCGGAGCGGCCTGCCCCAGAACTCGTGCACTGGGTGGCGCAAAGGGCCGCCGAGCCGAACGTGCGTTTTGAAGCCATCGTGGCCCCGCGATCTGCGTTGGCGCCTTCCACGGCTCGCTACGTTGAGCTTAGTGCCACGCAGTTGGCGCAAGGGGAATCGCTAGCCCAGGCACAAGCGCGTTGGCGCAACTTCGTGCGCGCCGATGACATTTTCTGTGCGTGGGGCCCTTATCATTTGGGGCTGGCGCAGCTAGAAGGGTGGGGCGTGGACGTCGCCATGGCCGAAAGCTTCGTTGATATGCGCAACGCGCTTTCGCAGCATCTGCGTTTGCGACTGTCGCTGGTGGAAGATGGGGTGGCGGCTTTGAATGTGTCGGCACCGCATACGGAAGCGCAAGGGCGTGCGCATCGGCGTTTGGCGGCGCTGCAAGCCGTGGCGAACACGCTGATGCCCTTATAGTCGGCTTCGGGTTGGCACGCCCTGTGGGGCCCACTAAGCTACGCGGCCATGAACACCTGTTTGAGCTTGGGCAAAGCCACAGCCCCCGGCGCCGCCTTGGTTGCTGCGTTGATGGCACAAACCGCTTGCCGCAAAACCATGGCGCCCTCTGCACCCGCGTCGGAAGAGGGCATTGCGGCCTCGGGGCAATGGGCCGGCCACACCGTGCGCACAGCGGGCGAGCGCAAGCGGCCCACCCAGGTGGTCATTTTGCTGCACGGTTGGGGCGCTCCGGGCGACGATCTGGTGTCGCTGTCGCAGGTGCTGCCGGCGCCCGGGCGTTTGTTTGTGTTTCCCGCGGCCCCTTTGGTAAGCCCGGGTGGTGGAGGCGCGTGGTGGCATTTGGACATCAACCGTTTGATCGCCGCACGCGAACGCGGACAAGAGCGCGACCTGCGCAACGAAGTTCCCGAAGGGTTGGCCGAAGCGCGCGCGGGCATGGCGGCGTTGGTGGCCGAGGTGCAAAAGCGCACGCAATTGCCCGCGTCGGCGATTGTGCTGGGCGGTTTTTCTCAGGGCGCGATGTTGGCCACCGATGTGGCCTTGTCGCTGCCAGAACATCCGGCAGCGGTTGTCGCGCTTTCAGGCACGCTGTTGGCCGAAGCGCAGTGGCAAGCTTGGATCGATAAGCTGAACCAACCCATGCCGGTGTTTTTAAGCCACGGCCTTCACGATCCCATCTTGCCATTTCATTTGTCGGAAGCTTTGCGCGATCGTTTGCAGGCGGCGAAACAGCCTGTTACGTGGGTGCCGTTTTCGGGTGGGCATGAGATCCCGCGTGAGGTGTTGGCGAAATTGGCGCGGTTTCTCGACGAAAACGGGCGCGCGACGCAATAGCGGCTACATCACATCGTGGCTGCTGGGGGGCTCTGTTGTGGGGCTGGTGTTGCGCGACGGTTGCAGCATCGATTGCAGGAGCGCCTCTGTGCGTAGCAACGCCTCGGCGTGAGAGCTTACGGGGGGAATGCGCGGGGGTGAGGGATCGTCGGGATCCGATGAGGCCAAGCCGAAGAACACACCCGAGGTCAAAACCAGATCGCCCATGTTCACGAGCCGGGTGGCAATCAACATGCCGGGTTTTGATTTGGCCCAGAAGCCCTTTTCTTTCACCACATGGGTGTCGCCGTTTGAAACGTCTTCCAGTTCCACCTCGTCTTCCGAGATCTGGTTTACCACCTTGTGAATGGTGAACGCCGATTCGGCAAGCGCTTCGAGAAAACGCGCTTGCGGGGATCCGGCCTCGGGTTGGTTTTGCGCCACATAGCGATCAAGCGCGGTGGTGCCGTTGCGGGTGAAATCCAAAATGCAGTACTGCAGGAACGTAAGCCCTGCGGTGGAATCATCTTCATCCAGATGCACGCGCCCCTGCTGCCACAAGCGCAGCCGCTTTGCCGCGGCCTGGATCGTGGCGCTTGAAATGTATTGCGTGAGATCCGACAGAAGCTCCGTGCGGAACTCGCGAATCACGTCGACGTCAGTGGGCGGGGCAGAAGTCATGAACCGGATCCTTCCTAACCCAGAAACCGCGCAGATTGGAAGCACCGAAGGTCGTATAAATCGCCCATTTTACCGCTAGCAATGACGCGGACCAGCGTGCTAAAAGGCCGCCGCCTCGCGCCCCGCCGCCGGATCGCCGGTGGCCATGATGACGCCATATCGGGGGTCGATGGCCAGCAAACTGGGCTCGCCCAAGGGGGCATCTTCCACCTCTAGTTTGTGGCCCCAGGCCTGCAGGTCCTTGCCGGCAGCCTCCATCACGGCCGGATTCACTTTCACAACACCCAGGCGCGGCGGCGTTTGCAGAAACGATCCCACCAGATGTTCCGTTGACCACCGCGGCGCCGTCACCGCTTCTTCAGGCAGCATCTGAAAATCGATCAGGTCCAAGAGCAGCTGCAGCGTGACTTGATCTTGAACGTCGCCACCTGCAACGGAAATCGCATACACGGGGCGATTGTCTTTCATCACCAACGTGGGCGTTAAAGTGTTGCGGGGGCGCTTGCCAGGTTCCAAAGCGTTGGGATGATCGGGCCATAGGTTGAAGCTTTGCAGGCGCGTGGCCAACCACACGCCGGTTTCCCCCGCTTCCACACCCGACCAGCCGCTGGCCGTTGCGGCCACCACGTTGCCTTGTTTGTCGGCCACCACGCAGGTGGTTGTGTCGTTGCTGCGGGTGAAGGTTTTGGCCCAACGAGGCGGCTTATCCAGCGTGGGCTTCTTGTTTGCGGGATCGCCGGGGCGCACCTGCAAGCTGGCTTTTTCCAGATCAATCAACTGCGCCCGCTGCGAAAGGTAATAGGGATAAAACAAGCCCTCCACAGGCACCTCTACAAACAACGGGTCACCCAAATACATATCTCGATCTGCAAACGCCAACTTCAACGCCTCAACGCCCACGTGCACAGCGCGCGGACGGGTGGGCGCCATGCCATGCATGGAAAACCGCTCGATTGTGCCTAAGGCCGCCAGCAGGGTGGGGCCTTGGGTGACGGCGCCGGGTTTGAACACTTTGTAGCCGCGGTACTCGGCCGATATGGGCTGTTCGATGCGCGTTTGGTGGCGCGCCAAATCGGTGAAGCGAATGAGCGCGCCTGTGGCTTTGGCCCATTTGTCGATGTCGCGCGCCACAGAGCCACGGTAAAATTCATCGTGCGCCCGGGCCAAACCCGCTCTGCGTGCGCCCTCGGCCTTCTTCTCGGCGTCGGCCATTTTTCGCAGCGTGCGCGCCAGCCGCCAATGCCAGTTTTCGCCGTTTTTCTTTAGCAGCTCCTGCGTGGGTGCCGACACCTCTTTGAAGCTTTTGGTTCCGTATCGATCAAGCAAGGTGACGATGGCGGCGGGGGCCCCCGGCACTGTGGCCGCCAGGGCGCCAGACGCAGGAATGCCTTTTTTCCCAAATCGTTCACGGCTGGCCAGCAGCGGCGCTTCGCCTTGCCCCTCCAGCACTTCAACCGATCCTTCGGCCGCGTTGTACACCAACACAACCATCTCGCCGCCGAAGTGAAACTTTTTTCCGTCCGCAACGCTCAATGCCAATAGCGCGGCCGCCGCGCCGTCTGCCGCGTTCCCTCCGGCTTTCATCACTGTGATGGCGGCGTCGCTGGCTTCCCGTTTCGCCGTAGAAGCCGCACCGTTTTTCCCGGCGGCGTGCCAACTGCGGGTTTGCGCGGGCGCAGGCGGCTCCGGTGGCTTGGGGTCCGCGGAGGGGGGCGGTTCTTCCACCGGGGCCGAAGCTTCGCGGCAGCTCGTGGCAGCCAGCGCTCCTGTGAGCGCAAAGCACACAAATCGCCCTAACCGCTTGCGATGGATCATGCCCCAGCGTTAACCACGCAAGCGGGCGGCGTCAAGCCTGGCGGTGTGCGCTGGCTTTCACGGGTTGCCTATGGTCAATGCGGCCGCTTCGTTTTACTGTGTGCCCCCCTTTTGCTGCTTTGTGGAGGCCTATGAAAAAGATCCTGTTTGCTGTTTTGGGTTTGCTAGCCCTAAAGCGACAATCCTGAAGCCCACAGGAGTGTAGAAAACACTGGAAGCACGCTTCTTTTCATGATCTTTTCGGTTTGCGACAACTGAAAACCTCAAGAAACGAAAGTGCACTTCCAGTGAGGATAGGAAAAC
>JBBSJE010000242.1:0-9328 GCA_038257535.1 Polyangia bacterium
CAAGAGCACCAGGCGGAACGTGGATGCGGGCCGCAAGGGGGCGGCGGCTTGCGGACTTGGGGGTGGTTGGGTTCGATCAGCCAAGTGCGCGAGTGCGGCGATGGTGTTGTCGGCCGTCACCGAACGCAGCGACCTTGTGACGCGCTGTAGGTCGCCCTCTAGCCGCACCGCCATCTGCGCCAAGCTCATCGACGCTTCGTCCAGTGTGGGGCGGCGGTCGCGGTTTTTGTCCATCATGCGGGCCACAAACAAGCGAAGCTCTTCGTCCACGCCTCGAACATACTCGCGCGGATCCGGAACCGGCTCGCTCAGATGTGCGCGCATCACCTCGACGTACTTCTGCACCTCTGTGCCGGCCTTGCACCGAAACGGCGGCTTGCCTGTCAGCAGGTGAAACAGCGTGCAGCCCAAAGAATACACGTCCGCTCTTTCATCAACCTCTTCGCCGCGGGCTTGTTCGGGCGCAATATAATCTGCCGTGCCCACCACCATGCCTTTGCCGGTGAGGCTTTTTTCGCTGGTGTAAGATTTCGCCAGGCTAAAGTCGGTGACCTTCACGGCCCCACGGGCCGAAATGCCCAGATTGGCGGGCTTCACGTCGCGATGAATGATGCCCGCGCGCGCCGCTTCGGCCAACGCGGCGGCTGACTGCGCGCCCACCGTAGCCACAAGGCCACTGTCGAGGGGGCCACTTTCATCCAGCAAGCTTTGTGTGTCGCCGCCTTCAAGCAACTCCATCGCGAAGTAAGGACGATCGGTGCCTTCGATCATACCCGACTCGAACACCGTGATGAGATTGGGATGGGTAAGCTTCGCCAGCGCCCGCGCTTCCCGCAAAAAACGCTCTTTTACGGTGTGGTTGTTGAGGTGCTTCGACCCCAGCGTTTTGAGCGCGGTTCGCCGGCCCAGCTGATCGTCAATGGCCAAAAACACTTCGCCCATGGAGCCGTGGCCCAAAAGCTTTTCAACACGGTACCGCCCCACCATTTGCCCAGGCGACAAGATGGCTTCAGTGCCTGGCGCCATCCCTCCGCGCTTTGGCAAGGGACGATCAATCTGCGTGTCTTTGGACGAAGGGTCGTCGCTCACTCGAACGGTGCCTCGTTTTCATCCACGTAGTTTTCGAATTTGGTGAACTCGCGGATGAAGGTCATTGGCACTGTGCCGGTGGCGCCGTTACGGTGCTTGGCCACGATCAGTTCCGCCTTGCCCTTGTTTTCGGTGTCATCGGGATTGAACACTTCTTCGCGGTGAATGAAGCAAATCATATCCGCGTCCTGCTCGATTGCGCCAGATTCGCGCAGATCCGACATTTGCGGGCGCTTATCTTCGCGTTTTTCCAAACCGCGGTTTAGCTGAGAACAGGCGATGATGGGAATTTTGAGGTCTTTGGCCAACGCTTTGAGCCCGCGCGAGATCTCGGCGATTTCGCGCTCGCGGTTGTCTTCTTTCTTGCTCGATCCGCGGCACAGCTGAAGGTAGTCGATGACGATGAGGCCCAACACCCGAGGGGTACGCCCATTGGCGTCGGGCTTCGGGGGGGGGAAATGCCGCAGATCGCCTCGGAAGCGTCGCGCCTTGGCCCGCACGTCCAAGATGCTGGGCGCGGCCGAATCATCAATGAGAATGGGAGCGGCCGCCAAGCGCCCCCCCGCGGGGTAAATCTTGTTCTTCCAATCGGCGTATTCGATGAAGCCGCGGCGAATGCGGCTTTGGTCGATTCGGGCCTCGCTGGCCAACATACGCTCCATCAGTTCGTACTTCGACATTTCGAGCGAAAATATGAGCACCGGTACGTTGTGATGAAGCGCCGCGTTAACGCAGACGTTGACCACCCACGAGGTTTTGCCCACACCGGGCCGGGCCGCCACAATCACCAAGTTTTCGGGTTGCAGACCGGCTGTTAGCGAATCGAATTTCTTGAAGCCGGTGGGCACGCCGTTCACGTCTTTGCGCTCGGCCGCCCGGGCTTCGATGTTTTCGAGCACCTCGGTCATGTGGTCGCCAACCGCCGCATAGCTTTCCTTGCGGTTCTGCTGGGCAACCTCAAACACCAATGATTCGGCTTGATCCAGAAACTCTTCGTAGTCGCCGAATTCGCCGAACGCGCGCGACTGGATTTCGGCGCAGGCGCCGATCAGCCGGCGCAGGGTGCCTTTTTCCTTAACGATGCGGACGTACTGGCCCACGTTCTCGGCCGTGGGCACCGAGTTTGCCAGCGTCACCAGATAGGACATGCCGCCTTCGAGGCGGGCCAGGGCCGCTCGGTTCTTCAGCTCGTCGCCCAGCGAGACCACATCGATCGCTTGCCGGCGCCGATCGATGGTGACCATGGAATCGAAGATCTCGCGATGGCCGGGTAGAAAAAAATCGTCGGCCGTCAGGTTGGTGGCCACTTCATCAAAACAGCTGGGCTTCAGCAACACACAGCCCAACGCCGACTTCTCAGCGTCCAGATTGTGGGGCGGGGCCCGATGGCTCATCACGGTGCTGTTGGAGAAATCCTGCATGGCAAGCGGCTGGAAAAAGGCGCGCAATAAAAAACGCGAGGAGAGCATACGCCCTCCTCGCGGGATTTTGGCTGGATTATAAAGCGGTTTTTAAACGCTTTATTGATCCTGCTTTACGACCCAAACCTTCACCTTGGCGGTGACGCCACGGCCAAGTTTGACGGGCACTTCGGTCATGCCCAGCTGCTTGATGTGGTCGGCCAGCACGATCTTCTTGGCGTCAACAGCGACGCCTTGCTTTTGGATGGCCTCGGCGATGTCACGGCTGGTGACAGAGCCGTACAAGCGATCACCTTCACCCACCGCGCGGGAAATGGTGACGGCCGTGGCCGAGAGCTTTGCGGCCGCGCCTTCCAGGTCTTTGAGCGACTTGGCGTTGCGCGCGGCGATCACGCGGCGCTCGTGCTCAATGCGCTTCACTTCACCAAGCGTGGCTTCAGAAGCCAATCCCTGGGGAAACAAATAATTGCGTGCGTAGCCGGGGCGAATGGTGACCACGTCACCCGCGGAGCCCAGCTTCTCAACATCTTCTCGAAGAATCACTCGCATCATGGTGCTACTCCCAACGATCTCTAGGTGCTCTATGTGGTGGAGGCGCCGTAGGGCATCAAAGCGATCATGCGCGCCCGGCGAATTGCCAAGGCCACTTCACGTTGTCGCTTGGCTGTAAGGCCCGTAAGCCGGCGAGGGATCAGCTTGCCGCGTTCGCTCACGAACTGGCGCAGCAGATCAATGTCTTTGTAATCAACCCTGTACTCCGGGTCGGTAAACACAGGGTGTCGCGAGCGGGGACGGGGCTCGACATCAGCGTCATATCCACGATCCATAGACATGTTTAGTTCTCCTCTCCGCCAAGGGCGGGGCCGTTAGAAGCTTCAGCAGGGACGCCATCATCGCCATCGTCTTCGTAGATCGAAGGCACACGGTGGCCGGTGGCAATGTCCTCTTCATCGGGACCAGGCACCGCGGCGCTGGCGAACGACTCGTCCGTGACGGAAGACGCTTTGGCTTGCGGATCCACGTTCTCATCCATCTTCACGGTGTAGAAGCGAATGACGGAATCGGCGATCTTCAAATTGCGCTCAACTTCATCAACCAAGCCTGCCTTGCCCAGGTAATTCCAGAACAGGTAGGTGCCCTTGAAGTGTTTTTTCACTTCGTAGGCCAGGCGGCGCTTGCCCCAGTTTTCAACTTTCAGAAGTTGCCCGCCGCTGCTTTCGATGATGCCGCGGATCTTCTTGTTGACGTCCGAGATCGTGCTCTCGGGCAGGTCAGGGCGCAGGATGTAGATCGTCTCGTATTCACGCAAACGACCTGGGATGTCTCGACTGGATACAACTCGTGTTTCGGCCATTGAGGCTCCTCTTGGGTTATGCCCGGGGACGCGCCCCGAACAAGGAGAGTGGAAGCCGCGTAAATTAGGCGATCACAGGCCGAATGTCTTGTGATTTTCCGGCTTATTTCCCAATGGCCTAAAGCGTCAGAAGATCTTTGCCGTTGAACCGCGTCATCGCGCTCGGCAGATCGTGCTGCAAGATGGCTTCTACCGCGTCGGCCGCTCGGTCGATCACCGCGGGAAGGTCGCGGCGTTCGTCGGCGGCAAAGCGTCCCAAAACATAGTCAGCGGGGTTCTGTAAGGGTGGTGGGCGGCCAATGCCTACGCGCACGCGCGGGAACTCGCGGGTGCCCAGGTGCGCGATGATCGATTTGAGGCCGTTGTGGCCGCCAGGCCCGCCGCCCGCAGCCAATTTCAAGCGAGCGAAGGGCACATCAAGCTCGTCGTGGATCACCACGGTGCGCGCGGGCTCCAATTTCCAAAACTGCACGGTTTTGTCCACCGCCTGGCCCGAGAGGTTCATGTATTCCATCGGTCGCAGGAACACCACGCGGTGGTTGCAGAGACTGGCGTCGGTGGTCTCGGCGCCGAACTTGGGCTTGGGTGCGGGCGCGCCGGCCCGTCGCCGCAACTCGGTTTCAATCATGAAGCCCACGTTGTGACGCGTGTCTTCGTATTTTGGGCCTGGATTGCCCAGCCCAACGACCAACCACATAACCGCCTTTTACCGGAAAAGTCGCAGCGCCGACGGCAAATCGCGCGTTCGGTCCTTGATTGAAAAGCAAAAGGGCCGACGGCAAAATGCACGTTCGGCCCTTGATCGAAGGTCGGTTTCGCTAAATCCAGAAGCTTCGCTCGCCTACTTCTTGGGTTCGGGCTTCTTAGCGTCGGGCTTCTTAGCCTCAGGCTTCTTGGCGTCGCCCTTCTTAGCATCAGCGGGTGCTGCGGCTGCGGCTTCAGGAGCTGCGGCTGTTTCCGGCGTGTCTCGTGTGCTCATGACGGAGGCGATGGCGTCTTCGTCGTGCAGAAGCGGGCGCAAGCCTTCGCCTAGCGCCAGGTCGCGCACGTGAACCACCGAGCCAATGCCCAAGGACGTCACATCCACCTCGATGCGTGAGGGAATGGCGCCGGGTTTGGCAGCCAAGCGCAGCTCGTGAACGCTCTGGTGCAAAGTGCCGCCCAAAATCACACCCTGGGGCGTGCCTTTGAGGACGATGGGCACCGTCACCTTGACTTCTTCGTCCAAGCTGATGCGAATGAAGTCCACGTGCTGGATGCGGCGGCTCATGGGATGAATCTGTGCGTCGCGAATCATCACATTGAGAGGATCGCCCGTGTGTCCGGCCAGGTTGAGCGTGAACACCGTGTTGCGGCGCTTTTCCTTGTCCATCGACTTTACCAAGGCGTTGGGGTCAATGGAAAGCGACAGGGGCGCCTCTTTGCGCCCGTAAAGGATCGCGGGCACCATGCCTGCGCTGCGTGTTCGGCGGGCTGCGCCTTTGCCAGTCGTTGTTCTTACGTCCACGTCAATTTTTGCGAAGTCCATGTTCAAAGCCTCTTTGCTTTTTCGTTCGTCTGCAGCGTTCGGCGCCGATGTTCTGACGGCAACCGCTAAATAAAAAGGGAGCTGATGGAATCCCCTGTGTGAATTCGTTTCACCGCCTCGCTGAGCAAGGGCGCCACCGAAAGCACCTTGATCTTTGCGCTTTCAAGCACAGCTTTGCGATGCGGAATGCTGTCAGTGACTATCACTTGTTCGATGGGCGCCGCGTGAATGCGATCAAGCGCGGGGCCCGAGAGCAAACCATGGGTGCAACAAGCGTAAACTGAACGGGCGCCCTGGTCCTTGATGGCCGTGGCGGCAGCGCAGAGCGTGCCTGCAGTGTCGATCAAGTCATCCACAATGATGGCGTCGCGCCCTTCGACTTCGCCGATGATGTTGACCACCTCGGCCACATTGGCAGAGGGGCGACGCTTATCAATAATGGCCAGGCCGCAATTGAGACGCTTCGAGAACGCACGCGCGCGCTCCACACCGCCGGCGTCGGGCGACACGATGACCGCGTCGCGGCCGAAATGCGCCTTCAGATGCTCCATTTGTACGGGCATGGCGTAAAGGTGATCGACGGGAATGTTGAAGAAACCCTGAATTTGGCCAGCGTGCAGATCCATGGCCAGCACCCGTGTGACGCCTGCGGCGGTGAGCACATCGGCGGCGAGCCGGGCCGAAATGGGTGTGCGCGGCTTGGTTTTTCGATCTTGGCGTGCGTAACCAAAATAAGGGATCACGGCGTTGATCGACCCGGCCGAGGCGCGCCTGAGCGCGTCGATCATGATCAACAACTCCATAAGGTTGTCGTTAACGGGGGTGCAGGTGGGCTGAACCACAAAACAGTTCACGCCGCGAACGTTTTCCTTAATCTCTACATAAACTTCGCCATCGGCAAAGCGCGTGACTTCGGCGCGCCCCATGGGCACCTCAAGCTGCCGACAGATCGCTTCCGTGAGCGCCCGATGGGCGTTTCCGGAAAAGATGGTAAGGGCTTTCAGCAACGAAAAACTCCGCGATTACTGTGGCAAAACGGCCGGGGCAGGCCGGAAGGCGCGAATACTGCCATTCGCTCCCATAGGTGTCAATCATGATGCGTGGAGTCGATGCGGAATCGGCGAAGGATAAGTCCGGGGCGCCGGGAACGCCGGTCGCAAGGACCAAAGGGGCGCCTGCTGCCCCTGTGACAAAGTCGCGCATTGCAAAATGCCGGCAAAAGCCCGTTTGCAAAGCGGCGGCAACACTGTAGGACTAGGACTTCTACCATCCTGGACGCGCCACCCATGATTCCTTACTTCGAGCAACCCCGTCTTCATTTGGGACCCCTGACCATTCACGCGTTCGGCGCGCTTGTGGCCACGGGGGTCTTGCTGGGAACTGAAGTTCTCAAATGGCGCGCCAAGCGCCTCGATCTTGACGTGAACCTGGCCGTGCGGTTCTTGACCTGGGTCTTGGTGGGTGGCTTCCTGGGCGCCCACTTGGTGCATTGTTTGGTTTACTTTCCCAAGCAAACCCTCGCCAATCCCATATCGCTTTTCAAGATTTGGGACGGCTTGTCTTCGTTCGGTGGTTTCTTGGGTGCGGTTGTCGGTGCCACCTGGTTCATCAAGAAGGGCTACCTAGGCGCCAAAACCTGGTCGTACCTCGACCTTGTGATCTATGCCTTTCCTGTAGGCTGGGTGTTTGGCCGCACCGGCTGCTTCGTGGCGTTTGATCATCCTGGCTCCCCCACCAACTTCTTCTTGGGCATGCAGGAGCGTCACGGCGGCGGCGCCATCCACAACTTGGGACTTTATGAGGCCATCTACACCGTGTTCCTGTTGGCGGCCATGGTTTGGTTTGGCCGCAAGCCTCGGTTTCCTGGTTTCTTTGTGGGCGTCATGTGCATCCTGTACGCGCCCGTTCGCTTCATGCTGGATTTTCTCCGCCAGGTTGATGTGCGCTATGGCGGGTTGACGCCGGGCCAGTATGGCTCGATGGCCTTGTTGCTGGTGGGCGTGTACATCTTGGTTCGCCAGTCAAAAGCCCCGCAGGTGGCGGTGGCCACCGGCAAAGCCAAGCGGGCCTAATATCAACTAACCATCAAGGCACAAAGCTGCCGTGATAGGCGGCGTCTTCAATGCCCAGGGCTGCGGCTGTGGCCTGCAGCGGCTTGTAGGTGTCTAACATCACCGCCAACTCGTTCGTTTGCGTGCTGCCCAAGCTGCCTTCATAAGCGCCCGGGTGTGGACCATGAAGGATGCCCGACGGGTGGTGCGACAAGCTCCCCGGGCCAACGCCCCGGCGCGACGTAAAATTGCCGTCGCAGTAAAACAGCACTTCATCGCAATCAACCGACGAATGAGGGTAGGGGCACGGGATCGCCTGCGGATGAAAATCCACCGGGCGAGGCACGAAGCTGCAGATAAGCGCACCTCGAGTGGCGAAGGTTCCGTGCCACGTGGGCGGCAGATGCACCAACCCCACGCGGGGCGCAAACGCCCTTATTGGGAATACAAAGGGATAAACGCTGCCGTCCCAGCCCACCACGTCCAGGGGCGTCTCCGCATACGTGAAGGCGTCAAATCGCCCATGGCGCTTCACGACCAAATCGCGAAGCCCCTCATCCAGCGGACCCTCAAACGCCGGCGCTCTAAAGTCGCGGTGGCAAAACGGCGCGTCCATCCGCAGCTGGCCGTTTTCGTTGCGCCACTGTTTGGGCAAATGCAGTCCGCCGGCGCATTCCATTACCAACCAATGCTGATCGATGCCGTTGTCGGGAACAAAGCGATGAATCAATCCGCGCGGCACCGCCACGTAATCCCCGGCGCTGAAGCTCAGGTTGCCCAGCGTGCTGCGCAGACTGCCGCTGCCCTTCAAGATGAAGAACAAGTCGTCGCCGTCGCCGTTGGCAAAGTACACGGGGTCGGGCTTATTGGGAAACAAAACGCCGATGGAAACGTCGTCATTAAACAGCAACACCTGGCGGGCGTTGATCGGAGCGCCGGCACGATCGTGAAGGCCGCCCGTGCGGTAATGGCGTCGCCGAAGTGGCCGTTCGGGGGCCCGTTGTTGCACAGCCCAGCCGTGGCGTAGCTCTGTGGGCTGCGCCGTGTGCGGTGCATTCTGATGATAAAGAATCGTGTAGGGGCCATCGAACCCCTGGCGGGTGAAGCACTCTTCGTGCTGCAGCCGGCCCTGTTCATCGCGAAGGGCGGTGTGGTGTTTGGGGGGCAGCAAGCCCTGGGCGCGGCGCTCGATCATGATGCCTTACGATATACGACGGGCCAGCCGTTGTTCACGTTCGATGCTCTCGAAGAGTGCGCGAAAGTTTCCCGCCCCGAATCCGCGTGAGCCCTTTCTCTGGATGATCTCAAAGAAAAACGGTCCGGCTTCGGGATCGTGCAGCAGGCTTGCCGCCTCTTTGAGGAAAATTTGTAGCAGGTACTGCTGAGGGCCTTCGCCGTCAACCAAGATCTCAAGCGTTCGCAATGTACGAAGGTCTTCTTCCAACTGCACGCCTAGGCTTTGCAGCCGGTCGGGCAGCATGTCGAAGTACGAGCCTGGGGTGGGCATAAATTCCACGCCATTGTCCCTTAAGCCCTTCACAGTTTCGATGATGTTGGGCGCCGAAAGCGCTGCGTGCTGCACGCCATCGCCTCTATGATCTTCGGAAAACACGTTGATTTGGGAATGTTTGAAGAAGGGCCGCAGCGGTTCGTTGCAGGCGAACTTCAAACCGGAATCGGGATCCCACATCACCACTGACTTCAACCCCGATCCATGGGTTCCATTATGGGCCACGTCTTCGGTATGAAACTTCACATCCCAAAATGGTTCCCAGCCCATGACGTGCTTCATCCACAGCAGCGCGGGGCTCATGGTTTGAAAGTTGCTGGTGACATGATCGATGGCGCCGAAGCCAAATCGGTTGTGGCCCCCTTGCGGGGTTGG
>JBBSJE010000243.1:0-9322 GCA_038257535.1 Polyangia bacterium
ACGCGCGTGGCGGCCGTATCGGCCCGCGTGGTTTCTTCATCCAGCAGATCCAATAGATCGCCCCAAGCTTCCCAGCGTTCAAGCGCCTGCTCAAACAGCGACACGGCCCCAGGGTTGTTGGGCTGGGCGTCCAGGTAGCGGCGGTAATGCTTCCGGGCGGCGTCCCGATCGCCCAACTCTCGATCCCAGATCTCGGCCGCCAACTTCACGATGGCCAAAACCTGCGGGGTCTCGGACATTTCATCGTAAAGGTAGTCATCGAACAGGGTTGCCAGATCACGCCATCGATCAAGCTTGGGCGCCAACCGCAGCAATTGGTCTTGCACCGGCTTTTCATGCGGCACCTCAACAAATAGTTTGCCGTACCATTCAAACGCCTTGCCCAGATCTTCAACGTTCTCTTCGTAGGTGCGGGCAATGCGGCGCGTGTACACCACACGGGCCGCGGGATCGTCCAGGTGATCACGACGGGCTTCGTCAATAACCACCAATCGCTGCCACTCGTTGCGGCGAGCGTAAACCGCTTCAAGCATGCCGGCCGCTTCCATCACGGTTTCAGGCTGTTCCAGCAAACTTTCGGCCATGCCGACGGCCGCTTCGTTGGCAGGATCGCGCTTGAAGATCTCCTGCAGATGCTCCACCGCCGCCACGTAGTTGCCCAGCTCCTCAATTTCCAAGCGCGCCATCCGCTCGTGGATTTCGATCGATTCGTTGGGCGAAACTTTGGCGCTCACCCGCCGCTCAAGCAGCTCGCGCAGATCCACCCAGCGCTCGGTTTGCTCGTACAGCGACTGCAGCGCCGCTATCACCTCGCGGCTGTGCGGCGATAGCTCAAGCGCCCGCTCGTAAGCAATGATGGCGTCGTCGGGGCGCGCCAGCTGCACCGCCAGCGCACCGGCCTCTGTACGCAGAGCCAGCTCGGCGGCGGGAATGTCCAAGGCCAATTCGGCCCGGCGCAACACCAACTCGTAAAGCCGGTCTCGATCGCCCTGCGCGCGGTAGATGCCTTCAAGTCCTTCTAAGGCCTCGGGATCCTCGGGCGCTTGATCCAAGATACTCAGGTAGCGAGACGCGGCGCCTTCGAGGTCGCCGCGATCACGGGCGTCGGTGGCAATGCGCCGCTCGATCCGCAGGCGCACATCCTCTCGCAGCACATCGGGCTCGATCTCTTCGTAAAGGCGCACCACATCGCGAGGGCGATTTTGCTTGTCGGCCAACTGCTCGTAGGTGTCGAGCAGGTCCATAACGTTGTCCTCGCCCAAGGCGTCTTTGATCGCATGACCAAAGCCGTCCATGGCGCCCGGAAGGTCGGAAAGCTGGTCGCGGCGCAGACCCGCCAAGCGGATCCAATGCTTCATACGTGCGCGGCGATCGTCTTCGGTGTCGATGTAGATCTGTAGTGTCCGCGCAAGGTTCTGCCAGGCGCTGCGGCTTTCGTAGACAGGCTCCAAGGTTTCCGCCGCCGTACGACGAAGATCGTCGTTGTCGTGGTCAAGCAGCGTTTCAATGTTGGCTAACGTGGCTTCATCAGCCGGGCTGTGCAGCAGGATTTCGCGCCACTTTTCCAGCGCGTCCCCAGGCTCTTCCAAGGGGCCAGCCAGCAGCGCCGCAGCACGCCTCAACCATACAATCCGTTCCTCCGGCGCCTCCGTCAAAGCCAAGCGCCGCTCCAGAACCTCAAGTCGCGAGCCGTGCGCCTCCTTCTTCTCGTACAGGCGCTCAAGCGCATCCAGCGCCTGCTTTTCCCCGCCCACTTCGTCCAAATTGGCGGACACGGTGGCGATGGCTTCGTCCAGATCCTGAAGCTTGTTTTCCTGAATCTCGGCAATGCGCCAGCGCAGCGCCCGGCGGGCTTTGTTGCCCACCGCCAACGCCATACGTCGCTCAAGCACAGAAATGAGATCGCTCCACTGGCCCCGGCCTTCAAACACTGGCTCAAGCCGATCCAGAAGCTTGGGATCTTCGGGCGTGGCCTCAAAGGCTTCGCGCAGGCACTCAACGGCTTCGTCGGGTTTGCCCAGCGCCTTTTCGTAAAGATCGGCAATGCGCGCCAGCAGCTCAGCGCGCGGCTGCGGCCGGCTTTGCCAATCAAGTTTAACTTTGAGGATGTCTACCAAGCGCGTGTATTCGCCAATCTGCGGATACAACGCTTCCAACGCTTCGGCGGCGGGCTGGCCCACTTCCGGATCAGCCACGTCGAGATCCAGCACCTGTTGCCAGATCTGAGCCGCGCGCTGCCGATCGCCCAAGCTCGACACAGACAAACGTGCCGCACGGGTCAGATTCTCAGCGCGCCCGCGAATGTCGTCGGCCGCTTTTTTGGCCGCCATTTCAAGGTAAAGTTCAACCAAGTCCGATGGGCGTTCCAACATGGACGCCAACCGCTCCACAGCTGCCAGTGCCTCCTTGTTGGACGGATCCATGTCCAACACGGTTTGCCAAGTGGCCAAAGCCGAAGCTTCGTCGGCCAATTTGGTTTCCTGGATCTCCGCCACCTTCGCCAGCGCCGCAACCGCTTTGGCCCCAGACAGCGACGCGCGCCGGATCTGAAGCACTTCAACCAAGCCCTCCCAGTTGCCAGCCTTGTTGTAGATCGGCCCCAAGATGGTGGAGGCGCGCTGCTTGGCTTTGGGCTTGCGCAACAGGCGCTCAACGGATCTGAGCGCGTCTTCGTGTTCCGGATTGGTTTTCAGAATCTCCGCCAACACATCCAGCGCGTCGTCGAAGGCACCTATCTTTTCCGACAGCACCTCCACGCGGCGAAGCACGATCGCCTCTTGTTCAGATTTGGCAACCAAATCCACTTCGCGCGCCAACACGTCGGCCAGCTGATTCCAACGCCCCAGCGCCGTTAGCAGGCGCTCAAGGCCGTGGTAGGTCTTCAAGTTGTCGGGTTCGATCTCCAGCTGTTTGTTCAGCACGCCCACCGCGTGTTCGCGATCCCCCAGCAGCGCTTCGTCGATTTCGGCAATTTGACCGAACAGCGCAAGCTTCTCTTTCGCATCCACGGCGCGTTCGGCCCGCGC
Source organism: Polyangia bacterium (assembly GCA_038257535.1). Taxonomy (GTDB): domain Bacteria; phylum Myxococcota_A; class Polyangia; order Fen-1088; family Fen-1088; genus JAGTJU01. The sequence goes on from JBBSJE010000243.1 coordinate 3,027, forward strand.
ATCAAGCAGATTGCGAAGATCGGCCCAGCGCTCGCCTTCGCGCAACATGCGCGTTAATGCGGTGACGGCGCGTTCGTCATCAGGCTCAAGTTCAAGCAGCTCGCGGTAAGCCTTTTCGGCCTTGGCTTCGTGGCCCGGTTGCTTTTCTTCCAGCTCCGCCACATGGCGAAGCAATTCGGCCCGCAACAAAACGTCGTCGGTGGTGCCCAGCACCCGATGCATGGTCGCAAGCAGATCGTCTTGCTTCTGCGTTTCGGTGGCCAGGCGCAACAAGCGCTGCAGGTTGGCTTCGTCAGCTGCATCCAGCTCGAACAGCTGCAAGGTGGCGCCATATGCGGACATGCGATCCGCGGCGGGCCCCTCGTAAAGATCCGCCAGCAACTCCAAGTGGCGGACCTTTTCACTGCGCTCTTTGGCAACCCCAGCCAAACGCTGAAGCACCTCGGCCCATCGATCGTATTTCTCCGTGGTTTCGTAGTAGCGCGCCAGCTGCTTGGCGATGGGGTGAATGTCTTGCGCTGGCAGATCGTCGTCGTCGAAGGCGCGCTCTAACCCCCCCACCGCTTCGGAAGACTCGGGGCTTACCTCCATCGCTTGCTGGTACGTGGCCCAAGCGGAGCGTTTGTCCTTCAGTTGGTTTTCTTGCAGCGCCGCCAAACGCAGCAACAAATTGAGGCGCTCGTCGCTGGCGCCGCTTCCCTTCACTTGTTGTTGCAGAACATCTGCCAGACCTTGAAAGTCGTTGCGGTGTTCGCATACCCGCGCCAACGCGGTCAACACTTTGGCGTTGCCAGGGTGAATGCCCAACGCCTCGTTTAACGAAGCCTGCGCCGTTTCCGGCTGTTGCAGCTTTTCTTCTTCAAGCCGGGCCGCGGCCAGCAAAAGTTCAGCGCGCGCCGCAGGATCCGCAAGATGCGCTTGCCGGCTGTGCATGAGGGCGACAACTTCGGGCCACTTTTCTTCCGCGGCCAGCAGTTGTTGCAAAGCGCTTTGCGCTTCGTCATCATCGGGCGAGATCTGCAGCAGCGCTTCAGCCAACCGTCGCGCTTCCGCCGGCCGTTTGGTCTTGTTGACCGCAATGGCCAGCGCGCGCTTGAGCAACGAGGATTTGTCGTCGTCGGTCTGGCTTTGTTTGAGCCTGCGCCCGTAAAGGTCGGCCAACGGCTCCCATTCTTCGCCCTCGCGACCCAGCCGCTCCACTTCGACAAACAGCTCGGGATCGTCAGGCGAAAGTTCAAGCGCGCGCAAGCCCCACTTGAAGGCCAGCGCCTTCGAGCCCAATTTTTCTTCACAAAGCTTGCGCGCCTCCGCCATTAGCTGGAGCTGCTCGGGCACGCCTAGGCCTGCTTCCTTGGCGCCGTCTTTGGGCTTTTTCTTTTTGCCTTTGTCGCCTGCATCGGGGGTCGCTGTTGCGGCCGATGCACCGCTGTCTCCCAAACGACTCTCGTAAGTCTCAAGCAGTCGCGACCACTTCTCGGTGTTGCGGTAAAGACCCGCCAACGCGTCGGCGGCTTTGCGATGGCCAGGGTCAATGGCCACGATGCGTTCGTAGGCCTTGATCGCGCGCTCAGGCTGGTTCAGCTGTTCGATGGCCAAAGCTGCCACGCGCTCGCGCAACGCCACACTGGCTGTTTCGTCCGGCAGTTGGTCGGCCAGATCGGTCAGCACGTCACACAGCTCGCTCCACTGGCCACGCGCCCCGTAAAGCGCTTCGAGCGCCGGGTAATCGGCCAATTTGCCGTAGAGCTCGCGCAACGAACGGAACACGCGCCCATTGTCCGGCTGCAGTTCGTGCACCCGCTGCAGGTCAGCCGCGGCGGCGGCCGAATTGCCCAGTTTGTCGGCCAAGATGGTGCCGCGCTTTTCTAACAACGCGGCCAAAGCGGGGCCATCAGGCGTCATCGTTGCTTGGCGTCCCAGAACCTCTGTTAAGGGCGCCCAATCGCGCTCTTTTTCGTAGAGGCTGGTGAGGGCTTCCAAAGCCTCCGCATCGTCGCTGTCCAAAGCCAGCACTTCGTTCCAGATGGCGATGGCCTGCTTCTCGTCGCTTAGCCGATCAGCGGCCAAACGGGCCATTTCGATCAAACGTTCGCGCACCTGCGGCGGCGTCAACCCCGGCAATTGCCGCCGGTGAAGTTCGATCAAGGGGCCCCACTTGCGGCCTTTGGTATAAAGCTCCGTCAGCGCGGCGATGGTGTCCGTGTCGTCGGGGTTGATTTCCAGGATTTGTTCGTAAGCCCCAGCTGCGTTTTGCGGCTTGCCCAGTTTTTCGGCCCACAGCGTGGCCACGCGGCTATAGAAGGCAACCTTATCCGCCTTCGTTGCGGCAAACTGCGCCCGCGACGTCAGCACGTCCACAAGATCAATCCAGCGCGACTTCTTCTCGAACCAATCGGTGAGTGCCTCCAACGTGGGCTGGTGATCCGGCTTCAGAGCCCGGATCGACAAGTACGCGCTTTGCACCATGGGATCGAGGCGCATGCGATCGCGGTAGATGGGCACCATCTCTTGGTACAGCGCCACCTTTTCGTCGATGGCGTCCTCGGGCAGCCGGTCAAGGCGCTCTTTGAGAAGCTCGAGCAGCGCGTTCCACTTTTCGGCTTTGCCGTAGAGCCGGTGCAGGGACGCATAGGCATCGGCCATGTCGGGCTGCTTGCGCAACAGGCCCTTCCAGAGGTCGATCGCTTTTTCGATGGTGCGCGGTTCCGACTCCGCGAGCGTGGCCATCTCGATCGTAAGCTGCGTCTGCACCTCCGCATTCGTCTCGGCCCGCAGCGCCTGGGTAAACACGTTCAGCAGAACGGGAATCTCCCCGCGATCCGTGTGATAGGCGCGATAAAACGCCAACATATCGGGCGAACGCGGATCGGCTTTTCGCACGCGTCGAAAGATGGCTTCCGCCGACTCTACCTGTGAAAGCCGCTGCCAATACACGTTGCCCAGGGCGATCAGCAGCGTTTGCTCACCTGCCCCGCGCTTGGCGGTTTTCAGCGCGGTCTCATAGATCTGGGCGGCCTGCTCCCAGTTTTGGCTTTCACCAAGGTTGTCAGCCGCTTTTTGGACCTGGGCCAGCGCTTCGGCGCTGTCAGGGTTGGATTTGAGAGCGGCCAGGGCAGTCGTTACGTCGGCTTCCATCGTGCTTGGCCACTATACACTTGATGCGGCATGGCCGAAACCGCGCTGAGACTGCAAGCGCGCTCAACGTCTGAGGTTTTTCGGTATGCGCGTTTGGGCTTGGTGGCTCGGTTTGTGAATGATACGGTCTTGCCCCCACCCCTCGCCCTGCCCCGGAGGCTTTATGCGCCGCTATCTGTTCGCCGCCCTCGTGTCTTCGGCCCTGGCCACAGCCGCCTGCCCCGACAACAAGTCGCAGACGGAGACCAAGGCTTGCTGTGACCAACCCAAAATTCCCGATGGTGTCGCCGCGTTTAAAATCGTGGCTGATGAGGTTACGGGGCCTAGCGATGGGCAGGTGGTGAACTTGAAAGCCGTTTTAGCCCAGCCTGTGGAGAGGCAGGATATGTATCCGGTCTTACACACGCTTTACGGTTGGGCCATGACCCGCACGGCGTTTGAGCCCATTGAGTTTCGCGCCGAGGTGTTCGCCTCGCAGGCTGAAGCCGCCTCGGGCAAGGCCCTGGCCGTCATCGAGCGCCCACGCACAAGCCAAGGACCTCTGTGCGACAACGCCGTACCTTGGACGTTCCGCCAAGCGGTCACACGCGCGTTCGAGGCCAGCTTAAATCGTGCGCCCGTTGAAAACGTTCAGGACTCCTGCCGGGTTGAAAAGCCCAAGCCACAAGAGCGATTCGACCAGGGCTTCTCTCATCAACCAAAGCTGGAGATCGACGAGCAGGCCCGTAGCGCCCGGGTTGAATACCCCTTTTTGGCGGACGGCAAAGACGAATTTGGCCCCGCGCCCACGTTCAATCAGGCCATGACGTATTGGATCGAGTTCGCCACGTCGATGTTCCGACGTGCGCCGGACTTGAAGACGTTCACGTTCTTGGGCATACACAACCAGGCGCCGGTTGTGAACATCGTGCTGGATCGCAACGCCTTCGAGACCAACTTTGCCTCGCTGCAAGAGGAAGTGGCATCTCATGCGGCCGTGACTTTCCAAAAGCTTGGCATGAATGCGACAAATGATAAAGCCGCCGCCAAAGAGCAGGAGACCTTCAAAGCCAAGACCTTCCGTGAGGCGCTGAAGCTGCTGCCACCCAGCCAGGTGTCAGTGGCAAAGGCCCTAAAGTAGGTGTCTCTGCGATACGATGTGTGCCCGTCGGACAGGCGTCCCGTGGTGGCGGCGTAACAGTTTGACTGTGTGCCCAACCAACATGCCCCCATGCCCCGACCCACGGCTTGGCACGAGGCTTGAAGACGAGGCCTGCACATGCAAAGCGTCCGGAAATCTCAAGCGGATACGTGGGGATGGCAGGTTTCGCGATCTTTGGCTGTCGTTGTCGCTTTTGCCGCGATGGCCTGTGGGGGCGACGACGAGGAGGCCCCTTCGTCGAAGCGGGATGGTGTGGGGGTCGTGGGAAGTGGCACCGATGGCACCCGCCAGGGCCGGCCGGTCGTGGGTGCGGTGCCCCCTGCGGCGGACCCCGGGGCGGGCGCTTCGCCTGCGGCGGAAACTGCGCCTGCCGCGGAAACTGCGGCTGACCCTCCAGCGGGTACAGGGCCTGCGGCGGACACTGCGGCGAGCCCGACGCCCACGTCCCCGCCCAACGCAAGCCCCGAAGCGCCGAGCCAGCCGCCGGTTGAGCCTCCTGCCCCTCCCGCCCAAACCACAGCGCCCCCACCACAACCACAGCCCAGTCAGGGGGGGGGCAACACCACCCAGCCTGGGGGCGGCGCCCAAGAGATCGTTAACGTTCCGCCCGTTGATGCTGGTGTGCCGCCATTGCCTGCCGCGCCCCCAGCGGACGCAACACCACCTCCTTCGAACGACGGCAAGAAGAAGGACAAAGACGACGATAAGGACGAAGATAAGGACGAAGATAAGGACGACGACAAAGACGACGACGATTAGCGCACACCGCGGGTAACGGCGTTTCCTCGAAGCGGCATTTCTGCTAACACGACGCCATGTTAATTCCCGGGAAGTTTGCGGTGGGGCTGGTTCAGATGTCCATGTCTGACAAGCCGGCCGAAAACGAAGACAAAGCGGCCGATAAAGTCGCGGAAGCGGCGCGTTTAGGCGCCAAAGTTGTGTGCTTGCCGGAGCTTTATCGCAGCCCTTACTTCTGCCAGAAAGAAGACGCAGCGCTGTTTGATTTGGCCGAGTCGATCCCGGGGCCCTCAACCGAACGCTTTGCCAAAGTTGCAAAGCAAGCAAAAACCGCGATTGTTGTGCCGATCTTCGAGAAGCGCGCGCTGGGGCTTTATCACAACAGCGTTGTGATGTTGGACGCCGATGGAACAACCCTGGGCGTGTATCGAAAGATGCACATCCCCGATGATCCGTCGTTTTACGAGAAGTTTTATTTTACCCCCGGCGACTTAGGCTTTCGCGCCTTTGACACGCACGCCGGCCGCGTAGGGTCTTTGATTTGCTGGGACCAATGGTACCCCGAGGGCGCGCGGCTAACGGCCCTGCAAGGGGCTGCGGTGCTGTTTTACCCCACCGCCATCGGCTGGCATCCCACCGAGAAGGCAGAATATGGTGTGGCGCAACGCCAAGCATGGCAGCTTGTGCAACGTGGACACGCCGTGGCCAATGGCGTGTATGTGGCGGCGGTCAACCGCATCGGCCACGAGCCGGGTCCGCCTGGGCAAGCCGGCTTAGATTTCTGGGGCACCAGCTTCCTTTGCGATCCGCAGGGGCAAATCTTGGCTGAGGCGTCCACCGACAAAGAAGAAACGCTGATCGCCGACGTAGATCCCCAACGCATTGAAGATGTGCGGCGCGGCTGGCCATTCCTACGCGATCGGCGCATCGACGCTTACGGCGACATCACCCAACGTTACTTGGACGGCGCCAGCCGCTAGCCTGCCATGGCCGCTGCAAAATCATCGAAGCCGCTGGGGGTGATGCCCGCTGAGTGGGAACCGCACGACGCCACGTGGTTGGCGTTTCCCCACAACAAGAAAGATTGGCCGGGAAAGTTTGGCGGCATTCCGTGGGTGTGGGCCGAAATTGTGCGCATGCTGGCGCCGAACGAGATCGTAAACTTGCTGGTAAACGACGCCGCACACGAGGCGCAGGTGGGCCGTGTGCTGGCGGCGGCGCATGTGGATGTGTCGCGGGTGGTGTTTCGGCGCTTTGCCACCAACCGGGTGTGGGCTCGAGA
>JBBSJE010000244.1:0-9206 GCA_038257535.1 Polyangia bacterium
AGGCGGGCGCCTTCAGTTCGGTGAACACCTGCAGCCCCGCCAGATCCATGCTGTGGCATCCCAAGCAGCCTCGCGTTTGCACAAGGGTGCGGCCGCGCCTTGCATCGCCGGGCGGCGGTGTAACTTCAAGCGCTGCCTTGCGATTGCGCAACAACCAACGCGCCAACAAGCGAGCTTCTTCACCCCGTACCATGCCCGGCATGCGCCCCGAGTGGTCGAAATTCTCGGGGCGGGCCAAATACTCGGGAAGCGCCGCTGGTTGAAACTTGGATCCCACCGCGGTCAAAGCGGCTTTGGACGCAGCGTCGCCGTGGCAGGCCGAACACCCGATCGACCCAAAAAGCTCTTCGGCCTTAGCGGTTTCCACCTCAGTGAGCCCAGTGGCATCCCAAGCGCCTTGTTCAACCCCAGTGGTTGCGCCTTGTTCCTGCAATGACATCAAAAACGCCGTGACGTCCGCGCGTTCGCTTTCTGACCGCAGAACCACCGGCATTTTGGCGTTGTCTCGGTGTGCGGAAGGATTGCCAAGCCACGCATAAACCCATGCGGCGTTCAGGCGGCGCCCCAGACGACTTAACCCAGGTCCGCGCCCTCGTCGGGTAAGATGGTAGAAGTTGTCGACATGAGGATCGTCGCCGGCCTTGTGATGGCAGCCACGACAGCCTAGCTCGTCGTAAAGCGCGCGGCCTTGGTCGATCACTTGCCAGCGTTTCGCCTCGCTTGGCCAGCTTGTTGGGCGCAGCACCCGCCCCGGCAAGGGCTCACGCGCGAAACTTTCGCTGGCCCATTGCAAAGCAAACCGCGCGGGTCCCTCAGTGCGTTTGTAGCGAAGGGCAAGCGTATGGGCGCCCGGCTGAAGGGCCACCGGTTGCGCGCCAACTTCCTTCCCATCAATCTGCAGCGAAGCTGGTGCCGCCCAGAAAGAGTACGACGCGGCTTCTTCAATCTGTAGCACGCCCGACCAGCTGGCCTCAAACGCGGGCTTTATACTGGGATGAAGGCTTTCGCTTTCCTCAAGTGCAAAATGCGGTGTGGCGACCCATGTGAGCACGCGCTGCGATCCGTCTTCGTAGGTCGCCAAAAGCCCCGACGCCTGCCATGGCGGCGTGGGTTCGCCCACACCTTCATCCTCTGCTTCATGCGGCTGCGGCGCCTGAATCGACCCAGGCGGGGGCATGGGTGGGCGACATCCGAACAACAGGGTCGCCAGCAGCCAAGGGCAGCGCCTCATGGCTTCACCTGGGCGGCAATGGCTGCTTCGGGAATGAGGTTGAGCGTGTAGTAAGCGTCGGGATGCAACAGCGGCGCACCGTGCACACTGGTAAGGCCACGAAACTTGAACGAATAGACCTTGCCGGCCTGCAAATTGGCCACGCGCAGGTGCAACGCCTGACCCTGCTCGGCAACCTCGGCCCCTACGTTGTCCACCGCGGTCACATCCACATGCGGGGATCCGTAGTTTCGCCAGTAGCGGTAGCCGTGATGCGAAACTGCGACAACATCGGCGGGCACGGCGTTGTTGTTTATCGCGATGGGTTGCGTGAAGCGCACCACAAAGCCATCTCTACGAGCGGTGATGGTGAGGATCTCAAACGGCACGCGGCCTGTGAACTTCACCCGTTCAAGCGCAAATGGCTTGCCCCCAACGGCGCCCCAGCCTCTGTCGGTGCCCCCCACATACAAGGCGTTGTCAGGTCCAAAGGCCATGCGGGTGATGCCGGAAGCCAAGTTGTTGCGAAACACCATGGCAGCGCCCTGGTACTGCCCCTGCACTTTCTCAAGCGCCACGCGCGTGATTTGGCTGCGGGTTTGGTCGCCCACAAACATTTGTCCGGCAAAGGGACCGAATTTTCCGTGGGTGGTGTCCCATACCGGCTGTGTGGGAGAGTGCCCCAGAGGCCCGTAAACAAACCACAACGCAGGTGGGGTGCGCCGTTGCTGCAAGATCTCCGGCGGCAGTTCGTAGCTATCGGCTGGACCTTGATAATTTGCTTCCCAGCGCAATCCCGCTGGATTCCCATAGAATTGACCGGGCTGCACGTGCACCAGCGGCGACGTGGGCCACCAATCGCCTTGGTTGTCGGTGACAAAAACTTCTTCTTGTGGGCTTATGCCAATGCCAGCGGGCGATCGGAAACCTGACGCCACAAGCGAAAAGCTTCCATCACGCGCCACCTTGTAGGCCCAGCCGCGAAAGGGCACGGAGCTATCGGCATGCGAAAGCCACCCTACGTTCAATGTGGCGTAGAGATTGCCAGCTTTGTCAGCGACGGGCCCGAAGTGGTACTCGTGAAAGTTGCCTGAAACACCGAAGGCGGCTGTGACGGTTTCGAAGCGATCGGCAACTCCATCCCTGTTGGTGTCGCGCACACGCGTAAGCTCGGGGCGCTGAGCCACAACCACTTCATTCACGGAGACCACATGCAACCCCAGAGGTTCATGCAAACCTTCCGCAAAGCGCGTCCAGTCACCCTTTACCGCCTGCGAAGGCGTCCGGCTGTGTCTGCGCGGTCGCCGCACCCAGATGTCACCTCTACGTGTGCACACAAAGAGGGACCCGTCGGCCGCAAATCCCATCCCACCCACTTCAAAAACCGCGTCATCGGGAACGGCGACATCCTCAAGCGCGTAGGACTCAGCTTCGGTGCGCACCGAAAATGCGCTTTCAGAAGAATTGCTTTCTGCCTTGACCCGAACCGCAGGATGCAAAGCGAAAACAAGGACGACAACGAGGGCGAGGCGCACCCGCAGAAGCTAAGGCCGCAACGTGTACGAACGCCAGGCCAACACGCAAATGGCCCTACTTTTTACGCATTGACTATGACCGACGCCACACGACGCCGGTCATTGAGTTAAGCCCGTGAACCTGAGCGGCTATGAAGCAACGGAGACCCAGCTGCGGGTCTCGGCGGAAGCCTCTATCGCTTCCAGGGTCAATTGATTGCGCAACCCGTCCTCAAAGTCTGGCTTAGGGCTTTTGCCCTCAGCAATGCCCTTGATGAGATCGGCAAAGGTATGCGTGAACGTGTGCTCGTAACCAATGATATGCCCAGGAGGCCACCACCCCGCGAAGAACGGGTGTTTGGAGTCTGTGGCATAGATCGTGCGGAAGCCGCTGTTGGGTCCTTCTTCGATGTAGACCTCAAGCTCATTCATCCGCTCCAGATTAAACGCGATGCTGCCCTTGCTGCCGTTGATCTCAAATCGATTGTAGTTCTTGCGGCCGGTGGCAAAGCGGCTGCCCTCAAGCGAGCCCACCGCGCCGTTTTCGAACCGCACCAGCGCCAAAGTGGCGTCATCAACAGTTACCGGGGCCTTTTCCGTTGAATTGGGCAGCGGACGCTCAGTGATGAAGGTTTTCATCATGCTGGACACTTCTTTGACTTCGCCAACCAAGAATCGGGACAGGTCCAAGGTGTGCGAAAGAATGTCGCCCAAGGCGCCCGAGCCCGCTTGTTTTTTGTCCATGCGCCACAGACGCGGAAAATCGGGGCTTACCAGCCAATCCTGCAAGTAGGTGCCGCGATAATGATAAAGCGTTCCCAGCGCGCCCGATTCAATGAGCTGCTTGGCCAATGTCACAGCAGGCGCACGACGATAGTTGTGGCACACCATGTTGATCACGTTGGCGGCCTTCACAGCCTCTACCATTTTGCGCGCCTCTTCCACCGTGTTGGCCAGCGGCTTTTCGCACAGCACCGCTTTGCCAGCTTTTGCAGCCGCGATGGAGATCTCGGCGTGGCTGTCACCGGGCGTGCTTACGTCGATGATGTCGATGTCTTTGCGCTCAATCACCTGGCGCCAGTCGGTCGCGTACTCCTGCCAGCCTAGTGTTTCGGCGGCCGCTTTCACGCTGGACTCGGTGCGGCCACAAACCACTTTCAGCACCGGTTCGTAAGCCGGATCCATAAAGTGCGCGACTTGTCGCCAGCCGTTGCTGTGGGCCCGCCCCATAAAGGCGTACCCGATCATTGCCACATTCAGTTTCTTTTTTGACATGCTGCGATTCGCTTCGTTATTTCGTTGTTCACCGAAGAGGCGAGGGTGCGGCTAGCTTCGATACGACTGGCGACCAACCCCTTGAACAGGAATCCCTTGTGCCGCCAGCACTTCGTTTTGCAGCGCGAACATGCACGCCGCGGCCTCATCAATCTTGCGCGTGAAGGCGATCGAGCCCTCAAGGATGGGCTTGAGTTTGTCCTTGTCTTGAATGCGCGCCTTGGGGTACTCGTGCTCAACCACCAAGTGGGTGTTGGCAACATCCAGTTCCAGAAGTTCGCGCGCGGCCAGCTGGTGATCCAGCCAGTCAACCGTTCGGTTCTGAAGGTAGGCCAAAGGATCGTGTCGCGCCGTTCCTGGCAGCTCATGCTCGCACAACACAACCTGCTTTTTCCAGGCGTTGAGCTGATCCGCAGGATTGGGCGAAGGTTTCCCATTGATCCAATCACCACGCTCCATGGTTTGGCCACCGTAGCCCCAAGCGGCAACGCCTTTGGCATCGATCACTTGGCCTTTGACGTGAAAGCCACTTATTAAGAACCCGTAGCCCCTGTCCTTGAGATACTGGAAAATTGAGCGGGTGTCTTGACCCATCAAGATGGCGTGTGAGGGGTCGTAATGGATGCGGAACTGATCGGCCACCCCGTGCTTTTCACATATCCGGTGCAGAGCGATCCACGCGCCTGGGGCGTAAGCGATGTTGTTGTGGAAGTTGTCGTTCGTCACCCATCCAGGCATGGGGCACTGTTCCACGCGATAAGAAAGCCCGCGAGCCTTGGCTTCCTTGAGCAAGGGAATGAACACCTCCTCGAAAAACACCAAGTTGCCATCCATCGACAGCGACTGGTTGCGGCCCACAAAACCGCAAACCGCATCCACACCCAAAAGCGCGGCCGCGTCGAACACCCGAAGCATGAAGTCCATCTTCTTCTTGCGAATGTCGTTGTCTTCGTGAAGCAAGTTGTCGAAGAACGACAGATCAGAAAATCCGATGCCCGTGCTTTTCACCGCTGCTTGCACGCGTTGTGCGCGGGCTTTGTCGAACGGTTGCCGCAAATCCAAGGTATTGGCCACGGGGTCCAGCATGGCTTCGGCAGGCACGTCGGTTTCGCTGGGATGCAGCGCTGCCGAAAGCTGTATGAAGTTGCAGCCCACCTCACGCGCAAACGCAAGCCAATCTTCCACCGCGCGATCGGGATCTTCATCTCTGAGCTTGCGCGGGGTTAACTCCTGCAAGGCAGCGGTTAACACACCAATTTTCATGAACTTCGGCTCAAACGATTTCACTGTCATGACGCTCCTTCAGGCGAGGGTAAGACAAGCCAGGCTTAATATTGACAAAAGCGGCCAGTCAGCCCCGGGCTGTGGCCAGATGAATGAAATCTCGGCCATGCCGGCCTGCACGTCAAGGGCCGCCACAACTGGCAGCCGGACGTGGTGAGCCATCGCACGCTGTTCCACAAGCTGAGGCCCGAATCTCATGATTCCTCATCCGCTGGTGGCGCCTTGAGCACTTTCCAGTAACACCAGCCGGCCAGGGCGTAAACCGCGCTGATCGACACAATCATGAAACACCAACCCGCGACTGTCATTTTTCAATCCTGCGGAGGTTTTTGCCCATCCAGGTCCAGCCCAGCTTCGCGCCAACGCCGCTCGCCAATGCGTGCCAACCACACCAGCAAAGCCGCCACGAACAAGATGAAAAAAGTGGTGTTGCGTGCAGCCGGATTGGACGCCACGGCGCGGACGCTATCGGGTAGTGACTGCACGCAAAATCCGATAAAAATTACTAACAAGAAAGTGGGCGTGATGTACTTAAAAATCAGCCGATAGATCCGCGGGATCTGCATGCGCGCACCCAAATGTGCCTCCTCGATTCCGCGATCCACACCCAAGCCCCAGGCGAACACGAAGCATTGAATGCCTGCCATGACAAAAATGAGGAAGGTCCCCACCCAGAAGTCCATGGTGTCGAGAGCCGTGAGGCCTTCGCTAAAATAGATCACCCACAGCGATCCGCAGAACACCAACACGCCCACCCACACCACCGCTCGTGACTGCGACATGCCCAACGCTTCTCGCAAAAACGCCACCACAGGTTGCAACATCGACAACGAACTGGTGATGGCGGCCAGAAACAGCATGAAGAACCAAACCGCGCCAATGAAGCGCCCCGCCCCGCCCATATGCGCAAACACGACCGGCAGCGTATTGAATCCCGTGCCGAAGGTGCCACCTGTCGCCGCACTGGCACCCAAGAAGATGAACGAAGCCGTGATGGTGATAAGCCCACCAAAGCCCACTTCAAACACTTCATTGGTGGCGGCGGCCGTAAGACCGCACAGCACAACGTCGTCGCGTTTGCGCAAGTACGATGCGTAATTGATGATCACGCCAAACCCCACCGACAGCGAAAAGAAGATCTGTCCGGAGGCGGCCAGCCAAGTTTTGAAGGCAAATACCTTGCTGAAATCGGGGTTCCACATGAACCCCAACCCCGAAACCACGTTGCGTTCAGGCAACGCAGGGTCGGGTGTGCCCAGCGTTAACACCCGCACAAGCACAACAACAGCCGCCAACGCCATCACAGGCATGGCCAACTGGCAGAAGCGTTCAATGCCGCGCGACAGGCCACGGAAGACGAAGAACAGATTCACAGCAAAGGTGAAAAGCCACACCAGCACGCTGCGGTGTAAGCTGCCATCGCTTCGCAACAAACCATCGGCATCGGAGCCGGTGATGCGCGTAAAAAAGGCAGACGAAGCGGCCGCATAACCAGAAGCGTTGCCACCCAACGAAAGAGCGCCGCGTGCGTAATCCAGGAAGTAGCGCAGGCACCACGATTCGATCAACACGTAATACATCGCGATCACCAGCGGGATAAGCACCCCCATCACGCCCAGGTAACGAGTCACGCGGCCCCGCCCCGCCACGCCCAGGATGCCGGGTGCCGAATGAAAGCCCCGTCGGCCTCCGTAGCGCGCTAGCGTCCATTCCATCCAGCCCACGGGGATGCCCACCAGAACAAGGGCCAGAAAGTACGGCACCATAAACGCGCCGCCGCCGTTTTGCACCGCTTGGCCAGGAAAGCGAAGGAAATTGCCCAGCCCCACAGCTGAGCCCGCCACCGCCAGGATCACGCCCAGGCGTGAACTCCAGCCTTCGCCTTGGTTGCGGGAGGGTGGCGCCGGTGCTGGCCCCGTGGTTGCTTCGCCCATGTGGGGCGCCATCCTATAACCGCCCCCTTCGCCGGGCCAAACTCTTTGCGCCCCAAAGTCAGCAAGCGTCAGCGGCGACGCGGCTTGGGATTGCGCCCCCGCACCACAGGGGGCGAAGCCGCCGGAGCCATTTTTGCCGCGCCCTCGGCAGGGATGCGCAGGTTGAATCGTGCGCGTAGCATGTGCCCCGCCTCGCCGCGCAGGCGCCAAGCCCGAATTTGCTCAAGCGCGCAGATCGCCGCTTCGGGCTCGATGGTGCCATGAGACAAGAAGCCAGCCGATCCCACAGCGCCGGAAGGCTCAATGTAGACAATCGCCTCCACCGGGCTTGGGGCCACGGAGGGGCACGGCTGCATGGCGGCCATAGCGTCAATGACCTCGATCGGAATGGTTGCTTCGGGCCAATCCACCACCGCAGCTTCCCGTGTCGAACGAAACTGCAGGGGGTACTCAAATTCGGTGGGTTTGCCACCCCGAGGGGCCGGGAACTTGATGTTCCGCGCCTCCACAACCAAACAGCGTTCGATGGCAAAATTGCCCAGGCTGTTTTCGATCACATGCACATCAGAAACCTCGCCGCTGCCCGATACAAAGATCCGCAGCATCACCTGCCCTTCAACGTATCGCTGCGCATCCCCCGCGCGGCTGTAGCAGCGGGTGAAAGAGCGAAAGTTGCGTTCCAGCACACCTTCCACGTCTTCGGAATCCAAAACGCCCTGTTCGCTATCAAGCGCCAGCCCGTCTCGCGCCCCGTCGTCGTCGTCGCCCAATTTCCGCGAGCCTGGCTTGTAGCCGCCCGGCGTTGATCGATTCACCCCTGGCTCGGCGGCGGGCCGTTCAGACTTGGTTGATGAACCACAAGCGCAAAACCCCAGCGCCGCGAGTGAAAGCCACACGCCAGCATTGGCCCCCAGAAACATCCTTTGGTTTGCCATCTGCGAACAGGCAATCTAACCCACCCGCTTTGCCTGGCAAATCGAATTTGCCCCCGAGCACATGGGGGTGTTGTAGGTGATCCTGCCGCTAGTAGGCAGGTCGGAAACTGTAGGTGTAAGGAACCTCGCCCTCCTGATCCACCTCAGGAAATTCAAACTCGGCGATCTTCTGCACCAGACACTGTTCCACCTCGGGGCTGTTCAAGGAGGATTTCAGCACCCGGGCGGCGGGCGCCGCGGTGCCGGGCTGAAGCGTGATGAGAACCTCAACAGAGCCCGCGAAACCGCGATCCTGAACTTCGTTCAAGCGATCTTGGTAACACTTGCGCGTGGTGGCCTCTCGCTGCTGCAAAACCATCTGCACTTCGGCTTGTTTGTCAGCCGAAAGCCCTCTTTGTTCGGGAGGCCGATCGTCACCTTTGATGATCGTGTAGCGCGGCTCTTGTGGGCCCGCCTTTTCGCCCGCGCAAGCGCCAAGCCCCATACAAGCGCCCAACACGAACGCAACCCATCGAGCCCGACCTTGATTCATGCAGCTAACCTCCGCCGCCAGTCTTATCGCCAATTGCACCGTCGCACAAGCCGGTGCATGCACCAAGGCGCTTTGGCTATTCCTTCAACAAGGCCGCCGCGATCACAAGCCTTTGGATTTCGCTGGTGCCCTCGTAGATCTCAGTGATCTTGGCGTCGCGATAATGCCGCTCCACTGGGTAGTCGGTGAGATAGCCGTAGCCGCCAAACACCTGCACGGCCTCTTTGGCCACCTTGTTCGCCACCTCCGACGCAAACACTTTGGCCATCGCGGCTTCTTTGCCGTATTTGCGGCCTTCGTCCTTCGTCACCGCCGCGCGCCACAACAGCATGCGCGCCGCATCAATTTCGGTGGACATGTCCGCCAGTTTGAATTGAATGATCTGATGCTCGGAGATGGGCTTGCCGAACGTCTTGCGCTCGACCGCGTAACGGGTGGCGGCCTCAAAAGCCGCCTGGGCAATGCCCACGGCCTGCGCCGCGATGCCGATGCGTCCACCGTCAAGGGTGCGCATGGCGACCC
>JBBSJE010000245.1:0-9195 GCA_038257535.1 Polyangia bacterium
CATGCTCGCCGCATCACGGGGCTGCAAACCCCAAGCGGGTGGGTGGCGGTGGTCACCGCGTACGCAGCCGTGGGTGACAGCGGCGACGCCCGTCAATTGGCCGTCAGCCACGACCGTGGCGCAAGCTGGAAGACGATCGCCATTGGCGACTGCGTGCGTGCACAGCAATTCTCAGGCGGCGTTGCGTTTGGCCAAGGGGTGATGGTGTCGGTGGGCTCGGATGGCAAGACTTGCCGGTCCACCGACAACGGCCACACGTGGCAAGCGGCGCAGAACGTGGGCGGCAGCGTGAGCAGCGTCATTTGGGACGGGCAGCGGTTTTATGCCGTGGGCGGAAGCCGCGCCTTCGTAAGCAACGACGGGACACAATGGCGCACGCTGAACTTGCAAGGCGACGCTTCCGTTCATTTGGTGGCCCGCTCTGCGCTGGGCACGTACGCAGGCGTCTCCAAGGACGGCTCCCGCTACTTCCGCAGCTTGGACGGACAAGCGTGGCAGGCCGTGAGCGGGCCCAAGGGCACGGCATTTCGTCACATGACGTTCGGTTACGGCAAGCGCACGCCCGCGTGCCCTTGAAACCTGCCGACCAACTGAACATACGTCTAGCCAGCGGATCCGAAGAACACGCTATGTTCTGAAGATGCCACGCGCGTCTTCAGAATTTGTCATCGGCTCGATCCGCATGCCACGCGTGGTTGCGCTGCTGATCGGCATGGTCGCGGTGATTTCCATCGTGTCAGCTGTGCTGGGCCGCAACGGCCCCGTGGCCTTGGGCGCGTGGCTTTACCTTTGGCCGCCGGCGGTGTTGCAAGGCCAGGTTTGGCGGTTGGTCACCTGGCCATTTCTGGAAAACGATCCCATCGGCCTGCTGTTTGGCTGTTACATGTTGTTCTGGGTGGGCCGTGATCTGGTTGACGTGTGGGGATCGCAGCGGTTCTTGTTTCGTGTGTTGATTTTGGCGCTGTTGGCAGGCGGCATCACCACGGCGCTCGCGTTGGTATGGCCCGGCTTGGGAGCGCAGGGGTTATGGCCCATTGTCAGCGGGCTGATCGTGATGTGGGGCTTGAGCTTTCGCAACCGCGCCATCAATTGGTTCGGACTGCTGTCGCTAACCGGTGTGCGGTTGGCGCAGATTGCCGTGGGCATAACAGTGCTTTATGCGCTGTTTGTTGGGCTTAAAACGTTTGTGCCGCATTTTGCTGCGCAGGGCATCGCCTACCTATGGATGGTGCCGCTGTCGCGATGGCAGGGGCCACGCAAGCCCAAGAAGCGATCACAGCCGGAAGGCAACGGCCAGGTGTTCTCGTTTGCCGATTGGCACGAAGAACACAACCGCACGAAGAAGAATTAGCGCCGGGGCGCCATGGCCGTTTGGCCTTCGTCGATGTACGCGATGATCACCACAAACTGCGCCCACGCCGCGCCGGGTGCCTTGTGGTGGGTGACGCCCACTTCCAACGCCAAGCTGGTTGTGGCAAGCAGCTCTTCGGGAATCGTGATCGCGTCAATCGACATGGCTTCAACCACATACCCGCGCATGTTGGCGCCGTAGCGATCCACGCCAATCTGCAAAGCGGCTTCGAGCGCGCCCATCGGAGTTTCTTGGCCCTTGTGAACAGCTTCTAAGGCGTGATTTACAGAGCCTGTGATTGCACCCAATCGGCTGACCATGGGCAAGCCCAATCGTTGACGGGCGGCGATGATGCGCTTGTAGATGGCCACCACGTCGGCCAGATGGTTGTTTTCATGATGAAAGGCCCATCCCGTAACAACGGCGGAGAGCCCATCGGGATCGTTGTGGGCCACGGCACCCACAGACACCTTTTCGACATCAGGCGCCAACAAAGTTGTGCGGCCCATGGGCGTTTGCAAGGCAGCGATCAGCCACTGCAGCGGAGATCGCGTATCGGGAACCGATGCAGAGATCAAGCTGCCGCTGCGAATCATGCCGCCCGCACGCCACCCCGCGAGCAATCCCATGCTGAGCTTGGCCGTGGCTTCCAGATCGTTGTTGTAGGCGGCTGCGAAGAAGTGCGGGGCCAGACTTTGCGCGGTTTGCATCTCAAGATCGGCCGCTTGCACCTGTTTGAGCGCCGCCGCTTTGCGGACGAGATTCAACTTATTGATCAACTCGGTGTGGTTTTCCTTGGAAGAGCTTTGTGAATCGTCTTCCTGCAAGCCAAAATCGTCGCGCTGGTAAACCAACGGAGGCAAGGCGCGCCTTGCCAACGTGCGAAAAAGCGGCCGCATCCAAACATGTTTGGGCTCTACAAAAAGAATCTCCACCCATGCGTGATTGTCATCGGGGTCCATTTCGCAGATGACCCGGAAATCCGGCAGCGCGACCGAGATGTCCACCACGCAGGGTTGAACGCCAAAGCGTCCTCGGTTGATGTACGCCGAAATGTATTCGGCGGGTCTGGTTGTGCGACCATCAAAGCGAACGTGGCCGCTGGCGCCTGGGGTCCACACCCCGCGCGTGATCTGCGCCAAAGGCTGGCCTATTGCGTACACCATGAAGGTCTGCGCGCCCTGACGGCCCACCCAGACACCGGCATCCACCAGCTGTTCCTCAAGCCCCTTCAAAGCTCGCTGCCCCTGTGCCTTCAAGTCCTTTACAATGCTTTTTGCCAACGCGGCGTCTGATTGTTTCGCATACTCGACGGCAAAACCGCCCACAGAAACGTCTATTGCCACCGCGCCACAGGCACCAAGCACGAAGGTCTTGAATGTTTCTTGCGGAAACGCCGATTTGTCGGCGTAGAAACGGCCCAGCTCGCGGGCCACACAAGCCATACTTTGTGTGAAGCGCATCCGATGGTGCGCCGACTGCAACGCCACCGCCAGCTCTGATTCCGCCGGCTCAGCAGGCTGCCACAAGGCTTCCGAAAATATTGGAGGCAAGGGTCCTTGCAGCGTCCACCCTTCACCACTGGGCTCAGGCACCATGGGCGGCAGCGTCGGCGCCGGCTGTGCACTCAGCGCCTGCAACTCGGGCATCGTGGGAAACTCAACCACGGGCTTTGATGGCTGGCTGGCAAAGCATCCGGTGAGGGCGGCCGCCACAAGGGCGGCGAACGGGCGAAGGGCTTTCGGGGTCACACAGCGTTATCGGCCGCGGGCGGGCCAAAGTTGCTGAAAAAATGGCTGTGCCTAAACTGCGGCCAATGAACCGCCGCCTGTTCTTAGTTAGTTATCGCCCTATGTGACCAAGAATCATTCGTCGCAGGATAGGCATTGAATTGACCGCCGGGTGCCACGCGGTCTGGTTTGGGCGTCGTCGTCAATAACCACTTGCGACTGCGACGCGCCACATACGTTGGCTGCGGCGGAAGGTTCAAGCACGCGCCAGCACGGCTTTGGCAGCCCTGGGGCGCAAGCCGGCACAACACGTTCGTCATATGTGCCTGTTGTGGAGTTTGGGATCTGTTCACGCACGAGACAGCGTGCCTGCAAACCGGGACTGGTAACATCATTGTCGGCAAGCTTGCCGGCCACACACCCGGGCGAAAGCCGCGACGCCACAAACCCTCCAATGCGGCTCAAGGCAGGCGTAAGGTCATTGCTGCAAAGGCTGTCGAAGCTGCCATTGTCACCGAAAGCCTCTACGAATGATTGCAACCGCAGCGCGGGCGCCGCGGATCCCACCGTGGTGTTTGAACAAACGGGGCCAACGTCGATCATCGCCTGGCCTGCATAGAGTTCATGCTTCACCACATCGTAGCTTGCGTTCTGGGGGTTGTCGGGCAATCCCGCAACCACCGACACTGTCACCGAAGCGGGGCCTTGCAGTTCCTTCAAGAAGCGCGAGAACGTGCCAACGCTGATCAGACGACCATCTTCCCGCACACTGCAATTTTGTAGCGGCGTGCTGGAGATGGTTCCAACCACGGGGGTGCCATTGCACAAATGCCCCTCCACGTTGCAGCGGAATGAGCCGTGCTGGCCGGCGAAGGATGGATCAACGAACAGATCGCTGTCGGGGTTCGCAGAACAATCGTCTTCATCGGTGATCAACACCACCGCCAGATGCGCCCCAGGGCGAAGAAATCCACTATTCAAGGGTTGCACCTTGGGGGACAAGGCAACGCGCAAGGATTGCAACTGATGTTCAAAGCCACACCCCTGCGTGCCCAGATCGGCCATGCATCCAAAAACGTCCTCAAGCGAGCCTTCAAAGTTCTTCTGTGAGCCATTGTTAGAAGCCTTCAGAAAATTGGCGCCCTCTTGCAAGCCACACGCAGGCTTAGTTTGAAAAATGCCGCGATCGCCGCCAGGTCTGTTGCAAGCGGCATTTCCGGGGATGGCGCTTCCCCCTGCCCCACCGTCGCTTGAAATCACCGCCAAATGAAGATCGGGAAGGCCTCCCGGCAAACGCCGCAGACTTTCGATCATCGCTGGAAAATTCTTGCGCAGATTTTCCTGCTCCTGCTGCATAGATCCCGAGTTGTCGATAACGAACAGAAGGTCGAGCATGCGGATGGGATCAACCGCAACAAACTTGCCTTCGTGAGGTCCCGAAAGCCGGCAGCTAGGGCCGGCGTCGCCCAGCAAAGACACCGGCGTGAGCGCATCAACAACGGCCGCGTCGTAGCCGGTGTCGGCGGTGTCAACCGCATCGACCATCACGAAGGGCGCGTCGATGTCCGCCACGTCTTTCGCACCGCCGTCCAGCCGCGCCCCCAAATCGTCATCAACCTCTTCAACAGATTGAGATCCCCGGCAGCCAATCGCTACAATGCAAATCGCCAAGATACGCCATGCCCGTTTGTGTCCCATGTGGCAAGTTAGACACCTAACAAGCGCGCATTGCAAGAAACCAATTTCACCGAGGTGGCCAACTTTGGCCATTTAACAAGAAATGAAGTGGCGGTCGCATGCTGATGGCGGGAGTGGACACGGACGTTGCAATTTACACACAAAGGGCGCGTGTCCGCATCGCTCCAGGGGGGCACCATCGCAGCGTTGGCTGCGCCGGCTCTTATTCAGGGCGCTGTAACGGTGCTTGCATCCATCGTCACCGCCGTTTGCGCCAAGGCTCTACCTTGCAATGAAGAGCCCGTCTCCATCACGATCTTCGTTTGGCACAAGATGTTGCCTTTCATCTTCGACGTGGTACCCAGCACGGTTTGGCCGGCCACCTGCCAAAAAATGTTTTTGGCTTTCGCGCCACCAGCCAATGTGACCTCTACACCGCTGCTCAGGGTCAAGTCTTGAGCGATCTGGAAAATCCAGGTGTCATTGGCGCCACCAGCCAATGTGACCGATGAGGCAATAAGCACACCCGTGGACCACTTGTAGAGGCCGGGAGCCAACGTGAGTCCGCTGATGTTGCCGGCGCCGCGTTCAGTGAAGTTTGGCAACGTGCGTCCCGCGGCATCTGTGAAGGCGGCTTCCATATCGCTAATCGCCGTCGTGAGATTGGAGGGCGTTGGCACCGCCATATCAGAGGCCTCGATCCGGCCTGAGACAATCGCAGAGGTGGAGAAATCGTTGCTGGCCGCGCGTGCTTGGTCAAACCCTGTGATGAGGCTTTCGGCGGCTGGGCTTACGCCTATGTTGCCCACCACGCTGGTACCGGCCGTTGCAGAGATGCCCGTTTTTGCCAAAATCACGTAAACGCTCGCGCTTTTTAAGCCCACCGACATGGGCCCAATCGCCATCGAGTTGCCGGTGTCCATAGAGGAAGGTAGCGCGTCGCCACCCCCGACATTCACGCCACCGTCGCCCTGTGTACCACCGCCACCGTCGCCCTGTGTGCCGCCGTCGCCAAGGTTGTTGCTGTCAGCATCGTCATCACATCCCGCGAAGAGCGCTGCGCCCATCACGACGATGAGGCACGATGCGAGTAAGGAATTCGTTTGTTGTTTCTGCACGATAAGCTTTTCATCTCTACACAAGTTTCGATCCACGAGCGCAGATGTCGCCGGTGATTCGTCCGGCAGGCCGGCCATAATTGGCCCTTGTCCCACTCGGTTCATCGTGAGCGCTGAAGAGAAGGCACCCACGGTCCCATCGTACGTCTGAATCAGAAAAATTGCTTGACACTTCGCTTCCGTGGACCGCACGAAAGTGTCATGGCCGGTCGTCATATTCGTGACGACGTCAGCTTTGTGGCGCGGGGCCGGCCCCCCCCGGCATCTCCGTAACGGTCCGTAACGCCTGCCTTTTCCTCGGCGCTCTGTAGGGATAAGAAGGTGCGTCACGCGTGGCATGTGCCTTGCTGCCCTAGGGCGCACGTCATGAGCCACCTTCTGCCCGACCCCACGGTAACCGCCATCGTCTCGACCTACGCTTCGGCGCGCTTCATCCGGGGATGCCTCGAAGATCTGCTGTCCCAAACACTTTATGCCGAGGGGAAGCTGGAGATCGTCGTCATCGACAGTGGATCGCCCGAGGACGAAAGCGCCATTGTCAGAGCGTTCGCAGAGCGCTTTGCCAACATTCGACTCGAGCGAACGCCGCGCGAGCCGCTTTATGCGGCTTGGAATCGGGCGATCAAGTTGGCGCGAGGTCGCTACATCACCAACGCCAACACGGACGACAGGCACCATCCGGAGGCTTTGCAGACTCTTGCCAACCACCTGGACAACAGCCCCGGCACAGCCGTTGTTTATGCCGACAGCCTGGTGACCACGACACCCAATGAAACGTGGCAACAAAACACCGCCGCTCAGAGCCTGAACTGGCCACGGTTCTCTTACGAGACCCTGCAAAGCCGCTGCATCATTGGTCCTCAGCCCATGTGGCGCAGGTCGCTGCACGAGAAGTGGGGCGGCTTTGATGAAACCTTGAAGGTGGCAGGAGATTATGAGTTTTGGCTGCGTATCGGCCGAGACGAGCGTTTTGATCGACATCCAGCCACGCTGGGTCTGTACCTGCAGAATCCCTCCGGGCTGGAGCACGGCTCGGGCGTCACGGTGGTCGAAACCCGGCAAGTTCAGCAACGGCATACAAATTCTCAACCCGCGCACGAAGCGCCTGCACCGTCGCCATCACCCGCCGACGCAAAGTCGCCCACCGTCTCCGTCATCATCGCCACCTACAACCGCCCCGAGTTTTTGCAGCGGGCCTTGAGCACGCTTTGCCAACAGAGCTTCAAAGATTTCGAGGCGATCGTTGTTAACGACTGCGGTGGGCCCCTCGAGGAGCTCCTTCAGTCGTTTTCAGATCGCTTGGCCATCACCTACATCCGTCATGCAGTCAATCGCGATCGGGCCGCGGCCCGCAACACCGGCATTCGCGCCGCCCGGGGCCAATACATCGCTTATCTTGATGACGACGACGGCCTGCGCCCCAACCATCTGCAGGTCTTGGTCGAGGCGGCCCGCAAAGAAGGCTGCATGGTGGCTTACTCTCAAGCCGAATGGATCGAGGAGGTCAAAACAGAGCACGGCTATCAGGCCGTAGGATCTTCGTTGGCGCACAATTCGGCTTTTAGCCGCGATCGCCTCATGGTCATGAACTACATCCCAATCCTGTCCTTCATTCACGACAGGGCTTGCCTGGACGAGGTGGGAATGTTTGACGAGTCCCTGGGCACCCACGAGGATTGGGATCTGCTCATTCGGCTGGCGAATCGATACCGGTTTGCTTATGTGCCCCAAGTGACCGCGGACGTCTCGATAAGGCAGGACGGCAGCAGCACCACCAGCTCAAAGCAAGCCGATTTCATTCGAACGATCAAGATCGTTCACGCGCGCTATCACCATTTGGTGGCGGGCCGTCCCGAGATCATAGAAGCCCAGGCCGCCGTGTTCAGGCCAAAGCCTGCTGTTGCCGCACCGTCTGTTCCGGCCCCCGAGCGGCCAGCTCAGCCTGAGCCAAATCGGCAGCAAGCCGCTCTTGATGCGATCCTTGCCATCGTCGAGAGCCAAGACGATGGCCGCCTCATTGACCTCGTCCTCGTTCTACAGAATTCACCGGCGCTGTTGCGAGAGCTGCTGGCGTCGCCTCTTGCAGAGCAAAAATGGAAGAAGCTTTTCGTGTTGGCGCGACAGGCGTTCCGGATCGGAGCCCTGCGGGTGGCAAAGGCCGTGGCCGACCAAGTCTTCGCATGGCAACCTGGTTATTGGTTTGCCCGTGAGCTGCCGCGGCAGTTTGAAGGCTACTACGGACAAATGGGCCAGGACCGAATCATTGAGCGGTTCTTTCTGGCACACGGGGCTAAGCACCACCGCTTCGTGGAGGTGGGCGCCTTTGACGGCGTCCATTACAGCAACGTGCGCCGCTTGCAGGAGCGCTATGGGTGGAGTGGTGTGTGCGTTGAGCCCGTGCGGAAAAACTTCCAGCGTCTGTTCGATTCCTACGCCGGGACACCTGTAAAATGTGTGCGCGCGGCGGCATCGAGCAAGGCCGGCACCACAAGCATCAATGTCTCCACGTATCCCCACCTCCCTGAATGGGGAACGGATGTGGCGTCCTTGGAAGAATCTGAGACCGAGCGTTGGGATCAGTATGGCGCCATTTGGAATAAGGAGGAGGTCGCCCTGCAAACCCTGGATCAGATGCTGGAAGCGCAGGGCGTCGTCGGCATCGATCTTCTCTGTGTCGATGCCGAAGGGCATGACCTGGCTGTGCTCGAAGGCCTAGACTTCAACAAGCATGCCCCCAGCTTGGTCGTGGTGGAATATGGGCAACAACGTGGCGCCATTCAGGCCTTCCTTGAGGCGCGGGGCTATTCGCTTCTTCATGACAATCAGCAAGATTTGTTTATGCAGAAGGCTGCGAAAGCCGCGGCTGTCTCATTGCCCGCCATCCAAGACCTTCTGCATGCAAACCTGCTGAAGCTCGACTACTTTGGCAACAACGAGCTGGGTATCGAAACGGTGGGCTCGCGCGCTTTGCTCTCCCCGCACCGGTTCGATTTGTGCGCCAAGCTGCTCTACGCGCGGCATCTGCTTGAAAAAAGCGATTCCGAGTTCGCGGAGGACGTTTACAAAGAACATTTGCAGGCTTTCAACGGCTTTAAGGAAGAGGAAAAGCAGGGTTACAACGACTTCCGCGATTCGTTTCATTCTACTCTGATAAGCCTGAAAAAGGGGTTTGAGCCCAGCAAGAGCCTGGTGCCCGTAGACAACAACAACGTCATCGTCGATGGCGCGCATCGAGTAGCGGCGAGCATTCTGTTTGATCAGCCGCTTACGGTGGTAAGGTCAAGCAAGCCATCGCCGGCCTATACCTACGAGTGGTTCC
>JBBSJE010000246.1:0-9157 GCA_038257535.1 Polyangia bacterium
GGCAAACAACGCGCGCTGTGGATTGCAGGCGCTGTTTTTGTTCTCGTCGTCGCGGGTTTGACATTGTTCCGCCCGGCCGCATTGTCGTTTCTGTTCCAAGTGGAAGGTCTTGACGATCCGGAGACCGCGCAGGTCGAGGGATCAGAAGCGGCAAACGCGATGCGGATTCAGCCCATCCCTGAAACGGAGCCTAAGCAACAGACAGCGGGGCAACCATGAAGGTGGGATATCTTGTTAACCAATACCCCAAGGTCAGCCATACCTTCATCCGGAGGGAGATCGCTGCGCTAGAAGCCATGGGTGCCAATGTGCAGCGGTATTCGGTTCGTCCCAGTCCCGACAAATTGGTTGATGACGACGATGTAGCCGAACAAGCAAAGACGAAGGTGCTTTTGGCTGACGGCGCCCAGGGAGTGCTCAAAGAAGCTTTGACAGAGGGCCTGCGCCATCCTCTCAAGGCGTTCAAGGCTGCCGCGCTTGCGGCCAAGATGGGTGTGGGGTCGGAGCGCGGCCTGCTGCGACACATGTTTTATTGGGCCGAAGCGTGTGCACTTCTGCATTGGTGTCGCAGCGCGGGCATCGAGCACCTGCATGCCCATTTTGGTACCAACTCCACAACCGTTGCGATGTTGTGTCACGCCTTGGGGGGCCCACCATTTTCGTTTACGGTTCATGGGCCTGAAGAGTTTGACAAAGCCGAGGCCATCGGGCTTCCCATCAAGCTAAGCCAAGCTTCGTTCGCCGTGGCAATCAGCCATTTTGGACGCGCGCAACTGTGGCGCAACATGGGCGGGGAAGCCTGGCAAAAAGTTCATGTGGTTCGTTGTGGCGTGGACGAAGACTTTTTCCGCGAACAGCCGTCGCCCATTCCCACTGAACCCAACTTGGTGTGCGTGGGGCGCCTGTGTGAGCAAAAGGGACAACTCATCTTGCTTGAGGCAGCCGCGAAACTTCGCAACCAGGGGATCAACTTTAACCTCACGCTCGTAGGAGACGGTGAGATGCGCCCTGCGATCGAAGAGGCCATCGCGCACCACGGCTTGAAAGAGCAGGTCCACATCACAGGGTGGCAATCCACAGACGAGGTGCGCAGACACATTCAAGCGGCGCGCGCGTTGGTTTTGCCCAGCTTTGCCGAGGGGCTTCCTGTGGTGATCATGGAGTCATTGGCGCTGGGCCGGCCCGTGATCTCCACCTACGTGGCGGCCATACCCGAATTGGTCAACGACAAGAATGGTTGGCTTGTTCCTGCGGGCGACGTTGAAAGCTTGTGCCAAGCCATGCGCAAGGCACTCGAAGCCAGCGCTGATGAGCTTCAGACACTGGGAGCCGATGGACGTGAACGCGTGCGCGAACAACACGATGTTCGAGCGAACGCAGCCAAGCTTCAACAACTTTTCTTGGGAGAAAAGGCGGCATGAACATGCAAAACCTCGCCTCGGCGTTGCTCACGGGCTTGGCGACCGCGGCGCTTGTGCCCGCGGGCGTGCTGTTCGTTGAATGTGTGGCGGCCCTGCGGCGGCGGCGCACACGCGATCACGTGCCTGCGCTGGTTCGCCCTCCCCGCTTGGCCATCCTCATACCGGCGCACAATGAAGCAGGAGTGGTGGGCGACACTGTCAAAGCGCTTAAGGCTCAAATCAAGCCAGATCAAGATGTGTTCGTGATTGCCGACAACTGCACTGATGCAACGGCGCGCGAAGCCGCCGCCGCCGGAGCGCAGGTGTGGGAGCGGAACGACCCCGAACGGCGTGGCAAGGGGTTCGCCATCTCTTTCGCGCTTGAGCAACTCGACCACAACCCACCGGATGTGGTGCTCATTGTGGATGCCGATTGCCGGCTTGGTGCCGGATCAGTCGACCAGCTATCCCTCATGGCGGCGTTCTCGGGGCGGCCTGTGCAGGCAAAGTATTTGCTGCGTCCCCACAACGATGCGCCAGGCATCTTGGCACAAGTTTCCAGCTTCGCCTTTCTCGTCCGCAATTTGGTTCGGCCTTTGGGTCTGAAACAATTGGGGATGCCCTGCCATTTAACCGGGTCAGGAATGGCGTTTCCTTGGCGGGTGCTTCGCGAAGCCCCTGACCTAAGAGACAATTTGGTAGAAGACTTGGTGATGGGTTTGCAAATGGCGATGGCTGGCAGTGCCCCGCTTTTCTGCCCGCAGGCAGAAGTGGTTAGCGATCTGCCAACGAATCGCAACGCGGCTGCAACGCAAAGACGCCGATGGGAGCACGGCCAACTTGCCACGCTGTTGCGTTATGTTCCGCAGTTGCTCACTACGGGTATTGCCAAGAAAAAGGTGCGCTTGCTGGCTTTGGCCGCCGACCTCGCGGTGCCACCCCTATCCCTGCTGTGCGTGGGACTTGCGATGGTTTGGAGCTTAACGCTGGGTGCATGGGCGGTGTTTGGAGTTGGGCAACTTGCCTTCTTCATAGCCAGCGGGTCGCTGGGGCTCGTGGCCCTGGCTGTGGCTTGCGCGTGGTGGGGTTTCGGTCGCACAGTGATCAAGGGCAAAACGCTGCTAATGGCGCCGCTTTACGTGATGTGGAAGCTTCCGCTTTACTTAACCTTCTTTTTGCGAAAACGTCAGCAGACTTGGGTGCGTACAGAGCGCGCGGTCTCAGCAAGTCACCCTCCCGCCTAAACAATGTACTCCGCCGGCCTGTCAGTTAGTCCGCTTGCGTTCGCGGCTCTGCTCCTGTTTGTGCCCTTCGCGTTGGCGATGTTTGCGGTGCTGCGCCCCCCTGTGGCCACAGCCGTTGTGTTCTTGACGGGCGTGCTGTTGCTACCCGAACGAATTGGCTTTGACGCCCCCGGGTTGCCACTTATCGACAAGTACGTACTGACGTCGCTGTGTGCGACATTTGGGTTGGCCATCGCCGGACAATTCTCGCAAGTCGTGCGCTGCGTGCGCGGCGTTCCCTTGCTGATTACAGTGCTCTTGATGGCGGGAACCGTAGGAACTTGGTTCACCAACCGCGATGCGATGACTTATGGGCCTCTGCAAATTCCCGGGATTACTCTTAAGGAATGTGTGCGCATGCTCTTCTCGCTGGCGCCCGAGCGCCTGCTTCCGTTCTTCATCGGCGCGGCCATATTTCGGCGTTTGAACGACATGGCCACGTTGCTGAAGTTCATTATCGTGGCAACCATCGGCTACTCGCTTTTCATCTTGATTGAGGTGAGGTTTAGCCCTCAGCTTCACAATTGGATCTACGGCTATCACCAGCATCAATTCGTGCAATCTTTGCGAGGTGGTGGCTACCGACCCATGGTGTTTTTACGCCATGGCATCGCCGTTGCCACGTTTGTAATGACGGCATTCATCGCCGCCTTGGCCCTCGGGCGCGCGCGAATTCCGGTGGGCTCCTGGTCACCCAAACCCATCTCGTTCTTTCTTGCCGCCATGCTTGTGCTCTGCAAAAGCGCCGCAGCATTTCTCTACGGCGCCACGTCCACCCTGATGATTCTATTTACCAAGGGGCGCACACAAACAAGGTTGGCCATGGGTTTGGCTTTGATTGCTCTGGGCTATCCCTTGCTTCAGTTCACGAACACCTTTCCTTCAACACAACTTGTGGATTTTAGCGCACGCATGAGCCAAGAGCGGGCCGCTTCGCTGCAGTTTCGCTTTCGCAATGAGGCACTCCTCCTGGACAAGGCTGCGCAACGGCCTGTCTTCGGATGGGGCATCTTCGGACGCAACCGCGTTTACGATGCGTACACGGGAAAGGACATCGCGGTTACCGACGGACAATGGATCATTTTGTTGGGGGTATCGGGCATCATAGGTTTCGCGGGTATCTTCGGACTCATGGTCTGGCCGATCTTCTCAGCGGCGGCCTTGGTAAAAAAAGTCCGGGAAGGCCCCGTGGTGATTTTGATGTCGGGCATGGCGCTCATTGTGGCTTTTCACCTTGTGGATCTGCTTCCCAACTCAATGTTTTATCATCTGTCCCTCATGTTCGCGGGGTCTCTGTGGGGAACATGTCAAGAACTGAAAATGGAAGCCAAGAATGCCCAGCAATTTGCCTAACAACGATTTTGCGGCCGTGGCCATAGGCCGCAACGAAGGCCAGCGACTGCACAAATGTTTGGAAAGCTTGTTTCGGCATTTTTCTTTGGTGGTGTACGTCGATTCAGGATCCTCCGATGGCAGCGTGGAATTCGCCCGCGCTGCCGGTGCCCACGTGGTGGCATTGGATCTACAAGTGCCGTTCACAGCGGCCCGCGCTCGCAACGCCGGCCTAGCCGTGGCACGCCAACAATGTTCGTCGCTGCAATGGGTGCAGTTTGTAGATGGCGATTGCGAACTTTGTGACGACTGGATGCCGGCCGCACGGCAAGCGATCGAGGCAAACCCGCAGGTGGCGGTTCTGTGTGGACGACGCCGCGAGCGGCACCCAGATCGCTCCGCCTACAACCAATTGTGCGACATCGAATGGGACACTCCCGTGGGGATGGCGGCAGCTTGTGGAGGTGACGCCTTGATGCGCGCATCGGCGCTGGCGGAGGTGGGCGGCTACAAAGACAGCCTGATCGCCGGTGAAGAGCCCGAATTATGTTTTCGGCTTCGCAAGCAAGGGTGGCAGGTGCTTCGTTTGGACGCCGACATGACCCTGCATGACGCCGACATGACAAAGTTTTCGCAGTGGTGGAAACGCACACAACGCGCCGGACATGCGTTTGCAGAACATGCGTTCCTGCACGGAGGTGAGCCCGAGCGGATGGGTGTTCGCGAGACCGGAAGCGGCGTGCTTTGGTCTGGCGTGGCGGCGGCCAGCGTTTTGGTGCCTCCCTTGTTGCCGCTCACAGCCACCGCCGCCGGCGCAACCGCCTTTCGCATCTACCGACGCCAGAGGTTGCGGGGGCTGCCACCACGCCACGCATGGCTTTACGCCGGCAGTTGCCTATTGGGGAAGCTGCCGCAAACGCTGGGCGCCGCGCAATTCGTTTGGCGGCGCCTGCGCGGCCAAGCCAGCACACTCATCGAGTACAAGTAGCGGCGGGCGGGCTCAAAGGCGGCTTTTACGACGCTTGCGAGGCCAGCTTGGCGTCAGGCCGGGTGTCGTCCTTGGCCAAGCTTTTGACGATTTTTCCTGGCACACCCACCACCAAAGATTGTGGTGGCACGTCCCGGTTCACCACGGTGTTCGCGCCGATGACGCTATGATGGCCCACGCGCGTGTGACCCACGATGCAAGCGCCACATCCGATGTCAACGCCATCTTCGATGATGGGCTTTGCCCACGGCTGTTTGCGGCTGCTGATGCCAAACGTGGTGTTCTGGCGAATGTGAACATCGTTGCCGATGGCCCTGGCCCCCAGCACCATTCCGCCGTGATGCCACAGGCGAACCCGCCGGCCCAGCTTGACGGTGTAATCAAGCTTGATGCCCCATCCCCAACGAACGGCGGTGTTCAAAACATCATACGTCAGCGACAAAGGGGCGCGCGCGATGTTGGGACGAACCTGCATTCGCCAATTGCCGAAACGGTGGACCGCCACGGCCCAGAACCCAGGTTCAAGCAGATTGCGTTCGTGGGTACAAAAGTCTTCCCACAGCAGCGCGCTGAACGTAAGTTCGGGAGGATTTTCGTTTTGTTGCCCCGAAGGCAAAGGAATGGCGGCGGGATCTGGGTTGAGCACAGCCGCAGTTTCTTTCACCTCTTGTTTCCGAAGCCGCCACGAGGCCTTGACGAAATCTCGAAACAAATTCGGCGGGTCCGGCAACGATTTGTTCACAACCTTGGCGCGCAAGCGGGCGAGTCCCGCGCCCGCAATCCATGCAGCGTCTGCGGCGGCCGCGTAAAGCCGCCCATGATTTTTCGCAAAGAACCGATGGCGCGACTCAAACCAATAACCGGGCACAGGCTTTTGCAAAGCGGCTGGCCCTGTGGCGCCTGTGCTCTGGCCTACGTAGTGCGTAACCCGGCTGGAGGGCACGTACCAACATTGCCAACCGGCCCGCGCGGCGTGCAGGCAGAAATCGGTTTCCTCAAAGTAGAGGAAGTAGTCTTCATCCATCGGCCCCAGGTCTTCTATGACCTGCCAGCGGATGATCATCGAAGCACCCGACACCCAA
Organism: Polyangia bacterium; assembly: GCA_038257535.1. GTDB lineage: Bacteria > Myxococcota_A > Polyangia > Fen-1088 > Fen-1088 > JAGTJU01. Next base: position 6,086 of record JBBSJE010000246.1, read on the forward strand.
TCGACAGGCATCTCACGGTCGGGGGGTGGAAAGCTGATGGCCGACCGTTCCAACAAACGGCTTAATGGGCCTAAGCGCGCACCGCGCTCGAGTTCCGCGGCGATGGTGTGGAAACGAAACGCTGATCTTCTTACCGAACCATCTTCATTGAGGATGCGACTGCCTGCGATTCCGGCGCGCGGATGTTGCTGCATGAAGGCCACGAGCTCAGCCACGGCCCCCGCCTCCACGCGCGTATCCGGGTTCAGCAACATGAAATAGTCTACGCCGCGCATATCGCTTTGGGCGGCACGCATCGCCAGGTTGTTGCCGTAACTAAAGCCTCCATTGCGAGGCGCGCGGATGAGCGTGGCCCACGACCAGGCATTGTCAGCGATGGCCAGTGCAATGGCGTCGCTTGAGCCGTCTTGAGAGTCGTTGTCCACCACATAAACCCGTGAGTGGGGCGCTTGGGCCATGGTTTCCGCCAAAGACCTAAGCGCTCCGATTGTCCACGACGCGGACCTGTAATTCACGATGCTGATCGCCAGTCGAACGGTATTGCGAACGCTGGCGGCGGCATCGCTTGCGGACCAAACAAGCTCAAGGGCGGAGGTAGACATGTGTCGCGTTCCTTTAATTGTTCTGTGCGATGGCACGCTCTTGGTAGTTCTGTTTGAACGTGGCCATCACTTTGCGGAACAAATCAATGGCCAGCGCCAGGGCAATTGCCACGGCCAAACCTGCGAAGGCGCCCATAACGATGCGCATGGGAACCACTTTGACCAGCGAAGGCCCCACGGCGGTTGGCTTGATGTTGATGTCATACCGGGCCTGCGCCGAGGCGCGCTCCAGCTCCAGTTGCAGCTGGCTGGCTTTCAGACGTGCAAACAGCTTGTCGTGAAGTTCGCTGTTGGCAGCGTAAGACCGCGTAAGCTCGGCAAACGTGGCCTCCACCTCGGGAAGCCGCGTTGCCAGCTGATCCAACTTTGACAATTGGGAGTTGATGCGAGACAGCTCGCTCTTGGTTGTTCGCACTTCGACTTGCAGCTGCGCAATCTGTCCCCGCAACGCACGGTGGGCAGGATTCGCCCGACGCTCAATATCAGACGAGTGCCCTGACACTACGCCTTTGGACAGCCCCTCCAAGGAAGCCAGCTGGGCTTGCAGCCTTTGCACATCCGGGTGATTTTCGTTGTGGCCTTGCGACTTTTCGCGCTCAATTTGGCGTCGAACATCAACAATTTCTTGTTGGTAAGGTTTGGCCTCCGCCACGCGCCCCTCAACCAGAATGTCTCCTGTGCTCAACTCGCGCCGTGCAAGTTGCAATTCACCGCTGGCCCGTTCAAGCTTGGCCTGCAGTTCGTCCCGCCGGAGGCTTAGATCGAATTGCGATGCCAGTTGGTTCTGAGCGTTTTCAGGCAGCCCTTGCAGGTTTTGCTTCTTGAACGCTTCCAAGGCGCTTTCCGTTTGCGACAGCTCCTTTTCATTTTCCGACAATTGTTGACGCAAGAAATCCACTTCTGCCTGAATGCGCGTGATGGTTTTTCCTATCTCGTGATCAAGGAAAAGCTCCAGATGCTTGCCCAGGAATTTCTGGGCCCTATCCGGCGTTCGGGCCGTGTATTCACCCCGGTAGCTGTTGAGAGCCACGCCTTCAAATTTTAGCCGCGCCTTGGCCGCCTCTACCTGCTCCTTGTCGGCGGCATAGCCCAGCGTGCTGAGAGTTTTCTTGATCAAATCAGACGACATGAACGCTTTGTCAGGCCGCTGGAAGAACGAGGGGATTGGTTTCCCCGTGCGTTGTTCCACTGGATTTTCGCTGGCGTCGCTCTTTAGCGTGATTTCAAAATAGGCTTGCGCCTTGGGGTGAAAAATCAGCAAGCTGAGCACGCCCAATCCGGCCGCCGAAATGGTGCTGGTCATCAGCATCTTGCGATGCACCTGGAGGAACTGAAGACCTCGGGCCATCTTTTCAATCAGACTCTCTTCGCGCGGTGGCAGCGCGGTTAGCGAAGGGAGCTGTGGCTGCGCGACTTGCAACGGCGCGGGCGACGCGTAGGCCAGAGCAGTTGATTGCTGCGGCGCAGGCAAGGCGCGCGCGATGGTGTGCGTGCGCTCCGTGCCCTCCCCCTGACCATTGACATACGCCAATACATTGTCGCCGATGGCAAGAACGTCGCCCGGTCGCAGCGGCATATCCCCGTCGATGTAGATGCCGTTAACGCATACACCATTGGTGGATCCAAGATCCGAAACCTGGTGAAAGTCGCGCACGGGGGTGATCTTTGCGTGCCACTGCGAAATCGCGGCTTGGTCAATCCGGATGTCCGCATGAACCGAGCGACCAATGCGAATGGCCTTGTCGCCCAACGGATACATGCGACCGACGTTTTCGCCCGCCACCACCAGCAAGAAGGCTTCGTCGGAATCCACCTTGGGTCCCGTTGCGTCCTTCAGCATCACTTCCAAGGACATAGGTTGCGGCGCCAAGTCCATCAATTCCCCAGAGTTGTCTGTACCGCTCGACATGGTCTTTCCTCCTCCACCTCTACGAATAAGCACATCATCAAAAACAACGACGAGGATGGCATATGCATGTTTCAGGCCTGCGCCGCTTGGCGGAGGCATTCATGAGCTTTTTTTCCCCAAGCGTTCCAATTTAGGCGCGCTTCGTAGGCTTTTCTTGCCGCTTGCACCATGGCCATGTACCGGTCGGGCGCGGACCATAATTGTGCGATGCGATCAGCGAAAGCTTGCGGTTCTGACTGCGCCGGAACCAAGGCCCCTGTTACGCCGTCGGAAACGATGTCCGCTATACCCCCCACCTCGGAGCTGACAACAGGAAGCCCGTGCGCGGCGGCCTCACACAGCGCGATAGGTGAACAGTCCGCCCGGGTGGGAAACACCAGGAAGTGTGCGGACAAGTAAAGCTCCGAAAGCCGTAGAGCGTCGGTGGGGTCGTTCTTATTCAGGTAGGTGATGACCTCGACTGACGTGCGATCGGCGGTGGGCGGAAGATCGGTGCCAACCACAGTCAAAGACGCATCCACGCCCATCTTTTTCAGCGCGGCAAGCGTTCCTAGGGCCACC
>JBBSJE010000247.1:0-9151 GCA_038257535.1 Polyangia bacterium
CCTCCATATTCGACGGGCGGCTTTCCAGCGACACCACGTGCGGCTGTTTGAGACGCAACTCCGCCGCATCCTCTATGGTTACAATGCGCTCGTGGCTCGCAATCGAGGCCGACAGCACGTTGAGCAAAGTGGTCTTGCCACTGCCGGTGCCCCCCGCGATCAAAAGGTTGCGGCGCACCCGCACACAGCGCTCAAGGAAGCGCGCCATGCGTTCATCAAGGCTGTCAAAATTGACCAGATCTTGCATGCGCAACGGCGTGCCAGGAAACTTACGAACCGTGATGCATGAGCCACGGATGGCCAGGGGGCGAATGATGGCGTTGACCCGAGAGCCATCGGGCAGCCGCGCGTCGAGCATGGGAGACGATTCATCAATCCGGCGGCCGAGCGGCGCGATGATGCGTTCAAGAATCGCCCGCACAGATTCTTCATCTGTGAAGCGGCTTTTCGTCTTCTCAATCTTGCCTGCGCTTTCCACATAGATCGTGGCGGGATCAATCACCATGATTTCTGAAATGGCCGGGTCCGCTAGGAGGTCTTCGAGCGGGCCCAAACCTATCGCTTCGTGGGTTAGTTCCTGAACAAGCTTTTGCGTGTCCACTCCCACCGGCATTTCCGAGTGAAAACGCTGAACCAAGGACGCCAAGGCCAAGTTGACCTTGGCGCGCAGGAGGTGATCGTTCATGCGGCTGCGTTCAAGCCGCACCAGATCAAGGTTTTCCAACAGCTCGCGGTGAATGCGGCGGCGTAAGGCCACGGACACTTCAGGAGCGGCGATGGCCACTGTGGGCATGGGCGTGGCCCGGTCGCCCACAGGCACAAGCTGAGCGCGCAAACGAAAAGCACCTATGTGGACCTCATCGTCGGCGGCAAGTTCAACGCGGGCGTCGTGAATGCAGCGTCCCGCCACCCAGGTCCCCGCTGGCGACCTATCGGTGAGCCACACCAGGCTGCGGTCCACTTCAATTTGTGCTTGCAGGGGTGCCACGCCCTCGCCCACTAGCTGTAGCTCGCACGAGCCGTCTGATCCCACCCGAACCACGGGGGACTCGGTGACAAATCGTTGCACCTGCTCGTCGGTGTCGTGTACGAAGAGCGACAGCCGAAAGGTGCTGGGCTGGGGCAAAGCAACAACCACGACTATGGCCTTTCTGGCTGTGCCGCTGGGGCTGCACCGCCGCGCGACGCGGGCCGCACCACAGAGCCATCGCTGGGCGCCGGCGGACGATCAAGCCGATCCTCACCCACGGTGTGGATAAGCACGGGGCGGGGCGGACTGGCCCAAGCCTGTTCCCAGAGCGCGAACGCCTCGGCCACCCGATCACGTTCTTCGAGCGCAACGGCGGTAACCAAGGTGGGCACGATGAACACAACGTTTTCCGTTTGCTCTTTGCGATTGAGACGCGATCCAAAAAACAAACCGAACACGGGAATCTCGCTCAACAGCGGCAGCCCCTGAACTTCGCGCAGGTGGTCGTCAGAGAACAATCCCGCCAAAGCCACCGACTGACCAAGTTCCAGGTTCACGGTTGTGTTCACGTGCAGGACAGAACGCCCTGGCAAGTTGTCAGTGGGGTTGTTGCGGGTGAGCGCGGACACTTCTGCATTCACTCTTAGTTCGATGCGACCTGTGATGTCGTCGTAGCTGGCGCGTGAACTGATGTCGGTGCCGTAGGGAATCTTTTGCAGATTGGTGGCAAAGCCAGTCGCCAGGCGCACGTTCACTTCGCCGCCGCTTGAGTAGCTTCCTTCTTCGCCATTGGCCATAACAACGCGGGCCTGCTGAATCACCTTTGCGTACCCGCGGTTGCTCGCAAAATCGATGCGCGGAATCACCTGCGAGACCACGCTGGCCGATGCGGAGAGCACGCCACTTTGATCGATCGAGGCCTGGCCTGAGATGGTTCCGCCGATGCCGCCGGGCCAAAGAATTCCCAGTTGTGTGCCGTAACTGCGCGACATCTGCACAAAGTAAAAGTCCAACCGCACGTTTCGCCGTGGGCGAATGCGCGAGACGGTCACTTGGTATTCGACCTTGCGGCCGTCTTTCATGAGCATGAGCAAGGTTGTGTTGCCGGGCGCCATGCCCACGATCAAAACCTGCTTCTGATCGTCGGTGATGCGCACCTCCACTATGCCCGGGGCCCCAGTGGAAATGGCGTCAACGCCTTCTCCGGACAAGCTTCGTTGCTCGCCCGGCGAAAGCACCAATTCGCGGCGGTCTTTTACATCGGCAGCCGCCATCCCACCGCCCCACACCATCACAATGGCCACCGTGCACGCCCCCAACCAAAAGGGGAATCGTTTCGGCATTTACCTATCTCCTACATCCGCAGAAGACTCGCTGTTGCTGCGCTTGCGACGTGAACTTTTGCGTTCCTTGGGCGTCGTCGCGTCCTCCGCCACGGAAGGGTCAATGCCTAAAGCAGCGAAAGCCTTTTGAACGGCAGCTTGGCTTTCGGGGTCGTCATGCTCGGGCGCACGCACCGCCGCCTCGATCAACGCGCGGGCCTGCTCTGGTGGCAGACCATTGAAGCCCCTTAGCTCCTCGTCGAGTTGGTTGCTGGCGGTGGTTGCGTGCACCCCGCGCGTCTGCCAAACGTCACGGGACTGTGTGCTTGCCACCTCATCAAGCTGCCGCAGGTCGTCCGTGTTGCGAAGCAAGAGGCTAACCATGCCTTCTCGCGACGCCAAAGTTAAACGTTGCGCATCTTCAACCGACACCGCCAAAGAAACCACGGTTTGGCGCATGTTGCTGCGGGTGTTTTTCTGCGCAGGCTCTTGGCCCAAATCATCACCCACGGCCAGCACCAGCAGGTTCTGCGCCACCATCTTGGTTTGTTTTGTCTTCCCAACGCCATCTATCGTTAGAAGCGCATCCACGCGATCCCCAGGGTTAAGCAGGCCACCGAAAGAAGACCCTTCTGCGACCACTGAGAGCGCACGCATGCCGGGAGGAACCAAATTGGACAGGTGTCGGGATTGCATGGCTGTGGTGGCGACATCGGTCCACAAAACGGTTTCGTTGGCACGCAACGCATTGGCCACCCGCACACCCACCAACGAGGCGGCTTCGCCCGCGCGAATGTGTCGGCCCTCAACGTAACGCTCAGGAAGCTCACGCACCCCCAAGTGCTCGCGCGTGATGCGGGTGCCCGGCGCAAGGTCTTCGAGAACCATCAGCACAGAAACCTTCGCGCCGCCTTGGACCTGCGCCTCGAAGCGCTGTTTGTAAACCAGCAAAAAGGCGGCGCCCATGGCCGCAAACACGAACGCGATGGTCAGGCCAATTCGATTCACTTTGTGTCTCCCCGTTGTGCAGCGGCAGGCGCGTCACCAGCAGACACGGCAAACGCCGTGACGGTGCCCTGTGCGTCTTCGAAAGTTGTCAGCACGCCCCAAAGATCGTCACGTGACATCCACAGGCGCTGACCGTCAGACGTGGCGATCCCCTCTGTTGCCGCGGCCTTTACGGTGAAGCCTCGGGCGCGCAAACGTTGCTGAAGGTCTGCCAAGTTTCGTGCGGGATCGAGTTCGCCATGGGTGAAGACGGTAAATCCATAGGGCTGCCCCTCTTCAAGCAAGCTAAAGCCCAAGCGTGCGCCTTGCGGGCGCGGCAGTGCGGCCACATCGTCGGCGGCCACGTGCTTGGCGTCATCGGGCGGGGTGACGAAGGCAAACGGATTGACGTCGTTGGCAAACACGTCAATGACCGCGACGCCAGAGGGACGCGCCACGAAATACGTGTACGCGATGTGTTTCACGACGCGGCTGCCCTGGGGTGCCAGATCAACGGCGGCAAGCAGGGTTGGCCACAGCGCCACATCGGGATGCACGCGCAAGCACATCGCGAACGCTTCGGCCCCCACGCGTTCGCTCACGAAGACATCCTGCGCGCAGGCACTGGCCTTTTCTGCCAGCAGCTGTTCAAGACGCTTGCCCTGCGTCTGAGTGACCGCCGTAACCTTTTGCCCATTTATCACAAGCTTGCGGGCTTGGGCTTCAACAGGCGCGTGCGCGATCAATTGCGCGCCGAACTTCAGCAGCTGCTGATTCGCCACGGCCCCCATGGCCGGACGCAGAGCGGCCCACGCCAAAGGCATCGCCGCAAATGACATCAACGCGATCGCCCAGCGGCGCGGAGGAATGCGTTTCATGAACACCAGATCCCCATGATCCGACAGGTTTGCTCGAACACCAGGCGCGTGTTCCACGACTCGGGCAGCACATTGCACATGATGCGAAAACGAAAGTCCGTTTGCACTTGACCCCCAAATGCGCGCGGCCGGGGTACGGTGCGCTCTTGCTGCATCTCGAACCAATCGCCATGCAGCGAAACCAGTGAACGACCCAGAAATGGAAGATTTTGCCCCACCACCTCGAATTGCCCGCGCGCCGCGCCTCGAAGTTGGCCATCGGGCACGACACCTTGATTATTCACGGGACAGCCCGGCGGCAAGCTGCGGCAGCCAGACATGGCATAGGCCCAAGCGCAACGACGAACCACACGTTGGTTGTCGAGCGCCGCGGTGTGAAATCCCCCGGCGTAGATCGTAAGCAGCCACAAAGATGCGAAGACCGGAAACACGATGAGAAACTCAACGAAGATGCTGCCCTGATCGCGCGGCCGTCGGCAACGTCGCCGCGGGGTGGTCTTGCAATATGCCGTAGTAAGCATGAACAAGTTTCAGTGCAAGATGAGCTCTTGCGCCGCTTGCAGGGCGGACGACAAGGTGCCGCAGTCACCGCTCAGGTGCCGGGGGCAGGCGCGCGCGAAGGCCGCAAAGTTGTCCTTCGCGGTAAAACGACGAAAGCGGGCGCGCCACCGCATATTCCACATGGGCTCGCCATCGCCCTCAAAATAGAATTCGGCCTGCGCCAAACTCATGCGGCTTAGGGCCCCGCGCAACCGGGCGGTGTTGCCACCATCTTCGTCACGCCGCCACAGAGCCACACGCACGCCTTGCTCTTCGTTGGCGCGCAAAGCGTCGCCGTAGGCGTACGCACGCACGGCGAAAGCCTCGGAACCCATGGTTGCGTCCGCAACGAGCTGCTGACTGGTCACGCCGCTCAACCGACAAAGCATGGGAACGTTGTCGCGCGCGAAGCTGCGGGCGCGGTCTTTCACGGCACCCATGGGAACGCCCTCGAAGGCCCGGTGGGTGATGCCAGTGGCAAAGGGGAAAACCCGGGCACAGAAGTTGTCCTGTGATTCGTCTTCGGTGGGCAGGCTACGGATGGGCGCCAAGAATGCGCCTGAAACGTTTTCAAATGCCGAGGCCATGTCGGTTGCGCGCGCTTGGGCAATCTCCGGCAGCTCATCGCGCAAAGCCATCTGCACGTCGTGAGCGGCCCGCAGCGTTGAAGCGTAGGTGTCGTGGTTTTTCGTATAAGTTGTTAACGCTTTGACCTGAATCGACACGAGGAAGGGAATGGTCCATCCGTAAACGAGTCGCCGCCACCAGTCTGACTTGATCCAAGCGATGGTTTGCAAGGCGCCCAGCGCCACCGCCTGCAGGGCCACTGCAACCGCCACCACAGACACCTTCACCATGTTCATGAGCGCCATAAGGTTCATGCCCTTGGCGGACATGGCGGCGGCGGAGAAGGCTGCGGCATCGGCAGCGTCACGCAGAGTCTCTCCGTGCCTAATCGCGCGCCCCACCCCCAAAACATAGAATAGCAAACCGATCAGCAAAGATGACGCAAACAACGCCAACACCAACACAGCCCCATCGGTATGGGCCACGAGGCTGCGTGTGGCTCTGGGTTTGCTGGCGGCACAAGTCATGGCGTAGCGTAGGCGTAGCCGGCCTCTTGCCGAGGCAAGCCTGATCGGCTCGAGAGATGCGCGTGGTTGTCGCTGCGGCACAACACACGACGCGCAAGCGGAACCAGGCAGGGGTAGCGCACGGTGACCTCGGCAAACAGCGCATGCGCCGTGTCTTGCAATTGCACGTCCACTTGCTGCAAGGTGGCGTTTTGAGGTGTCAGCAACCCGGGCAAGGGCGCTTGGCGGGCGGGAACCTTGATAGCACCGGACAATGTGGCTGGGTCATCACCGGCACTGGACACGGGCCATACCCCCACAAGCGCCCCAGCCGCGGCCCTTTGGATCACAGCGTATCGCGCAGATCCGTTCGCCGCCGATCCACGCGCTTCACCACCGTAGCGGCTCGGATCGTCATCAAGCACAACCACAGCGGCTCGAACCGCTGCATTGGCAGCATGCATCGTGGTAAGGCGCGCAGCGTGCAGAAGCATCATCTGCGCAAGCCCCAAAACCAGCAACATAAACGGGATAAATGCCAAGGTGAACTCGAGAATGATCATGCCGTGTTGCTCTGAAGCGCATGCAGCCTTCCGCGTGTGCTTCGCGGCCTTCAAGCCAGCACCAAAGTGATCGCCGTTCCCACGAATATAGCCGGGCCCAGGCGCAGGGTGGTTAGGCTAGACAAAGGCACTTCACGGCGCTGAGCAGCCGGCACAAACACATTGCGCGCGACAGCCGCAGAGGTTCTTAACGTCGCGACAAGCTGCTTGCGTATGGCCAACACCAGCAGCGCCTGAAGGCAGCCCGCGATGAGAGATGCCATCAAGATCTCTGTGCCCAGGCTTAAACCGTTAAGCGCCCCCAACGCAGCAAACAACTTTACGTCGCCGCCACCCATGGCCCCCATTCGGAAGGCAAAATAAGGCAACAGCCCGCAACCCAACAAACCCACGGCCCAGACAAGTCCACCCGAAAGGCCTTGTGCGTACGCGTACCAAGCGAGCGCCAACGCCATCGCTGGCAGGGTCAACCAGTTGGGAATGCGGCCTGTGCGGGCGTCGACCACAGCGGCCGCCAAGGCAACAATCAATGATAGGCCTAGGGGCACCATGATTTTTACTTCCGGACGTTGCCGCGAATGAACTACTTCGACGGCAAGGTGTCTTCGGCCTGCTCGATCGCTTGCCCTTGTGATTGCAGCTTCTTGCTGGTGGCATCGCCCAAATACTTCAAGCCCACGGCGGCCACAAAAATGAACAGCGCGATGGTGACAAGTTTCTCAACCACTTCAGCGCCACGTTGATCGGCAAGCAGGGAGGGGGTTTTCGTTTCGTTCGAGTTTTTCTTTTTCATTGCAGACTCCGTCGTTAGTGGTGTTTTGAGCTGGCCAATTTCGCTCAAGGAAATGGCGACGCCAACGCGAGCTGTCCGTAACGAAACATTCGCAAAAGCGGCAAACCAAGGCGCAAACATGTTGCAGAGACAGGAAGAACGAACAACGCCATCACCACCAGGTATTCGACGTAGACGTCTCCCCTTGTGCATCGAGAGGCCATGGCGTGCGCTGCTTTGCAGGCAACATGCCAGCAACCCGACCGCCTACAGAGCGGGCGATCGGCGACCTCAGGCAGGCAAAGCTGCCCCCCGCCCTGTCTCCACTTGCGCCGAATGGCACTTCAAGTGCCGCGCAAGCAAAGCAAAAAACGCATTGTGTAAGCAGGGCTACCCCTGATCTTCCGTACGTAGGCGCTCGTGTGACGTTTATGCAAACGCAATGGCCCGGGCACGTGATTCGCATACACTGGAAAACCCATGGCGCCGCCCGCTCCTCACGCTGCTGCAAAAGTTGCCGCTGCCGAAGTCACGAATGTGGTGGCGCGTGGCGAGTTGCGCTGTGAGACACCGCTTGACGATCCGCTTTCAGCGTCCAGTTCCAGTAGGCCTGTTGAGGCGGGCTACACTGCCCAGTTCGCGCTGCCTCCTGACGAGGTTGCGATGGCAAACGCTAGGGTTCCCCTCAAAGCGCTGCTCGCACGGCGGGTGGGCGTGCTGCCGCTCAGAACGTGGCTGTTGGCGGTATTTGCCTTTGTTTTTGTTGCTGTGCTCGCGGTGGCCCGCGATCAGCTGCCAACGCAAGCACAACGGGTTAAGGTGCGACGAGTTCCCGTCACGCCCACCGCGCCCGCGACCCTGCCCACACACGACGAAGATGCACGCTTGGGAACAAGCCCGGCCAAAGCGGCCGAAGCGCTGTTTGCTGGCGATCTACAACGCGCCAAAGAACACTATCTGCGCTTGGCATCGACAGACCAGCGCTTCGAGGTCTTCGCCCGCATCGTTGACAGGAAACTGCGTTCGGGTTGTGAGGGTTCGGCGCCCTGCCTTTCGGTTGTTCGGGGGAGCCCTCAGTGAAAGCGCGTGCTTTGCTGCTGTTGTGTTCGGCACTGGCGCTGGCCTGTTCCACTCAGGGAACCTTGGGCCTTCAGGCCTTGGTTGAGTTTCAAGCGCAGGGCGATGATGACACCGCGCAAGCGGGCGTGGACGTGGTTGTCAACGGCGTGGCTTTGGGGAAAACCGACGCCACGGGCCAGCTGCATGCGCGCGTCGAGGGCATCGTGGGCGCTGGGGTGGACTGGGACGCCACCTGCCCTGCACCACTAACGGGCACCCGCGCCAGTGGCCGCATCTCGTTGTTGCCCTTCGATCCATTGGATGGAAAACGAGGCTCGCGCCGGCTCGTGGTATCAGTCGTTTGCCATCGCCCTGAACACACTGTGGCGGTGGTGGTGAAAGCCACACAAGTGCAGCGTGACGGAGCACTTGCGCCGCTTGCGGGCCTACCCGTGCTGGTGAAGGGGCGCCCACAAGGGCAAACCGATGCCGCCGGCACGCTACACATGGATCTTCTTTTGCCACCCGAAGACACAGTTGAGGTGGTGGCCGATACCACGGCCACGCATTTGGCAGCGCTACAGCCTCGCAATCCCTCAGTGACCTTAAGCGGCGCGCTACAAGATGAGATTCACTTGGTGGACATGCGATTTGCCCCCTCGCAACCCATGCAAACCAAGCGCAAGCCGACACGCACCATGCCCTCCCCGCGCGCCATCAGGGTGTACGAGCACGGAGAGGGAGATTCGCTTGTAAAACTCGGCAAAGCAGGGAAAACCCGATCGCGTCAAACTGGTAATTTAGCGACCGGTAATCACAGGTAAGCGCGTCGAATGGTACATCTGTATGACAGAGTGTGATTTCGCTCGCCTTTATAAGTAACCCTCTGCTACCGTTCACCACATGCTGGGACCTTATCGCGAGGTGTCGCCGGAAGCTCCCGAGCCGGCACCGGCCGAGCCTGCGCGGGTTTCCTTAGCGCAAAAA
>JBBSJE010000248.1:0-9139 GCA_038257535.1 Polyangia bacterium
GGAGGCTGATTGCCCCCCTCACCTCCACCACCCCCGCGTCCCCCGGTCGAAGGCGAGCCTGGTTCATCGTCAGGCCCTTCGGCCGTGCCGCCCACCGTGCCCGTGCAGGCAGAGCCGATGATTGATAAGGCCACAACCCACAAAGCGACCCCCGAAGGGGCCCCATGGCGCGGCTTGCGTAATAAGGGCAGGGCTCCGAACAACCTGGATCGCGCACTCATCGTCTATTTGTGACGCCGGCGGTTGATTGTGTTTCAAACAAAATGCGGCCGCTTCTGCTGGAGCGCAGCAAACGGCCGACCCCCCATCGCAGGGGGGGAAATTCCCCGGCAAGGCGCCTGCCGGGGAACGATGCTTGGGTACCTAGTTTTGGCAGGCCTTGCCGCCGCCGCAGTCCAGCCGCGCGGACCAGGCGCCCGCTTGAAATAGATCAAGCTCAATCCGCGTGCCCGCCAACGCCAACGGCGAAACCCCTGTGTCTGCGCCCTTGACGGCCTCGGCCGCCGCGCTCATCACCCCCACGTGAACAGCGGCACAAAGTGACAAAGGGCGCACGCGCCAGCAGGGCACGGCACCCACCATCAAGGACCAAACACTCAGCGGCCCCTGCAATGTCGCGCTGGTGGTAGGGGCGACGAATGCCACCTCAGCCAACCAACTGCGCTGAGGTTGCGTCTTGCCAGCGGTGGCGCGCAGTTGAGGCGCCAGATCCGGCGCGAACCCCGAAGCGGCGCCCAAAGCCAGGCCCACGTCCCAACGGGTGTATGAGTCAGGAGACCTGTCGGCACGAGCGGTGATGGATGTCGCCGACGCCGTCGGCGATGGAGCGGTGGGGGGCGCAGATGGTGGCAACGGCGCTGCGGCAAGCTCGGCTGGCGCCAGCGGAACCGCGGCGGTTGTGAAGGGGGCCTTCGGGCGGGCCGAAACGGGTGGCGGCAGAGCCGAAGCGCCAAGCGCTGCAGGGCGGGCCGCTACGAAAGGCGCCTGCGGCTCTGCAATGGCAAGGGGCGCGGCTTGCGTTGGCACGTCGGCCACTGGTGTCTCAACGGTGGGACGGTCCAGCGCCAATCGCACCGCCACAGATGTGGCGGCCACAAGATCTGCACAGGTGCCTGCCAACTCCATCTGGCGGACGAAACGCGGCCCCCCTGGCTCGGTCATCACAACATCGGCCCGCCATCGTGAGGGCCCAGTGGCGGCCATTGTCACTTCCACCCGCACCGGCGAGGCCGCCGAATGGTTGCCCCTGATCTCGGCAGCGATGGCGCTTTTTGTGGGGCAGCTTTGTGTGCCCGATCCTAGCGAGATTTTCGTGGCGTCGCTTGCCGTGGCTACGCTTGGTGCCAGGGCGGCCCACGCCAGGTACGACAGAAATCTGCGGTTTTTCATGCGTAAGCGGTGAACGCTTGCAGGGCGAATGCCACGGTGGCCACCTCGGCACTTTGGGGCAGTTGGCTGCGTTGCGCGCCCGCGTCCCCTCAGTTTTCTGAGGTCTCGCGAAGTCTTCGCTAGGCACCGCGGAGGCGGTTGGAAATGCTTTATTCGTCCAGCGCAACAAGTTGCAGATTTAGAAGCGCCACGCGTTCAGCCAACACCGACTCGGAAACGATCGTGCGCACCTGTTCGAAATATGTCGCGTGAAGTTGCCGAATGCGTTGCAGATCGTCTGCTGACACGGCGATGAGGTTGTAAGAGAAAAGCGACGCACCTGTGCCATCGAAGCTCTGTATGCGGGTTTTGGCCACCTGCGCCCAATGGCGTTTGAGTGACAAGTTTCCGGCGGCGTCTGCGGCCGTGTCTACGCCCAACACTCTGGGAACGCTCCACCGCCCCGCGACTCGGCGAACCAGCTTTGCTCTTCGCAGCTGGGCCAGGCACGCTTCTACTTCCTTTGCATCCAGTTTCAATGCAGATGCAATATGAGCCACCTGGTTTAGGCCCTTGTGGTTCTTCAACTCCAAGGCCCGCAAAACCGGCTGGCTCCATGGTTGCTCGTAAGCAAGTCCGCGCTGGGCCTCAACAGCTTCACGTAGCGCCTGCACTTCGGAGAGCTTCGCCGCATCAACAAAAACGTTCAGCCAATCGACAAGTCGGTGTGTGAACGCATGGACGATTTGTAGAAACTCCGGAAGCCGGGGTTCGCTGTCGCCGCGCCGCCAACGCGCCACCGTGCCACCGTGCTGCGATCGGTGCCGGTGGTACGGGCGATCTCCATCGCAGTGGCCCCCTTTGTTACGACGGCAAGTAAGGATGCGATTTCTTTGGCGCCCCATCTGTCGGGCCTGGCAAATGCCATTGCGGCCGGCGCTAAGAATGATTTGAGGCGGCCTATGTCAACCCTCGTGGCGGCTGCCATTTGAAACAGCACACTGGTGCGCGGCGCGCGCGCCCCGGTTTCCCACATGTAGATCACGTTGGGATCGGTTTGTAGGCGCCGCGCGAGGGCGGGGCGCGAGCGTTTGCCGCGCATGTTGCGCAACAACTCGGCCGCAAGCTTGTCCCAGAGGATGTTCACTATCAAAAGATAACATCACTGTGGCATTTTACGTCTCTGGTCCATCGCGAGGCTTCCTACTCCACAAGCCCCACCACGCCGCCGCGACGACGGCTGGCATCAACCGCGTGCTTGAGCTGATCGAACATCTCTCGTGAGGCGGGAATGCCCCACAACTCGAGCTGTGGGGTCGAGGGATCCTGAGTCACAATATGGATGCGCGCCAGATTCAGCAACCGATCCCATACGTTTTGCTGGTAAGTGAGGTCGCGCACCTTCCACAGCGGAAGGTGCTCAACCCGTTTTCCGATGACGCCTGATTCCACGTCAATGGCCGACGTGGTGATGCGAAAGTGGGTGAAGCGGGCCAAGTAGAGCATCAGCGCCCAAAACAAACCCGCCAGCAGCATCACAGCCGCCACGATCAACGACGTTTCAGTGGTTTGCGCAAACGCGCGGGTCAGAACAAAAAACGCCGCAAGGCCCATCACAACCAATGCCCCCGCGCCCACGTGGCCGGTAACTTGCGACTTCCACGAAGGGTTGCCGCGGAAGAGCTCCTTTTGGGGCAGGGCTTCGTGGGCAGGCCGCGCCAAAGCGCTCGCGTCGCCACCGCCCAACATGGAAAGGCAGTAGCGACACTTGATCGCGGCATCCTGGATTTCTTCGGCGCAAAACGGACAGGTCTTCATAAGCGCCGAAGTATATAGCGGGTTTGCTAAAGCTCCTTGAACTCGACCTTCACGTCATCAATGTAGACAGAGCCAGACCAGGCGCTTTTGGTCGTAAGCTCAAATCCGACCGACATCCCGTAAGGGCTGATGGGGTAGGGCTCGACAAAGATTTGCTCATAGGTGGTCCAGGCGCCTGCTGTGGGATTTTTGCTCACAGATTTCCAACCGGGCTGGCCTTCGCCGAATCCGATAAGGTAAGCCTGCACGCCGGTTATGCCGCTGCCAACAGGCACCCACAGGTTGTAGGTGACCTTCGTGATGGGGCGAACGAAACCCAATCCCTGAGCATCGCCTTGCAGCCCCACGAACACCTTGCGAGTTACACCGGCCTGGCCTGCGACGTCTACCCGCAACGAGCCGGTGCCCGTTTTGGCCTTCTCGGTGCTGTGCATAGGTTCTGTGAGCATCGCGACTGGCGCAGCATCAGCGCCTGCATCGTTGACGCCGGCGTCAGAAGTAGATGGCGGTGGTGGATCGCGAGACTCGAGCGTTAAGCCCCAGCCTTCTGCGTTGGTTTCAAAACCGAAGAGTCGCGGGGCGGATGGGTTGTTCATGCCCCCCGCGCCCCCCGCGCTGCCCCCCGAGCCGCCTTCGTTGTCATCGCCGCCGGATCCGCCTTTGCCGCCCGAGCCGCCCGAGCCACCTTTGCCGCCCGAACCGCCTTTGCCGCCTATGCCGGCAGAGCCGCCCGAGCCTCCGTCTTCCGAATCATTGTCGTCGGTCTGGTCCGCATCGTTCTTGGTTCCGGAACAGGCGGCCACCATCCAGGCAAGGCTCAAAGAAAGGCAAATTGTCAGGCGCATAGGGTGAAGTCCTTTTTGAAGAGATTTGGCAAAGCGTTTAGCCATACCTACGATCGCGTTGGATTGCCCCCAACTAACGGACGTTAAGGACTATGTTGCCTTCCGCAGATTCGGATTTACGGCCGAGGGCCTCGAAAGTCGACCGCGAACCGCCAACACCAGCGCGTGGCAGCCCCGCCGGAAGTACAATTCAAGTCTTCAAAAGAGCTTGTAACAACGGCACAACCAACTTGTCTTTCGTGCGGCCGGTGGAGCTCTTCACCTCGATCAGTGTTTTCAGATCAAGGGCGTTAAGTACGAGTGAAGCTGCGACGTGGGACGAAGCCTCCTATGCGTCGGTTCCCGAACGAGGGCGTCAAGATTCTGAAGGACCACGAGCAGGCGTTCAACGTTGTCGCTTGTACGCCGGTGAACGATATCTAGATCGAAGGTTGTCGTGGGTGCGCCATGCAGCACGGCTGCGGTTCCACCAATGATGATGAACTCGATATTTCCTGCGGCTAAGGTCCGCAACAACTCCCCTAGGTCAGCGCGGGTTGGATAAGACACGTATCTGATCCAGCGCAAGGCCGGCGCGGTAACTTGCGTCTAGCCGCTCAAGTGGAGAAAGGCTCAACGTCCACGCCAAGAGCGTCTCATCCACCTCCTCCGAAGGCTTGTGCTCTAGAGGCGTTGCATTCGAGTCGATTGCAGGTGGGCTGGACGGATTCACTGAAAGGCTGATTGTAGCATGCGACAAGGCCCTCGGAGCTAGCGTTGCCGCTTCACCCCGAAGGCCTTCTTTGACCGTGGGCTAACTGCCCACCATCACATCACGTGTTACCAGCGACCACCACCGCCACCGCCGCCACGTCCGCCACCACCACCGCCGTATCCACCACCGCCACCGCCACCGCCACGTCCGCCACCGCCGCCGTAACCACCACCACCGCCGCCGCGTCCACCACCACCACCGCCGCCACCCGAGCGCTCTTGCGCTTCGTTGACGTTGAGCGTGCGGCCTTGGTAATCGCGTCCGTTGAGGTTCTCGATCGCTGCGTTGGCTTCTGCCTCGCTGCTCATCTCAACAAAACCAAAACCGCGAGGGCGCCCAGTGTCACGATCGGTCACCAGCTTGCAATCGGCCACGGTGCCCGATTGTGCGAACAAGTCTCGCAGCTCGGCTTCGTTCACATCAAAGGACAAATTGCCAACGAAAAGTCTTTTACCCATGTCTCGTATCCGTCTCAGGAATCAGTGTTGAAGAAGTGAATTCAGATGCTCCGTTGATTCCAAAAAACGGCTACCCGACTTGTCCCCACGCCACCCCGGCCCAACCAGTGACTACCGCATCATTCCTGCATCACAGGGCTGGATGCAATTGATTACGCCTCAAAAAAGCAAAAAGCCCGGTTTTACAACCGGGCGATTTTCCTAGGTTATTCGATTTTAAGTTATGTAGCGGGGGCCAGATTTGAACTGACGACCTTCGGGTTATGAGCCCGACGAGCTACCAGGCTGCTCCACCCCGCATCAGGGTGCTCGGCGATTGCTTCGTCGAGGTGGGCGTATTTTGACCATTCTGGCTCCCCCGTCAAGCAGGAAGTGCAGGAATTTTTCACCTGCCCGAAACATGGGGGTTTTCAAGCTGTAACGAAGCGAGCTGGCGCGGGACCATGCTGCAGGCGCCCTCCGTGGACGCCTGAACCCATGCGAAAGGACCCCCGATCATGCTCAGCTTCGCCCACCGCTTTGTGACCTTGTGCAACCGCGCAGCCCCCTTGGGCCCGCTTTTGGTGCGCCTGTGCTTGGGCGTTCTGTTCGCGCAGGCGGGCTGGGGCAAGTTGCACAACCTCAGCGGCACAACGGAGTTCTTCGCAAGCTTGGGCATTCCCGCGCCCGGCGTCCAAGCGCTGTTTGTGTCGCTTGTGGAATTGCTGGGCGGCCTTGCCCTCATTGTGGGGTTGGGCACGCGCGTGGCCGCTTTATTTCTGGGCGGCACCATGGTGGTGGCCATCGCCACCGCGCAGTGGTCTGAGATTGAAGGCATCGCAGGCTTCTTCACCCTGGACGAAACCGTCTACGGCGCCGCCCTGGTGTGGTTGGTTGTGGCCGGCGCGGGGAAAGCCTCGTTGGACGCGTGGCTGTCCCCGCGCTTGCGGCGCTTAGGGCCTGGTTAGACCCGCGACGTTGCCGCCCAAGTCTTCGATCGAATCGTAAAGCAATTGCCCCATGTACTTGAAGTTGTGGGCCCAGGCCCCTTCTTCAACGTGCTCAAGCTGATAGTTGAACGCCGCCTTCAGCAGGGACGGGGTGAACGGCTTGTAGCTATTGGCAGACACCGCTTCATTGCCATCGCATGTGCCGTTTGCATTCGTGTCGATGAAGAAGTAGGGGTTCGAGCCCGCGTAGCAAATCTTGGGGTTCGCCGTGGCTTTCATCGCCGCCAGCAGCCTGGCAGCCAGGCCATCAAGCTCGGCCTTGAGCGCCTCGGTTGTGTTGTTGTCGCCGTCGTAGTCGGCCAAATGCACCATGCGGATGTTTTGGGCGTTGCCCAAAGCGTCGGCGTGACAAGTGCGGCACCGCTCTGCAAACGCATCTTCAATCAAGAAACTGTGCTTGCTGGCAATCGCATCGTGGCACGACGTGCACTGAACCCCGCCCATATGCGTAAGCGGCCCCGCGTAGGTTTTGCCAGCGTACTCGTAGCCCACCTTTGTGGCCGTTCCCAGCTTTACGCCCGCCGCGGGCGCGTAGTGAACGTTCGAAAACCGCAGATTGTTGCTGGCAATCACGCCATCCACCGTGGCTTTCGCCGCGCGCCCACTGTGGCAATTGCTGCAAAGGTTGTCGTTGCCGGGCTCGGTGCGCACGATGCCGCTGGGGAAGGTGGTGTTGGCCACCGCCAGCACGTCGAAGGTGCTGCTGAAATTGGTGTGGCAGGTGGCGCAGTCAAGCCCGTTGGCCGTTTCTTGAACCCTCAAGCCCACGCCGTATCGGGTATAGAAACGGAAGCCCTCAGAGCCGCCATGGCACCGCGAGCACGAAGCTGTAACCGCCTCGTCGGCATCCCAGCGTCGCGCCGCCGTGCTGGCGCCGTTGAAGTGGCCCCGGTCCTGGCGCACCGCTTGTGCCATATCCACCTTCACCGCCAAAGCTTCGTTCAAAGCGTTGAGGCTATCGTGCATCAGCTGAATCAAGTACTTCGCGTTGTGTGCAAACGCCCCCGGATCCTTGGTGGCCATCTGATAGTTGTAGGAAGCCTTGAGCAGTCGCGGCGTCCATTGTTTGAAGCCATTTGCAAACGTCACCTCGGTGGCGCCACACAAACCATCGTTGTTTGTGTCGTTGAAGAAGTACGGATAGGTGGCGCCTTGGTAGCAAACGGGTGCGTTCTTTTCTTTTCCGTACTGCTGCATGGCTGCCAGCAATTTGTCGCGCACACCAAACAGCTCTTGCGCCAAACCCTCCATCACATTGCCGTCGCCGTCGTAGTCGCGGTTTTGCGACGAAAACATGCGAATCTGCTGAGCGCCCGCCAAGTCGGTGGCTTGCGGGTGGCAACTGACGCATTCGTTGAATTTGATCTCGGTGGAATGCGCATCGTGGCACCCGGTACAGGTGTCGTAGCCCGGCACGTGCCGGAAACGCACATCGTAAGCCTGTCCCGCGTATTGATAGCCCCCCTTCGCCTGGCCTGCGTACAAGGTGGCCGCGGCAGGGTAGTAGTGAATGTTCAAGAAGCCCAACATGTCGCTAACCGTATCTTCGGTGGCTGGCGCTGCGGCGGTGATGGCCGCATCCACATCGGCGCCCGAAGCACGACCTTGGTGGCATGTCATGCAGCGGGCTTCCGGCCCCAACCCTTCTATTTTAACGCCCGAAGGAAAAGTCACAGAGCTAAGCGCTGTGGCCGCTTCGTTGTGGCAGGTTACGCAGCGAACCACCGATTGCACGGGCGCGGACGCGTTCACCACGTTGGGCACACCGTCGCCGCCTAGGTAGTCAACAAAGCCTTCAGAACTGTGGCAGCGCGCGCAGGTGGTGGGCACCGCCCCGTCTTTGTTCCAGTGGTTGAACGCCGCCGCGGTGACATCGGCGTGAGGCGACCGTTCCCACTTCTCGTAGTACGGCACCTGGGAAAAATCAGGCTCTAGGGGCGGCACCGTGGCATCACCGCCCGCATCGGCGGGCATCGCGTCTGTGGCTGTTAGAACCACCACCACAGGATGCCGACCTACGGCCCCGCTGGGCACACCTGTAACCGTAATGATCGCCTCGCCCGGTGCCACACCTGTGACAAGGCCCGTGGGCGACACGGTGGCCACGGCCTGCGCGCCACTGGCAAACGTGTAGCCTGTGTCCGTGGCGTTTTCGGTGGTGGCTGTGAGCTGCAGCGTTTGCCCCAGAAGCAATTGGTGACCACCCGACGTGATCACGGCCGGCAGCTTTTCTTTTTCCAGCTCGGCACAGCCCGCTGTGAAAGCCAACAGCATCAAGGCCACCCTGCCCATTGTTTGATTGATCGTCATTGCCCTGGCCCTTGCGTTGCGAATCACGGTTGCGCTCCTTGTTGTATCCATGTCTGCACGGTGACGGCCTGCGAGGATCCCGGTGCCCAGGTGGCGCCGCCTCCGTGGTTGCGGCCCGTGGCTTTGGTGAGTAGCCGGCTGTTGGCGGCATCGTTGCGATTCACGTACGGAAGTGTGGTCGCCAGATCGACGCTTTCGCTGCCTGTGAGCAGCAAGGTGGTGTTGGCCGCTTGGCCGCCGCTGCGGTGGCAGTCGCGGCACGCGGACACGAGAAGCGGATGCACAGCCGCGAAGCTGATCGAGGACACGCTGGGGCCATCGGGCGTTTCGGCCCCGACCGCATCGTTTTCGCTTGTGCCCATGTCCGGAAGCACCGCCGCGTCGGGCACGGGGGGGAATTCGCCGCGTGAAAAATCCGCGCAGCCGAACACCAGGGCCAAGCCCAAGCTTGCCCAAAGGAACTTAAAATTCATAAGCCACCATTACGCGGAAAAAGTCATCGCGAACCTCGTTAACTTTTTCGAGGTTCCAAAACTGATATGCCCCCACGCTGAGGCCCCTGTGCCTCCACACCAGGCCCACGTTGTGCGCCGAACC